>CAXTTN010000174.1:6792-12774 GCA_964247105.1 uncultured Pseudonocardia sp.
CCGCCGGTCACCACGACCGACCCCGTGTCGGCGACCTGCTGCAACGCGGTGTGCCAGACGTCGAGGTCGCTGCGGAGCAGCTGCCTGCCGCTCGGCAGGGTGATCGAGGGCGCCATCCGGGCCCCGTCCGGCCGGGCGCGGGGCGCGCCGTCGGGCGTCCAGATGTCCGGGGGGAAGCCCTGCAGGCCGGTGGTCGGGTCGTAGCCCTCGTCGACCGGGGCGGCGTGGTCGGCGAGCGGCGCGACGGGACGCATGCCCGGGATCGCGAGCCGCTCGTGGTCGTAGCGGGCCAGCATCTGCTGGTGCATGTAGAGGAACAGCTCGCCCTGCCGGTCCTGCAGGCGCGTGTGGTTCGGGTCGCCGGGGCGCGGGTCGGCGATGCCGGTCGTCGGGTAGACCGCGTGCCAGTGGTCGTGGTGCTCGTTGGCCTCCGGGTCCTCCCGCCACCAGTTGAGCCTCGCCTCGACCGCCCCGACCTCCTCGACGCCGACCTCCTCGACGCCGACCTCGTCCGCGCCGACGTCCTCCGGCGCCGACGGCACGACCTTCAGCGGCGCGCGCCGTTCCAGAGCGGGGATCCGCACGTCGCGACCGACCGGGTGGTGGGTGAGGAACAGCTTCACCGCCGCCCGGACGACGCCCACGTCCTCGCTGGTCAGGAGCTCCTCGGCCCGCGCCACCACCGCGTCCCACGCGGCGGGCGGATCGGCCGCGTCGGCCGCCAGCATCAGCGCCCGCGACGCCTCCCGCGCGCGCTCGGCGTGCTCGGGGAGGAACGGGGTGAACCCGATCCCGGTGACCTCCTCGGCGGCCGGGGCGCGACGTTCCTCGAACAGGCGGTCCGCCCAGCGCTGCGCGTCGTCGGTCTCCATGCGACCTCCCCTGCGGGTGCGCCCGCCGGGCGGCGGGCGTCATCTCCTCAGGAGGGACGGAAGGGGCGATCAGATACGACGGATTTCGGGCTCAGCCCACCACGTCCCGCAGCCAGTTCTGCAGCACGGTGGCGCCCGCGTCGCCGGACTTCTCCGGGTGGAACTGGGTGGCGGCCAGTGCGCCGTTCTCGACGGCCGCGACGAAGTCCTCGCCGTGGTGCGCCCACGTGACCAGCGGCGGGCGCAGGGCATCCGAGGGCTCCAGCTCCCAGCGGCGCACGCCGAAGGAGTGCACGAAGTAGAAGCGCGTGCCGGGGTCGATGCCCGCGAACAGCGAGGTGCCCGCGGGGGCGCGAACGGTGTTCCAACCCATGTGCGGCAGCACGTCGGCCTTGAGCCGCTCGACCGTGCCCGGCCACTGGCCGCAGCCCTCGGTCCGCTCACCCCACTCGACGCCGCGGTCGAACAGCACCTGCATGCCCACGCAGATGCCGAGCACCGGGCGGCCGCCCGCGAGGCGGCGCTCGATGATCCGCGGCCCGTCGACCGCCGCGAGCCCGGCCATGCACGCCGCGTACGCCCCGACCCCGGGGACGACCAGCCCGTCGGCGTTCAGGGCCGTGTCGGCGTCCGCCGTGACGGTGACGTCGGCTCCCACCCGGCGCAGGGCGCGTTCGGCGGAACGCAGGTTGCCCGAGCCGTAGTCCAGCACGACGATCGTCGACACGCCCCCAGCGTAGTCAGACGTGCGGCCAGAGGTCGTACCCGTCGTCGGCGGGCCGGAAGCCGGCCGCCTCCGCGACGGCCGCGGCCCGGGCGAACCCGTGCCCCACGGCGGCCGGGGCGTGCGCGTCGCTGCCGAAGGACACCGCGTCGCCGCCCGCGTCGGCCCACCACGCCACGATCTCCACCGGCATCGGCACCCGCGTGTTGATCTCCAGTGCCCGCCCGCTCGCGGCCAGGACCTCCAGGGTGGCCCGGATCTCGGGCTCGAAGTCGGCGACGGCGAAGCGGCCCGGCCAGTGGCGCGCCGGGTAGTCGAGGTGGGCCAGCACCTGGAACGGGGCGTCGGAGCCGGCGAGCGCCGCCACCTCGGCGAGGTACTCGCGCATCACGACCGGGGCCGGGCGGTCGGCGAGGGCGAGGTCCAGCAACCGGGCGCCGTGTGGCCCGCGCACCGAGTGGACCGACCCGAGCACGCGGTCGAACGGGCCGAGCCCGGCGAGCCGTCCGGGATGCCGGTGCGGCTCGCTGACCTCGAGGCCCGAACGGACACGCAGGCCCGGGAACCGCTCCCGGCACTCCTCGACGCACCGCAGGTAGCCCGCCACGTCCAGCTCCGGCGCCACGAACTCGCCGGAGGGCCGCAGCCAGCGGTGGGCGTGCGGCGGGAACGCCGCGATCTCCCCGCCCGCGACCGTCCACGGGGTGAGGTCGACGTGCTCGGTGAACGCGACCGAGCCCAGCCCGAGCTCGACGGCCCGGGCGCAGGAGGCGTGCATCGAGCCGGCGGCGGCGTCCCAGGACCACTCCGTGTGGACGTGCGAGTCGCCAGGCAGCACGGTCGGGAGCGTACGAGCTACAGCGCGCCCTTCGTCGACGGGACGCCGGTGATCCTCGGGTCCGGCTCCACCGCCGCGCGGAGCGCCCGCGCGACGGCCTTGAACTCGGCCTCGGTGATGTGGTGGGGGTCGCGGCCGTCGAGCACGCGGACGTGCAGGGCGAGGTGGCCGTGGAAGGCCAGCGACTCGAACACGTGCCGGTTGAGCACCGTCGGGTAGTGCCCGCCGATCACGAAGCCCGCCATGACGTCGGGCTCGCCCGTGTGCACGGTGAACGGCCGGCCCGACACGTCGACGACGGCCTGCGCCAGCGTCTCGTCCATCGGGATCAGGGCGTCGCCGAAGCGGCGGATGCCCTTCTTGTCGCCGAGTGCCTGGAGCAGGGCCTGGCCGAGCACGATCGCGACGTCCTCGACCGTGTGGTGCACGTCGACGTGGACGTCGCCCTCGGCGCGGACGGTGAGGTCGAACGCGCCGTGCTTGCCCAGCGCGTCGAGCATGTGGTCGTAGAACGGCACCCCGGTGGAGATGTCGGTGGTTCCCGTGCCGTCGAGGTCGATCTCGACGAGGACCTTGGACTCCTTGGTGACCCGTTCCACGCGCCCGATCCGACTCATCGTCGGACCTCGCTGCGCTCGGTCCACGCCTCGCGGAGACGCTGTATCGATGGTTCACTCGCACGCTCGCTCACGCCGTCTCCTTCTCCATCAGTTCCGTGGCCGCCGCCACGAACGCATCGTTCTCCTCGGGTGTGCCGACGGTGACACGGAGGTGGTGCGGGATGCCGACGTCCCGGATCAGGACGCCGCGGTCCAGGAACGCCCGCCAGGCGCGCGACGCGTCGCCGAAGCGGCCGAACAGCACGAAGTTGGCGTCGCTCGGAGCCACCGCGTAGCCGGCCGCGGCCAGCTCGTCGACCACGCGGTCGCGCTCGTGGCGCAGCAGCGCCACCGAGCCCAGGGTGGCCTCGGCGTGCCGCAGCGCCGCCCGCGCGGCGGCCTGGGTGAGCACCGACAGGTGGTAGGGCAGGCGGACGAGCTGCAGCGCGTCGACCACGGCCGGTGCGGCCGCGAGGTAGCCCAGCCGCCCGCCCGCGAACGCGAACGCCTTGCTCATCGTGCGCGAGACGATCAGCTTGTGGCCGTGCGTGGCGAGCAGCGTGATGGCGCTGGGGCGGTCGGAGAACTCGGCGTAGGCCTCGTCGACCACCACGATCCCCGGCGCGGCGTCCACCAGCCGGGCCAGGTCGCCCGGCTCGATCGACTGGCCGGTCGGGTTGTTCGGGCTGGTCAGGAACGTGACATCGGGCGCCAGCTCGTGCAGCAGCGACGCGGCGGCGGCGACGTCGACGGAGAAGTCGGAGCGCCGGGGCTCGGGCAGCCACTCCGTGCGCGTGCCGCCGGCGATGATCGGGTGCATCGAGTAGGACGGCTCGAACCCGACGGCCGTGCGCCCCGGCCCGCCGAACGCCTGCAGGATCTGCTGCAGGATCTCGTTGGAGCCGTTGGCGGCCCAGACGTTCGCGCTGCTCAGGACGACGCCGGTGGCACCGGTGAGGTAGGCGGCGAGGTCGGTGCGCAGCGCCGTGGCGTCGCGGTCGGGGTAGCGGTGCAGCTCCCCCGCCACGTGGCGCACGGCGGCCGTGACGTCGTCGACCAGCGCCTGCGGCGGCGGGTAGGGGTTCTCGTTGGTGTTGAGCCGGACGGCGACGTCGAGCTGCGGGGCGCCGTACGGCGACTTCCCCCGCAGGTCCTCGCGCAGGGGTAGCTCGTCGAGCGTGACGCCGGCGCCGACCGCGTCGAGAGTCCCGGTCATCGGGTGAAGCGGGCCGTGACGGCCTGGCCGTGCGCGGGCAGGTCCTCGGCCGCCGCGAGGGTGACCACGGCGTCGGCCGTGGCGAGCAGGGCGGCCTCGGTGTACTCGATCATGTGGATGCCCCGCAGGAACGTCTGCACCGACAGCCCGCCGGAGTGCCGCGCGCACCCGCCCGTGGGCAGGACGTGGTTGGAGCCCGCGCAGTAGTCGCCCAGCGACACCGGCGCCCACGGCCCCACGAAGACCGCCCCGGCGTTGCGGACGCGCAGGGCCACGGCGCGGGCGTCGGCGGTCTGGATCTCCAGGTGCTCGGCCGCGTAGGCGTCGACCACGGCGAGGCCGTCGTCGAGGTCCGCGACGAGCACCGTGCCCGACTGCGGGCCCGCGAGCGCCGTGGCGATGCGCTCGGTGTGCTTCGTGAGCGGAACCTGCCGCGCCAGCTCCGCGTCGACGGCCGCGGCCAGCGCGTCCGACGTCGTGACCAGCACGGACGCGGCGTTGGGGTCGTGCTCGGCCTGGGAGATGAGATCGGCGGCGACGTGCACGGGATCGGCGGTGTCGTCGGCGAGGACGGCGATCTCGGTGGTGCCGGCCTCGGAGTCGATGCCGATCAGGCCGCGCAGCAGCCGCTTGGCCGCGGTCAGGTAGACGTTGCCGGGACCGGTGACCACGTCGACCGGCTCCAGGTCGGCGCCGCCGGTGTCGGTGCCGCCGTAGGCCAGCAGCGCCACGGCCTGGGCCCCGCCGACCGCCCACACCTCCTCGACCCCCAGCAGCGCCGCCGCGGCCAGCACCGTCGGGTGCGGGAGCCCGCCGTGCTCGGCCTGCGGCGGCGAGGCCAGCACCAGCGACTCCACGCCGGCCTCCTGCGCGGGCACCACGTTCATGATCACGCTGGAGGGGTAGACGGCCAGCCCGCCCGGCGCGTAGAGCCCGACCCGGCGCACCGGCACGAACCGCTCGGTGACGGTGCCGCCGTCGACCACGTCGGTGACGACGTCGCGGCGCCGCTGGTCGGCGTGCACCTTGCGGGCCCGGGTGATCGACAGCTCCAGTGCGTCCCGGACGGCGGGGTCGAGCGCCGCCAGCGCATCCTTGAGGGCGGCCTCCGGGACGCGCACCGCGGCCGGCCGGACCCGGTCGAACCGCTCCGCGAACTCCAGCGCCGCCTCCACGCCCCGCTCGCGCACGGCCTCGACGATCGGCCGGACCTGGTGCAGCACCGCGTCCACGTCCACCGCGGCGCGCGGCAGCAGGCCGCGCAGGACGGCGGTACGGGGCAGGCGGTCGGCGCGCAGGTCGAGTCGGCGGAGCATGGCCCCAGCGTACGGCGCATGCCGAGGCCGGCCCGGGCGCGGTGCGGAGCTGATCGTCGAGCGGCCGTCGGGGCCGGATCGGGCCGGACTCGTGCTCGACGATCAGCTCGGCTCCAGGTCCAGCCCCAGATCCAGCGCCGTGACCGAGTGGGTCAGGGCGCCGACCGCCAGGAAGTCCACGCCCGTCTCCGCGTACGCGCGGGCGTCGGCCAGCACCAGCCCCCCGGAGGATTCCAGCCCGGTCGGCAGGCTCCCCCGCCGCCGCACCGCCTCGCGGGTCAGCGCGACGGAGAAGTTGTCCAGCAGCACCAGCTCCGCCCCCAGGGCCAGCACCTCGTCGAGCTGGTCGAGGGAGTCGACCTCCACCTCGCACGGCAGGTCCGGGGCCAGCTCGCGGGCCGCGACCAGTGCGGCCCC
>CAXTTN010000175.1:0-562 GCA_964247105.1 uncultured Pseudonocardia sp.
CCACCTCCGCCACGCCGAGTGATCATCAGGTTTCACAACACTCTCTGAGCCGGCCGCGGCTGAACGGGTGACGACACCTCGATAACGCTTCGGGTGTGGTCGCCCTATTTCGCGTGCGTCGGTGTTAAGAGCGTGCTAATCCAGTGCGCACACGGGCCGCAACGGGGAGTGAGGTCCGACAGACAACTGGAGTTGCACATGACCGTCACCGGGATCATCACCGCCATCGTGATCGGCGCCATCCTCGGGTTCGTGGGCCGCCTCGTAGCGCCCGGCAAGCAGAACATCCCGATCTGGCTGACCATCCTCGTCGGCATCGTCGCCGCCTTCATCGGCACGTTCATCGCTCGCCTGTTCGGTGTCGCGGACACGCGCGGCATCGACTGGATCGAGATCATCCTGCAGATCGTCGTCGCCGCGATCGGCGTGACGGTCGTCGCGGGGATCTACGGCAGGCGCGGCGTCAGCCGCTGACCCGGCACGACGACGGCCCGGTCCCGCCTCCGCGGGGCCGGGCCGTCCGGCGTTCCCGACGCCGCGCGGGTCCTGTGCGCCGCACGGG
>CAXTTN010000175.1:662-12765 GCA_964247105.1 uncultured Pseudonocardia sp.
TGCGGCGATGCGCGCGTGGTGCGGCGATGCGCGCGTGGTGCGGCGATGCGCGCGTGGTGCGGCGATGCGCGCGTTGTGCGGCGATGCGCGCGTTGTGCGGCGACGCGTGTGTGGTGCGACGACGCGTGTGTGGTGTGGAGGGGACGTGCGCGGTGTGCGGGACGTGCGCGGTGTGGGGCACGCGCGTGGTGTGGGGGAGTGGGTGCGCGGAGTGTGGAGCGCGCGCGACACCTGCCCGCGCGCGGGTTCAGCGCACCGCGCGGGCGTTGGAACGCGTGCGCGGTGTAGCGAACCTGCGCGCTGTCTGGCTGGGGGCGGGCCGAGGAGCCGCTCGGCAGTCCGCGCGCGCGTTGTGCCGCTCGCGCGTGCCTCGTGCCGCGCGCGCCCGTGGTGCCGCGTCAGGCCCGCGCGCGTTGTGCGCTCGCGGGCGCCTCGTGCCGCGCGCGCCCGTGTCGCCGCGTCACGCCCGCGCGCGTTGTGCCGCTCGCGCGTGCCTCGTGTCGCGCGCGCCGTGGCGACACAACGCGCGTGCGTTGTGTCGCACTTGCACGGCCTCGCCACTCGCCACGCGCGCGCTCTGCCGCCCGCCCACGCGTCGCACCCCGCGCACCGCGTACAGAACGCGCGCGCCGCGGCCCTTCGCCCCGCTACGTGACGACGCGGACCGTCAGCGGGTAGCGGTAGTCCTCACCCCGGCCGGCGCGGACCGTCGCGATGATCACCACGGTCGCGTAGAAGATCGCGTAGAGCGGCAGCAGCACGAAGCCGATCAGCAGCAGGATCAGCAGAGCGAAGACGACGGTCAGCACGAGCGCGTTGAGCTGGAAGTTCAACGACTCCACGGCGTGGCGACGGACGAACGGCGAGTCCTTGCCCTTGATCAGCAGCACCAGCAGCGGCGCGAAGACCCCGAGGGCGAACCATGCTGACACGAAGCTCCCGACGTGGGCGGCCAGCGCCCAGTTCCGCTCTTCGGCCACGGGCGGGTAGGAGGTCATCGGTCCACCGTAGTCACCGCGGGAACGTCGGCCGACGGCCGTCGATCGCCCTGATCAGCCTGGTCGCATCGTCGTCCCAGGTGAGATGGCTGAGGGGGGCCGCGTTGAGGTCCGACAGGAGCGCCAGCGGTGGTGGCAGCGCCTGCGCGTACGGCATGGCTGCCCCGTCGACGAGGACGGGGAGCGCGCGGTCGAGCTGCAACGCCAGCTCGACCTCCTGGCGCACGTTGTCGTCGGGGTTGTCGAGCCGGCGTCCGTTGACGTCGCGCTCGGTGACCCACGCGTCGCCGATGAGCACCAGCACCACCGCGCTGCTCTCGATGGCCGCGCGCACCCCCGTCCGGAAGTTCTGGCCGCTGGGGATGGAGTCGACGTCCATGAAGATGCTGTCCTGGCCGTAGCGCTGGCGGAGCCGGTCGGCCAGTCGCCCGGCGGCGTGCGAGGTGTCACTGCGGCGGTAGCACAGGAAGATCCGCGACGGCGCCTGCTCGCCGAGCCTCGGCCGGGCGGCTCGAGGTCCGACCCTCGGGACCGGTGACCCCGTCACCGGCCCGGGCGCCGTCGGCAGGATCACCGGCGCGGCGGGGCGCGCCATCCGGCGGTGGAGGGCGCTGGTCAGGCCCACCAGGACCGCGGCCACGACCACCTGGAGGCTCAGCTCCAGCCAGTCGATGCCGGACGTGGCGAGGGGGACGCCGACGATCCGCGCCACGCCCGTCCCGCCGAACGCTCCCACGACGCCCAGCAGCGTGGCGACCCACGGCGCGACGCGGCTGCGCGCGACGAGCCGACCGGCGCTGCCGATGATCGCGCCGAGGACGAGGGCGGTGATGACGCCGGTGATCGTCACGCCGTGTCCCTCCGGTCGCGGGCCGTGTACACCCCGTGAGTCGCACCGGGCCGGGCAGACGTAACACCCACCCGTATCGATGCGAACTCGTTACCGTGATGCCGTTGGATCTCGACTTCTGGCTGGTTCTCATCGCGGCGGTGCCCGCCGGGATCGGCGGAGCGCTGATGGGTGACCGGGCGGTGGGATGGGCCCTGAGCCGCTACCGCTCCGCGCCGGTGATCACCGAGGGAACGCCTGCGCGGCGGCGAGGAAGGTGTCGTTCTCCTCGGCCGTCGAGATCGTGACGCGTACCCCGTCGGGATGGAACGGGCGCACGACGACCTTGTGGTCCAGGCAGTGCGCCGCGAACTCCGCCGTCCGGTCGCCGAGCGCGACCCACACGAAGTTCGCGTTCGTCGGCGGCACGGTGAACCCCGCCCCCACGAGCGCGTCGCGCACCCGCACCCGCTCGCCGACGACGTCGGCGCAGGCGGCGAGCAGGTTCTCCGCGTCGTCGAGCGCGGCGACCGCCCCGGCCTGGGCGAGCGTGTTGACGCTGAACGGCGCGCACACCTTCCGCAGCGCCGTCGCGACCTCGGGCGTGGCGATCGCGTAGCCGACGCGCAGCGCGGCCAGCCGGTAGGCCTTGGAGAACGTCCGGAGCACCACGAGGTTGGGGTGGGCGTCGAGCAGGGACGTGCCGTCGACCGCGTCGGGCTCGGTGACGTACTCGTGGTAGGCCTCGTCGAGCGCCACCAGCACGTCCGGCCCGACGGCCGCGAGCAGCCGCTCCATCTCGGCGCGGGTCACGACCGTGCCGGTCGGGTTGTTGGGGCTGCACACGAACACCAGCCGGGTACGCGGCGTGACCGCGGCGGCCATGGCGTCGACGTCGTGGCGGAAGTCCCCGTCGAGCGGCACGGTGACGGCCGTGGCCGCGCCGATCTGCGTGACGATCGGGTACGCCTCGAACGAGCGCCACGCGAAGATCACCTCGTCGGACGGGTCGAAGCAGGTGATCTGCACGAGCTGCTGGCAGATGCTCACCGAGCCGCAGCCGACGGCGATCCGGGCCGCGTCCACACCGAGGGTGGTGGCGAGCCGGGCCGTCAGCCCGGTGACGGCGAGATCCGGGTAGCGGTTGCCCAGCGCTGCCGCCTCGGCGATCGCGGCGAGCACGGGCCCGCTCGGCGGCAGCGGCACCTCGTTGCTCGCCAGCTTGATCAGGCCCGGGATCGCCCGGCCCGGGACGTAGGCCGGGAGGCTCGCGAGATCGGCGCGGATGAGCGTCATGGGGTCACCCTAGGTGCAGGTGAAGGGGAGGCTCCGAGCGATCTGCGACCCCTGTGGGAAAGTGCCGGTCGCTCCTCTGCCGACGAGAAGGTCAGCTGTATGAGTCGCGTCTCCCGGCCGTCGCAGATCCGCTATCGCGAGCTACCGCCCTCCGCGCCACTGCGCGGCATCGTGGGGCGCTACCGGGTGCTCTCGACGGGAGTGCTCCCGCGGAGCGCCAGCATCGCGAGCACGCCGTCCGGCCGCGTCAGCCTGGCCTTCTTCACGGGAGCCCGGCCCGGGTCCGGGGGGCCGACGTCCGGCGCGGACCCCTCCGCGGTGGTGGCCGGCGCGGCAACCCGGTCGATGGGCGAGGTCGTCGGGTCGAACACCCGTCTGGTCATCGCGGAGCTGGAGCCGGGCGGCGCCTTCTCGCTGCTGGGCGCGCCGGTGGCCGAGCTGACCGATCTGGTCCTGCCGGCTGCCGACGTGCTCGTCCCGGACGAGGTCGACCGCGTGCTCGGGCTCGGCGACGCGCCGACGACCGACATGGTCGCAGGGGTCGACCGGATGCTGCGGCGGATGCTCGTCCCGGGTCGTGCACTCGACTCCGACATCCGCGCCGCCCTCGGCCTCATCGAGGCGTCGCATGGCCGGATGCGGATCTCACAGGTGGTGAGGGCGACGGGAGCGGACGCCAACCGTCTGGTCCGACGTTTCCGCGACCAGGTCGGGGTCACTCCCAAGGTGCACGCCCGCCAGCAGCGGCTCGCGCACGCGCTGACCATGCTCACCACCACCGAGCACCGCCCGGCCGAGATCGCCGTCATGGCGGGCTTCGCCGACCAGGCACACCTCGGACGTGAGGTGAAGTCGATGATGGGCGTGACCCCCACCGCCTTCTCGGCGCGCCGGCCCTTCGAGGATTTTCTTCAAGACGGCTGATCAGCACCGTCCTACGTTCCCGAGACCTGCTGTCGACAAGGAACGGGCACGTCTCATGAATCGCGTCCTCGCCGTCTTCTGGAACACCGGAGAACACCGGTTGCGCGCGGTCTGGCGGCTGCTCGCCTTCGCGCTGCCGATGGCGGCCCTCGTGGTGGCGATCGGTCCCCTGCTGCGGGTGGCCGTGTACCCGGCGCTGGCGCCGGCGGGTCCGGCCGGACCGTGGTTGAGGATATTCCTTCCCTACGTCCTGCTGGCCGGGGCGACGACGTTCCTGGCCGGGGTGAACATGCGCTACGTCACCCGGCGGCCGCTGCGGCACCTCGGCCTGCAGCTCGACCGGAGCTGGTGGCGGGACCTCGGGGCCGGAGCCGCTCTCAGCGTCGTGATGGCGTCGCTGCTCGTGGGGGTGGGCCTCCTGGCCGGCTGGGTGCGGGTGGACCAGGTTCTCCACGTCGACCTCGTCGGGATCCCGTTCGCGGCCGGGATACTGGCCGTGGCGCTCGCGTCGGCGGCCCAGGCCTGGTGGGAGGAGATCGCGTTCCGCGGCTACCCGTTGCTCGTCGCCGTGGAGGGCCTGTCCCGGCTGGGACGCACGGCGGCGCTCGCCATCGTCGTCGTGGTCACCTCCGTGCTCTTCGGAGCCGCCCACCTCGCGAATCCCGGCGCCACCCTCGTCGCCGCCGCCGGGATCGGCCTGGCGGGTGTGCCCACGGCCCTCGCCTGCCTCCTCTCCGCGCGGATGGCGTTCCCGATCGGTGTCCACCTGGCCTGGAACTTCATGCTCGGTGGCGTCTTCGGCTTCCCGGTGAGCGGCGAGCCGGATCCGGCGAGCGTCATCACCGTGCGCGTCGCGGGGCCGGAGCTCTGGACCGGCGGAGGCTTCGGCCCCGAAGCCGGGCTGCTGACCATGCTGTTGACGGTCCCCGCCGTGGTTGCGGTCCTGTACTACGTGCGCCGGACCACCGGTGGGCTCCGGCTCCGGCTCGGCGTCCCCCCGGAGCCGGTCCGGGCCCGCCGTCCCGAGCCCCGGGCGGCGACGTGACCGCGCGCGCCCGGCCGGTGCCCGGTGCACCGGGGGCCGGTGCGCCGTGCCAGGCTGTGAGCATGACCCAGATCCGCACGGAGACCGTCCCGCTGGTCGACGGCAGCGCCTTGCGGCTCACCGTCGCGGAGCCGCAGAGCTCGGTCCGCGGTGGCATCGTCGTGCTGCACGAGGCGCGGGGCGTCACCGACGCCGTGCGGGGTCTGGTCGGGGGCCTCGCGGGCGACGGCTGGCTCGTCGTCGCCCCGCACCTCTACCACCGCGACGGCGCCGACGAGGTCGACGGCGACGAGGGCCAGGTGCAGGAGCAGGTCGACCGCCTCGACGACCAGCAGGTCATGGCCGACACCGAGACCGCGTTCGGGTGGCTGGCCGAGCACGACATCAGCCCGGACCGCATGGGCGTCATCGGCTTCGACCTCGGCGGCTCCGTCGCCCTGCTGGTGGCCGCCGAGCGCACGCTGGGCGCGGCCGTCACGGTGGCCGGCGAGAGCGTGACGTCGTCCGAGCTGACGTCGCAGGTCGCCGCGGCGAAGGGCCTGACGTGTCCGTGGCTGGGGATCTACGGCGAGCAGCCCGAGGGCGGCGCCGATCCGGAGATCGACCGCCTGCGCGCGGCCGCGGCCTCGTCGGAGATGGCGACCGACGTCGTCGTCTACCCGCACAAGGGCTACCGCTTCGACGACGACCTCGACGCGGCCGCGGACGCCTGGCAGCGCACCCTGAACTGGTTCGACTCCCACCTCCGCTGACCCGACCCCGCGCGAGTCGACGATCTCGACACGCCGTTCTTGCCGTCTCGACCCGCCGTGGCCGTGACGTCCGTCGGCGGCCCTGGCGCACCGGTGCCCGGGCTTGCATGCTGGCGCCATGGCTGAGACCCCCGACGTCCTGTGGGCTCCCGATCCCGACGCGACCGGCCCGATGACGGAGTTCGCCGCCTGGGCGCACGAGCGCCACGGCGTCGACACCTCGGACTACGCGGCCCTGCACGCGTGGTCGGTCGACGACCTCGACGGCTTCTGGTCGGCCGCCGCCGAGTTCCTCGGGGTCCGCTTCACCGCGCCGCCCACGGCGGTGTTGGGTTCACGGTCGATGCCAGGAGCGGAGTGGTTCCCGGGCGCCACGCTCAACTACGCCGAGCACGCGTTGACGCCCGGTCCCGGCCGGGAGGACGACGACGTCGCCCTGCTGTTCGCCCGCGAGGACGGGCTCGAGGCCACCCTCACCCACGCCGAGCTGCGCGACGCCGTCGGCCGGGCGCGCGCCGGCCTCGTGCGGGCGGGCGTGGGCCGCGGCGACCGGGTCGTCGCGCTGGCCCCCAACTCGCCCGAGACGCTCGTCGCGTTCCTGGCCGCGGCCAGCCTCGGCGCGATCTGGTCGTCCTGCTCGCCCGACTTCGGCGCGCGCGCCGTGCACGACCGCTTCGCCCAGATCGAGCCGAGCGTGCTCGTCGCCGTCGACGGGTACGTCTACGGGGGCAAGCGCTACGACATCCGGAAGAACGTGTCGGCGCTGCAGGAGCAGCTGCCGACGTTGCGCCAGACCGTCCTGATCCCCTACCTCGACGACGTGACGCTGGCCGGCACCACGCGCTGGGCGGAGTTCACGGCCGAGCCGGCCCCGTTGGCGTTCGAGCCCGTGCCGTTCGACCACCCGCTGTGGGTGCTCTACTCCTCGGGCACCACCGGCCTGCCCAAGGGCATCGTGCACGGGCACGGCGGCATCGTGCTGGAACACATGAAGGCGCTGCGACTGCAGATGGAGCTCGGTCCCGGCGAACGGTTCCTCTGGTTCACCACCACCGGGTGGATGATGTGGAACCTGCTGATCGGCGGGCTTCTCGTCGGATCGACGATAGTCCTGTTCGACGGCAACCCCGGCCACCCCGACCTCGGGACGCTGTGGCGGCTCGCGGAGCGCCGCGGCGTCACGTACTTCGGGGTGTCGGCGCCCTACATCCAGGCGTCGCTGAAGGCCGGCCTGCGCCCGCGCGACCAGTTCGACCTGAGCGCGCTGCGCGCCATCGGCTCGACCGGCGCGCCGCTGTCGGTGGAGGGCTTCCGCTGGGTCGGCGACGCGGTCGGCGAACACGTCCAGATCTGCTCGGTGTCGGGCGGCACGGACGTGTGCGCGGCGTTCGTCGGCTCGTCCCCGTCGGTCCCGGTGTGGCTCGGCGAGATCTCCTGCGCGGCGCTGGGCGCGGACGTCGTCGCGTACGACGAGTCGGGCAGGGAGCTCGTCGACGAGGTGGGGGAGCTGGTGATCACCAAGCCCACCCCGTCGATGCCGGTGAAGTTCTGGAACGACCCCGACGGCAGCCGGCTGCGCGAGGCCTACTTCGAGGACTACCCGGGGGTCTGGCGCCACGGCGACTGGGTGCGCCGCACCCCGCGCGGCTCCTACGTGATCTACGGGCGCAGCGACTCCACCCTCAACCGCGGCGGCGTCCGCATGGGCACGGCCGACTTCTACGCCGTCGTCGAGGGCTTCGACGCCGTCGCCGACTCCCTCGTGATCGACACCACCGAGCTGGGTGCGGGCGAGGAGGGCGCGCTGCTGTGCTTCCTCGTGCTGGCGCCCGGCGCGTCGCTGGAGGAGGTGGAGCCGTTGCTGCGCACGGCGTTGCGCACCGAGCTGTCGCCGCGGCACGTGCCGGACCGGTTCGTCGTCGTCGACGCGGTGCCGCGCACCCTCAACGGGAAGAAGTGCGAGGTTCCGGTCAAGAAGATCCTGGCCGGGGTGGCGGCGGACAGGGCTGTGAGCAGGGGGGCACTGCAGAACCCGGACGCGCTGGGGCCGTTCCTGGCGCTGGCGCCCGGGGGGTCTCCGAACCCTGTGGACGCCCCTGTGTAACCTGGGCATCGCTGGAGGCCGCAAGGCTTCGGGAGGCTTCGCCTAGTCTGGTCTATGGCGCCGCACTGCTAATGCGGTTTGGGGTCACCCCCCATCCCGGGTTCAAATCCCGGAGCCTCCGCGCTGGCACGGCCTTGGTAGGCTGTGGCGGTACAACTGAAAATCACGCGCCCGTAGCTCAACGGATAGAGCATCTGACTACGGATCAGAAGGTTAGGGGTTCGAATCCCTTCGGGCGCACCAGCGACACATTAGACCTGACCTGCGGATACGTGCTGCTTTCGGCGCTCTTTCAGATCATCTCGAAGCGCATCGTCCCCACAGCAATCCCAACTGCACCGCCTTAACCGCGGAGATTGGGTCGGCCGTCCCGGCCGCCGGTCAACCCCAGAAGATGGCGGTGGGATCGCGCTCGATCTCGGCGAGGAGATTGTCCACCCGCGGTGAGGCCGCCAGCTCGTCGTAGCGGTGGAAGCGCAGGTCGCGGTCGCGCCAGTACAGCGTCCACATCCGGTCGGTCGCGGTGTAGCGCAGGCGGGCGACCGGGAGGGTGGTCCAGTCCGGTCCGAGATCGGCGCGCCACGGAGCGCGGCGTTCGGCGATCGTCAGGTGGCGTGGGGTGATGTCGCACTCGACACGAACCTGGTGGAGAGCGCGCTCGGGTACCCGTGCGGCGCACCAGCGCCGTACCCGTGCCACATCCGGTTCCGGCATCGCCATCGCGTCAGGATGCCAGGTCGGATCGATCGACCGACGCTTCCCGGGGACCGCCGTACGGTCGGGCATGACGAACAGATCGCGGGGCAGCGGTTCGATGCGGCAGCGGCACCCCGGAGTGTGGGAACTCAGAGTCGCGCTCGGCCCGGACCTGGTGTCGGGCCGGAGCCTGGTGCGGTCGAAGACGGTCCACGGTGACCGAGACGACGCCCAGGCCGCGCTCGCGCGGTGGGCGGCACAGGCAGAGGCGGTACGGGCCGGTCGCCGCGCCGCTCCGGGTATTGCGGTGTCCGACCTGCTGGCCCGGTGGCTGATCGCCGAGCACGGGTGGCGGCCGTCGACCGTGGCCGGGTACCGGTCCGTGGTCGCGGCCCTGCGAGTTGACCCGATCGGTGCACGACGCGCCTCCCAGGTGGTTCCACCGGTCCTGCGGGCGGCGAGCCAGGGCTGGGTCGCGGCCGGGGTGGGTGCGGCGACGATCGCGGCCCGGGTGCGGTGCCTGCGCTCGGCCTTCGGGTGGGCCTACCGGGAGGGCATCTTGGACGCGCCGCCGCTGCGGGGGATGCGCGGGCCGTCGACGAGCACGACGCGGCTCCACGCCCCTGTCGAGACGGTCTGCCGGATCCTGCAGGTCGCCGGCGACGAGGTCACCGACGCCCGTCAGCGCCTCACGCCGGCGGCCGGTCTGGTGGAGGTCCACCGTCGGGAACAGGTTCTTCTCCTGGTGCGGTTGGCCGCGGACACCGGCGCCCGCCGTGGTGAGTTGGCCGCGCTGCAGATCGGCGATCTCGACGGGGACGTCCTGACGATCAGCCGCGGAACCTCCGCCGAGATGGTCGGGCCGACGAAGAGCGGCCGGATCCGGCGGCTCACCCTCGGATCGACAACCGCCCAGCTGTGGCGAAGCAGTGTCGAGACGTGGAGACAGCGGGCAGGTGAAGCGGATGTGACGGCCGGACGTCGGGATCATTCGGGCCGTGGCTGTTCTCCGGACGCCCGAACCATGCCACCCTGCTGACCACCAGCTGCGCCGGGCACTGGTTCGCCGACCTCGCGACCCGCTCCGGTCATCCCGACCTCACGCTTCACCGGCTCCGTCACACCGTGGCCACCGTGCTGGTCGGGCGCACCGCCTCGGCCACCGCGACGCCTCGACCACATTGAGGATCTACAGCCACGCCATGCCGCTGACCGCCTCCGCGGCAGCGGCGACGCTGGACGGGTTGTTCCCATAGGCGCTGCAGTCGACGCTGTACGTCTCCTGGCCCCGGCCGGTGCGGGAACGTCGGTGGACGCTCGTAGGCTCGACCGATGCCGCGGCCTGTCGCCTATCTGGACGAGTCGTTCCACGAGGGCGGCCCGCTCGGCTTCTACGTGCTCGCGGCAGCCATGCTTGCCACGGAACTCGATCAGGCCCGCGACGCCATGCGTGCGCTGCGTGGTGGCCGGCGCACGAACAAGCTGCACTGGGCGGTGATCATGGCTGCTTCCCTGACCGGCACCTACCTCGTGGCGGTCGGTGCTCCGGTGCCGCCGCGCGGCTAGGAGCGCGCGCGGCGCATCGTGCTCCGTCGGCTCGTCGGTGAACTCCACGCGATCGGCGTCCTCGACATCACGGCAGAATCGCGAGGCGGCGTCCTGGATCGACGGGATGTCGAGTTGGTGCGAAGCGTCAGGTTCGACCTACCCAAGGGCACACGAGTGCGCCTGGACCATCGACGCGGTGAGACGGAGCCGCTGCTCTGGCTGGCGGACATCATCGCCGGTGCCGTTCGGGCGACCCAGGAAGGTCGGACGACCTACCGCGAGGTGCTGGCAGATCGGCTTACGTTGGTCGCGGTCGACTGTTGATCGGGCCGGACATGCGTGAGGCCGTGCTCCCGGTCTGCCCCGGGTCACACGGCCTCGCGTCTCGTCGGGCGCCCACGACGTCCAACTGCTTGCCAATATACGCCGGGCTGCGCGCCAGTGGACACGCTGAGCGTGACATCGGCTCGCGGACAGGTGTCGGCGGCGCGCGCGGATTGATCTCGGTCCACGGGTCGGTCCACGAACTGCCGTCGACCGGTGCCGCTGTTGCCCGATCCATCGCCTGCAGCGCCGGTCAATCGCCATGTCGCCGGGCGTGTGGACGTCAGCGTGCCGACTACGGATCAGAAGGTTAGGGGTTCGAATCCCTTCGGGCGCACCACATCTGACCTGCGGCAGTCCATTCGATGGAGAGCTTCTGGGTGGGCCCCAGTCCAATGCACTATGCATCTATTGGGTGTGCGGGTCTGCCGGGTGATGGCTTGATCGGCTCGCCCGGCTGTCGGTTCCGTCTGGCCCGGCCACACCTGTGTCTGCGGCCGCTCCTTCGGTGACTGACCCGAGCACGGCACCAGCGCGGGTGGGTCAGCGATACGCTAGCCCCATGAGCAGGCTGGATCGCATCACCTCCGATCCCGAGATCTGTCATGGCCAGCCCACCGTGCGTGGCCTTCGGTACACCGTTGAGAGCCTGCTGGAGCTGCTCTCGGCGGGGATGACGGTCGACGAGGTGATCGAGGACTACCCGGACCTCGAACGAGACGACGTGCTGGCCGCGCTGGAGTTCGCGGCGGTGACCGTCGGGCGTCAGCGAGTGATCCCCCTCGGCGCGTGAAGTTCCTCGTCGACGCCCAACTCCCGGCGCGTCTCGCGGCGTTCTTGACCGAGGCAGGCCATGACGCCGTCCACTGCGACGTTGTGACAGCCGTTGTTGACAGCAACGTCGGCCTCACGACAGTTCATCGTCCAGATGATCCAGCGCTTCCCGCTGGCTGTTCAGGTTCACGTTCCCGTACACGTTCATCGTCATCCATGGCGCTGTGGCCGACGATCTCCATCACGATCCGTGGGTGGACGCCGAGCGCCAGGAGCACGCTGACGCAGGTGTGACGTAGCCCGTGCAGTGGGACGACGCGGAGTCCGTGCTCTGTGCACAGCTCGTTCCACAGCTTGGTGACGGCGCGTGGTTCGAGTGCGGTGCCGTGGTGGTGGCCGAGTCGCTGCACCCGGTCCGGAACCGCCGTCACCCGACTCGTGCAGGTCAGAGGTCCGGGGCATGCGGTTGAGCTGCGGGAACATGCTGGACCTCGTGGGTCGAGACGACGACGAGCAGGGCGGCATCCGGATGGGGTGCGGGCCCTGCCGGCGCCGGGGCGAGGTCAGCGCCGCTGCTCCCGACGTCGCGCCTGGCTCCGTGCAGCAGCCTGTCCGGCGGGAGTGTGGCCCCGCTCGTGGACGCGGGTCGCGTCATCGCATCGGCGACGGTCACGCCGGTGCACGCGTCGCCCGCTCCACCGCCGGCAGGGCTCGAGCGGCGCGCTTCTCCTCCCTGGCGACGCACTCCTCCGCGACGTCAGGTCGCCCGCGACGCGCACCGTGGCGGACAGCACGAAGGCCCACTCGGAGCGG
>CAXTTN010000176.1:0-9066 GCA_964247105.1 uncultured Pseudonocardia sp.
CAATACCGTTCAGTTAAGATGACACCCGTGTAGTTTGGTGGTCATGCCTCGTGCGGGATGGGTGAAGCCGCTCTCGGAGCGCCGGTTGTCGGACCTGGTGTCGGTGGGTGTGTTGACGCGGGTGTTCCCGCCGGAGCTGGTCGACCGGGTGATCGCTGCGTCGGGTCGGACCGAGCGGCGCAGCCGGACGTTGCCGGCGCGGGTGATGGCGTACTTCTCGATCGGCATGGCGCTGTACTCGGAGGGGTCCTATGAGGATGTCCTGGGGCAGTTGACCGACGGGCTGGACTGGGCTTCGGGCTGGTCCGACCGGGAATCTCAGGACTACCGGTTGCCGTCGAAGTCGGCGATCTTCCAGGCTCGTGTCCGGTTGGGGGCCGAACCGGTGGCCGGGTTGTTCGCGGCGGTGGCCCGCCCGATCGCCACCGCGGCGACGCCGGGGTCGTGGCTGGCAGGGCGGCGGCTGGTCGCGGTCGACGGCACATGCCTGGATGTGGCCGACACCGCGGCCAACGCCGCTCACTTCGGGCGGCCCGGGGTCAACAAGGGTGAGAAGGCGGCGTTCCCGCAGGCCCGGGTCCTCGCCGTGGCCGAGTGCGGCACGCACGCCATCTTCGCCGCCCGGGTCGGAACGTATCGGGAGTCCGAGGCCAAGCTCGCCGCCCGACTGCTGGGCGCGTTCGCCCCGGGCATGGTGGTGTTGGCCGATCGCGGGTTCTTCTCCTACGCGCTGTGGCGAGGCGCTGTCGCGACCGGCGCGGACCTGCTGTGGCGGATCCGGACCGACCAGTCCGGGCCCAAACCGACGCATCTGCGTGACCTCGCCGACGGCTCCTGGCTGGCGCACCTGCGTGGGCTCACCCCGGCCGCGGAGCGGCGCGAGGAACCGATGCTGGTGCGGGTCATCGACTACACCGTCGACGACGGACGCGACAACCCGACGGTCTATCGACTGTTCACCACCCTCACCGACCCCGACCAGGTGTCCGCGACCGAGTTGGCCGCCGCCTACGCCCAACGCTGGGAGATCGAGACCACCTTCGACGAGCTCAAAACCCACCAGCGCGGACCCCGGGTCGTGCTGCGCTCGAAATCCCCGGATCTGGTGCTGCAGGAGATCTGGGGGCACCTGTGCTGTCACTACGCCATCCGCAGCCTGATGACCGACGCCGCCCACCACGGCGGCCACGATCCCGACCGGGTCAGCTTCACCGCCGCCCTGCGCATCGTCCGCCGCTCCGTCGCCCAGCCGGGCGCATTTCCCCCCTGACCACCCCGACCCCGCCGAACACCACTGGCAGGCGTTCCTCCGCAGGGTCCTCGCCCGCCTCAACACCGGCCGCCGTCACCGATCCGCACCACGAGTGATCAAACGCAAGATGCCCAAATGGCACGTCAAACGCGCCGCACACACCTCATGGCCACAACCTGAGCGCGCCGCCACCTACACCGTCCACGCCCTTAACTGAACGGTATTGGGACTAGAGGGTGCGTTGCAGGTCGTCGATCCCGTCCGACATGCGGCGCATCGCGGCCGTGAACAGCGGCTCGGCCAGGTCGTCGCCGAACGGCTGCAGGTGCCCGAGCAGCTCCAGGATCACCAGGCCGTGCATGAGGGCCCGCATCTCCGTGAAGTAGGCCAGCGCGCCCGCCGGGAGCGGGATCCCGGAGCTGTCGACGGCCGCGATCGGCTCGCCGCCCGCCGGGATCGGCACGGCCGCGAGCTGCTCGGGCGTCCAGCCGTCGAACACGACGTCGAGGAACGGGGCGGCCAGGCGCAGCGCGGCCTCGCCGCTCCCGCCGCCGGGCAGCGGCTCGAAGCCGGGCACCGGCGTGCCGTAGAGCAGCAGGAACGAGGCCCGGTTGTCGTGCGCCCACCGGCGGTACGCGGCGGTGGCGGCCAGCCTGCGCTCCCGGGCCGGCCGGCCGCGGCTGGCGTCGGCGCCGGCCTGTGCCGCGTCGGCCAGCGCGCCGTGCCCGTCGGTGACCAGGGCCGTGAGCAGGGCGTCGCGGCTGTCGAAGTAGTGGTAGAGCGACTGCACCGTCATCCCGACGGCCCGCGCGACCGCCCGCAGCGACAGCGCCCCGGCGCCGGACTCGGCCAGCTGCGCCCACGCCGCGTCCTTGATCTCGTGGACGGTCTCGGCGCGGCGCCGCTCTCTCACCGAACTCTCAACTGGCACTGACAGTTCTCCTTGACGCTGTTAGGCAACGCCTTGCACACTGGCGGCGCTCGCAAAGACTAACACTGTCAGTCAGGGGTTCGAGATGACCGCCGTCCTCACCGCCGCCCGCCGGGGCCATCCCGGCCTCTACTGGTTCGCCGTGGCCATGGCGGCGCTCGCCGCCGTCCTCGCCGGGCTCGCCGTGGTCGACCAGCGCACGCTGCTCGGTGCCCCGCTGTGGTTCAAGCCCCTCAAGTTCGCGGTCTCGTTCGCCGCCTACGGCGGTGCGTTGGCGTGGATGCTGGGCCAGTTGCGCACGCGTGCGTTCCGCATCACCGGATGGGTGATCGTCGCCGCGTCGCTGGCCGAGATGGTCATCATCACGGGCCAGGCGGCCCGGGGCGTTCGCAGCCACTTCAACCTGACCGACCCCGCCGGGCTGTACACCTTCATGGGCGTCACCGTCGCGGTGATCTGGCTGGCGACGCTGGCCATCGCCGTGCGCTTCCTGCGCGAGCCCGGGCGCGACCCGGTCGCCCGCCTGGCCATCCGGCTCGGGCTGGGCGTGGGGCTGGTGGGGATGGCGGTGGGCATCGTCATGACCCAGGTCGGCGCCCACACCGTCGGTCTCCCCGACGGCGGGCCGGGACTGCCGTTCGTCGGGTGGAGCACGGTGGGGGGAGACCTCCGCATCGCCCACTTCGTCGGCATGCACGCCCTGCAGCTGCTGCCGGTGCTCGCCGCCGCGCTCGCCGCGTACCTCGGGGACCGGTTCGATGTCCGGGCGCGGATGCGCATCGTCGTCGCGGTCGGTGCCGGATACCTCGCGCTGGTGCTCCTGCTCGCCTGGCAGGCCCTGCGCGCCCAGCCGCTGCTGGCGCCGGACGGGCTGACGCTCGGCGCGCTGGCCGTGATCGCGGTCGGCACGGTCGCCGGGATCGCGACGGCACGCCGCCGGATCGAGGTCCGGCCGTGAGCCCCGAGGCCCTGTTCGCGATCACGTTCCCCCTGGCCGTCCCGTTCTGGGTGCTGATGATCGTCGCTCCGGGCTGGTCGTGGACCCGGCGGATCATCGCCTCACCGCTGATCGTCGTCCCGCCGCTGCTGGTCTACGTGGTGCTGCTGGTGCCGCAGTTCGCGGCGTTCGCGGGCCCGGTCGCGGGCGCCGACCTGCCCGGCGTGACCGCGGTGCTCGGCACCACGGCCGGCACGGCGGCGATCTGGGCGCACGCGATCGGCTTCGACCTGTTCGTCGGCCGGTGGATGTACCTCGACTCCCGCGAACGCGGCGTGTCGCCGCTGCTCATGGCCCCGCTGTTCGTCCTGACGATCCTGCTCTCGCCCCTGGGCATGCTCACCTACCTGCTCGTGCGCACCCTCCTCCCCACCCGAGCGCGAGTCGACGAGCTGAGCACGCCGTGAGGACCGATCCGGCATGTGCCCGATCGGCACACGCGGCGTGCCGGATCGGTCGACTCGCGCCCCAACCGGGCGCGAGTCGACGAAACGGGCACACCGTCATCGCCGATCGTGCTCGCCGCCGCGCGGGCCGGATCGGCACACACGGCGTGCTCGATCAGTCGACTCGCGGGGGGTGGTCGGGGGCGGTGCGGAGGCGGGCGATCACGCGGAGGCCGCCGCCGGGCGGCAGCTCCAGGCGCAGCTCGCCGCCCGCCACCTCCGTGGTGCGGGCCGCGATCGCCAGGCCCAGCCCGGAACCCTCGACGTTGCTCTGCTCGGGGCTGCGCCAGAACCGGTCGGTGGCCCGCTCCAGCTCCTCGGGCGCCATGCCCGGCCCGGTGTCGCGCACGGCGATCTCGACGTGGCCGTCGCACAGCGCGGTGTCCACCGACACCGACCCACCCTCCGGCGAGAACTTCACGGCGTTGTCGAGCACGGCGTCCAGCACCGTCTCGATCACCCCGGACGGCCCGAGCGCCCGCAGTCCGCGCGTGCCGGTGCGCTCCATCCGCAGCCCGGTGTGCTCGGCGAGCGGGCGCCACGCCTCGACGCGGTCGTCCACCCCCGCGTCGACGTCGACGGCCACCAGCGGGGCCGTGCGCTCGGCGCGGGCGAGCGCGAGCAGCCCGTCGAGCAGCGTGGACAGCCGCTCCGCCTCCTCCAGCGCGGCGGCCTGGTCGTCGGCCGCGGCGGCGTCGACGTGACCGTCGAGGTTGGACAGCCGCAGCCGCAGCGCCGTGAGCGGGTTGCGCAGCTGGTGGCTCGCGTCGGCGACGAACGCGCGCTGCGCCGAGTACGCCTGCGTGACGGTCTCGGCCATCCGGTCGAACGACACCGAGAGCCTGCGCAGCTCGGGCGGCCCGGTGTTGTCGGCAACCGGCTCCGCGTCGGCCCCGGCGAGCACCGCCACGGCGACGCGGCCGGTGCCCTCGTCGAGGCGCTGCACCGGGCGCAGGATCCAGCGGACCACCGGCAGCGAGACCAGCGCGGCGAGCGCCAGCGCCAGCACCCCGGCCGCGACGACCAGCAACCACAGCCGCAGCTCCCCCGCGCGCAGCCGGTCGGTGGGCGAGACCGTGATGGCGACGCCGCCCACGCCGGAGTCGAGCAGGATCGGCTCGGCGAGCACGATCGGCCGGTCGTCCCACGGGAACCGCAGCGAGTAGGGCTCGGAACGGCGGCTGGCCAGCGCGAGCACGACGCGGTTCTGCGCGTCGGCGTCGAGGACGGGCACCTGGGCCCGCGAGGCGGCCACCGGCCGTCCCGAGCGGTCCACCACCAGCACCGCCACGCCGTAGACCTCGTCGTAGCGGCGGATCTCCGCCTCCAGGCCGGACGTGTCCCGGTCGGTGATCGAGCGCTCGGCCAGCGACGCGTAGAAGATCGTGTCGGTGAGCCGGTCGGTGAACATCTCCTGCTGCGCCGACATGGCGCTGGACAGGGCGAGCGGGATCCCCAGGCCGCCCGCCAGCGCCCCGACGAGCACCATGATGATCACCAGGAGGCGCGCGCCCACTACCCGGGGTCCCGGTCCGGCAGGCCCAGCCGGTAGCCCACACCCCGCACGGTCTGCACGAGGTCGGCCCGGCCGAGCTTGGTGCGCAGGGTGGCCACGTGCACGTCGAGCGTGCGGTTGGCGCCGGCCCAGCTGCGGCCCCACACCTCCGCGACGATCCGGCTGCGCGTGCACACCGCGCCGCCCGAGCTGGCGAGCATCGCCAGCACCTGGAACTCCTTGCGCGTCAACGTCACCGGCTCGCCGCCAACCGTGACGGTGTGGCGGTGCAGGTCGACCACGACGTCGGCGACCTGTACGACGTCGCCCGTCGCGGCCGCGCCCACCCGCCGGCGCCGGTAGACGGTGTGCACGCGTGCTACCAGCTCGCCGATGTCGTAGGGCTTGACCAGGTAGTCGTCCGCGCCGGAGTGCAGGCCGAGGATGCGGTCGTCGACCTCGCCGCGGGCCGACACCACGATCACCGGCACGTCGCTGACCTCCCGGATGGCCCGGCACACGTCGACGCCGTCGATGTCGGGCAGGCCGAGGTCCAGCAGCACCACATCGACGTCGGCGAGGTGGTCGACCGCGCCGCGGCCGAGCGAGAGCCGCGTGGTGGTCATGCCGTGGCGGTGCAGCGCCGGGCGCAGCGCCGCCGCGATCCGGTCGTCGTCCTCCACCAGGAGAATGTGCATGCCGCCCCCGTCCGTTATACGAGCGCAACCCTATGTGTTGCTCAAGGTGCTGGACGGGGGTGTCCGATTCGCCCTACCTTCCCGCCATGCCCGCAGGTACCGACATGACGCCGATGATCCGAATGGCGGCCGTCGAGAAGCATTTCGGCGACCTGCACGTGCTCAGGAACATCAACCTCGAGGTCGCGGCCGGCCAGGTCGTGGTCGTGCTCGGCCCGTCGGGGTCGGGCAAGTCCACGCTGTGCCGCACCATCAACCGGCTCGAACCCGTCGACAGCGGCGAGATCGCCATCGACGGCGATCTCCTGCCCGCCGAGGGCAAGGCGCTGGCCGGCCTGCGTGCCGACGTGGGCATGGTGTTCCAGAGCTTCAACCTTTTCGCCCACAAGACGATCCTCGAGAACGTCACACTCGCACCCATGAAGGTCCGCGGCGTCAAGAAGGCCGACGCCGAGGAGAAGGGCCTCCTGCTGCTGGAACGGGTGGGCATCGCCAACCAGCGCGACAAGTACCCGGCCCAGCTCTCGGGCGGTCAGCAGCAGCGCGTGGCCATCGCCAGGGCACTCGCGATGAACCCGAAGGTGATGCTCTTCGACGAGCCCACCTCCGCCCTCGACCCCGAGATGGTCAACGAGGTCCTCGACGTCATGACCGGGCTGGCGAAGGAGGGCATGACGATGCTCGTCGTCACCCACGAGATGGGCTTCGCGCGTCGCGCCGCCAACCGCGTCCTCTTCATGGCCGACGGCGAGGTGGTGGAGGACGCCGACCCCGAGTCGTTCTTCACCAGCCCCACGACCGCCCGCGCCCAGGACTTCCTCAGCAAGATCCTCACCCACTGATAAGGACACGCTTGCTCATGCGCCTCTCCTCCCTCACCCGTACCGCGGTGATCGCCGCGGCCGTGGCGCTCACCGCCACCGTCGCCGCCTGTGGCCAGCAGGCCAGCCTCGGCGGCTCCGGAGCCGCCCCGTCGGTCGCCCAGGGCGCCGCGTTCGAGGCCGGCACCACGATGGCCGCGCTCCAGAGCGCCGGCACGCTCAAGGTCGGCACGAAGTTCGACCAGCCGCTGTTCGGCCTGAAGGGCCTCGACGGCAACCCGGTCGGCTTCGACGTCGAGATCGCGAAGATCGTCGCGGCCAAGCTGGGCATCCCGGCCGACAAGATCACCTACACCGAGACGCCGTCGAAGATCCGCGAGGACGTCATCGTCAACAAGCAGGTCGACATGGTCGTCGCAACCTACACGATCAACGACGCCCGCAAGCAGAAGATCTCCTTCGCCGGGCCGTACTACGTCGCGGGCCAGGACCTGATGGTGAAGGCGGACAACACCGCGATCACCGGCCCGGACACGCTCAAGACCGCGAAGGCCCGCGTGTGCTCGGTCAGCGGGTCCACCCCGGCCAAGAACATCGAGAAGTACGTCGACGCGGGCAACATCGTGCTCTTCGACGTCTACTCCAAGTGCGCCGACGCGCTGCGCAACGGCCAGGTCGAGGCCGTCACCACCGACAACGTGATCCTCAGCGGCCTGGTGGACTCCAGCCAGGGCGCGTTCAAGCTGGTGGGCAAGACCTTCACCCAGGAGCCCTACGGCATCGGCATCACCAAGGGCGACACGAAGTTCTGCGAGTTCATCAACAAGGCGCTCGCCGACTCGGTGGCCGACGGCAGCTACGCCGCCGCGTGGACCGGCACCGCGGGCAAGGTCCAGGGTGCGGTGCCCCCGCTGCCCGCGGCCGGTACCTGCAGCTGACGTGGATGCGCTGGTCGCGGAGTTCCCGCGGTTCGTCGCAGGCTTCTTCGGGACGCTGCGCATCTGCCTGTTCGCCGCGGTCGGCGCCCTGATCCTGGGCACGGTGCTGGCGACGTTCCGGGTCTCCCCCGTGCCGCCGCTGCGGTTCGTCGGGCTGGCCTGGGTGACGGTCTTCCGCAACGCGCCGCTCGTGGTGTCGCTGTTCATCTTCGCGTTCGCCCTGCCGCTGGTGGGCGTGGTGTTCCCGACCTTCGGGGGCAACGCGTTCTTCTGGCCGGGCGTCACGGCGCTGACCTGCTACACGGCCGCGTTCGTCTGCGAGGCCGTGCGGTCCGGGATCAACTCGGTGCCGGCGGGCCAGGCCGAGGCGGCCCGCGCCGTCGGGCTGACGTTCCAGCAGACGCTGGGCAGCGTCGTGCTGCCCCAGGCGCTGCGCACGGTCGTGCCGCCGCTGGGCAGCGTCATCATCGCCATGATCAAGAACTCGGCGATCGTCGGCGCGTTCGGCGTCACCGGTGAGCTGTTCTCCGTCGACGCGGGCAACACCGCGCTCGGCTACTCGGCGCTCTCCAGCCTCACCGGCGTCGCCCTCGCCTACCTCGTCATCACCATTCCGGCCGGGATCGCCCTCGGCGGCATCGAGCGGAAGATCGAGGTGAAGAGGTGACGGCACCCGCCGACGTCCTCCTTCCCGTGGAGGCGGCATGAGCTCCGTCCTGTACGACGCGCCGGGCCCCCGGGCCCGGCGCAACGTCCTGATCGGCACGGTGGTCGCGCTCGTCGCGCTGGCCGGGCTCGTCGTCCTCGGGGTGCTGCAGCTCGGGGCGAACGGCCAGCTCGACGGGGCGAAGTGGGGCCCGCTCTACAACCCGGCCAACCCGTACTTCGTGGCCACCTGGGGCGCGCTGGGCACCGGCCTGGCCACCACGGTCACCGCCGCCGCCATCACGCTGGTGCTGGCGCTGGTCATCGGAACCCTGCTCGCGGTGGCCCGGGTCACGAGCACGCGGGCGTTCCGGTGGCTGGTCGTCGGCGTGGTGGAGCTGCTGCGCGGCCTGCCCGTCGTCATCACCATCTACTTCGCCTCCCGCGTGCTCCCCGAGATCGGGATCTCGCTGCCGCCGCTGTGGTACCTGGTCATCGGCCTGACCGCCTACAACTGCGTGATCATCGCCGAGATCATCCGCTCGGGCATCGCCGCGTTGCCGCGCGGGCAGTCCGAGGCCGCGTACGCGGTCGGGATGAGCCGGCTGCAGGTGGTGCGGCTGGTCCTGCTGCCGCAGGCGTTCCGGATCATGCTGCCGGCGCTGATCAGCCAGCTCGTCGTGATCGTGAAGGACACGTCGCTGGGCTTCGTGGTGTTCGGCTTCTCGGAGTTCGTCCGCGCCGCCAACACGGTGATCCAGTTCTACGGCGGGCAGCTGGGGATCAACCTGGCCCTGCAGATGTACGTCACCGTGGCGCTCGTGTTCATCCTGATCAACTACG
>CAXTTN010000176.1:9076-12711 GCA_964247105.1 uncultured Pseudonocardia sp.
GCCGTTCATCGGGCCGCTGGTGGCCACCTTGTTCCCGACGCTGTTCGCGGTGCTGCAGTACGGCACCTGGCAGGTGGCCGTGACCGTGTTCGCCGTGCTCCAGGTGATCCAGTTCCTCGGCGGAGCTGAGGGCATCAACCTGCCCCTGCAGATGTATCTCGCCGTCGCAATCGTGTTCATCCTGATCAACTACGCGCTGGGCAAGCTCGCGGAGTACGTCGACCGCCGCTCGTCGCGCGGCAAGCGGGCACCGGCTGCCGCCGAGGCGCCCCTCCCCGTGGCCGCGGGGGTCACCTGAGATCGCCTTCCGCGGGCTCGTTGTCGCTTCGGGGGCCGCCCCGGCAGCATCGAGCCCGCGCGATGCGGTTCAGGTCGGGAGGTTCTCGACGGTGACGGGGTCGATTCCCTCGTCGGTGGGCAGCTCGAAGCCGAGCACCTGGGCGTAGAAGCTCAGCTCGGCGTCGAGCGCTCGGCGGATGTTCTCCGCGCGGCGGAAGCCGTGCTGCTCGCCCTCGAACAGCAGGTACGCCACCGGGACCTGGCGCTCGCGCAGCGCGTCCACGATCTTCTCGCTCTGGTTGGGCGGCACCACCTGGTCCTCGCTGCCCTGCAGCACGATCAGCGGGCGGGTGAGGCGGTCGACGTGGTGGATCGGCGAGCGCTCCACGTAGACGTCGCGGGCCTCCGGGTACGGGCCGACCAGCCGGTCGAGATAGCGGCGCTCGAACTTGTGGGTGTCGCTGGCCAGCGCCTCCAGGTCGGCCACGCCGAAGTGGTCGGCCCCGGCCGCGAACGGGGTGTCGTCGCGGGCCAGCGCGGACAGCGTCGTGTACCCGCCCGCCGAACCGCCCCGGATCAGCAGGCGCGCGCCGTCGACGCGACCGCGGCCGGCGAGCCAGCGGGCGGCGGCCAGGCAGTCCGCCACGTCCACGATGCCCCAGGCGCCGAGCAGCTCGTCACGGTAGGCGCGGCCGTAGCCCGTCGAGCCGCCGTAGTTGACGTCGACGACGGCGAAGCCGCGGCTCGTCCAGTACTGCACGCCGGTGCTGAGCACCGGCGTCGCCGCCGACGTCGGGCCGCCGTGGATCACGACCAGCAGCGGCGGGAGCTCGCCCACGCGTCCGGTGCGGTCGGGGTGGGCGGGTGGGTAGAACAGCGCGTGCGCGGTGCGGCCGCCGTCCGAGGGGAAGGTGACGTGTTCGGGCACCGACAGGTAGCCCGGGTCCAGGCCCAGGTCACGCGGGGCGCGCAGGGCGTCGACGGCGCCGGTGTCCGGGTCGACCCGGTAGATCCCGGGCTCGCTGGTCGGGCTGCCCGCCACCACGACGACGGTGCCGTCGGCCGCCGCACGGACGGCGGTGACGGCGGAGAAGGGCAGGTCCAGGTCGGTGACGGTGCCGTCGGACGAGCGCAGCGCGAGGCCGTCGTAGCCGCGCCGGAACCGCGCGAACACGACCGAGCCGTCCGGACGCGCCGCGTAGCGGGCCGAGCCGAACACCCAGGCCGGGACGCCGATCTCGGCGTCGATGCGCACCACGGGCTCGATGTCGACACCGGGCGCCGCGCTGTACAGGTTCCACCAGTCGCTGCGGTCGCTGACGAACCAGAGCGCTCCGTCGGCCTGCCACCGCGGCTCGGTGACCGACTCCCCCGGGCCGCCCGCGATCACCGTCTCCTCGCCGGTGTCCAGGTCGCGCACCATCAGCTCGCTGGCGTCCCAGGGCATCGACGGGTGGTTCCAGCGCAGCCAGGCCAGCTGCCGCCCGTCGGGGCTCAGGCGGGGCGCCGCGACGAAGTCCGAGCCCGTGACCAGCACCTCCGGCTCACTCGGGACGTGCGCGTCGAGCCGGACGACCTCGTTGTGCACGTCGGTGGCGGCGGGGCCGGTGTGGCGCTCGCGGACGCAGACGATCGCGGTGCCGTCGGCGGTGACCTCGCCGTCGGCGTAGCGGTCGGCGCGCGGCGTCGCGGGCTCCGGGGTGAGCGGCTCGGGCTCGCCACCGGGCGCGAGCCGGAACAGCCGCTGGTCGGCCCAGTCGGTGAACCAGACCACCCCGTCGCGCACCCACCAGGCCGCACCCCCGTACTCGTGCACGCCGGTGCGGGCGTTGCGGCCCTCGGGCAGGAGATCGGTGGTGGAGCCGTCCGGGGTGCGGCGGACGAGCTGCGTGCGGCCGCCCTCGGCGGGCCTGCCCTCGGCCCAGACGACGTCGGCGCCGTCCAGGTGCAGCTCCCCGAGCCGCACCGCCGCGGCGACGACGAGCTCGGACGTGATCGGGGTCGGCCAGGAACCGAACGGCGCAGTGCTCACAACCGCCCACGCTAGTAGCCCGCCACGGCGCGGGGTACGGAATCCCGCCGACTTCGCAGGCCCGGCAGCGGCCTGCGAGGTCGCCCTACCCGCGCGGACGCGCCGAGCGGAACGCCGACACGAGCATCCCGACGGCCTCGCGCAGCCCGCCGAGCCGCACGACCGGCAGCACGCCGACCGCGCCGGTCAGGCCGGGCCACCACCGGACGGAACCGTCGGCGCGCACGGTGCCGACGGCCGGCGCGGCGCAGGAGCGCACGGCCGGGCGCAGCGTCGGGTAGAGCGAGGGCAGGTGCGGATCCCGGCAGGACCGCACGGTGACCGGGACGCGCAGCAGGTCCGGCATCTCGCGGGCGATCTCGGAGCAGCGGGGGCAGGCCACGTCGTACACGACGACGACCTCGACGACCCGCACGGCGCGAAGCCTACGCGGGGGCGGGCCCGCGGCCTGTACACGCAGCCGCGCGGGGTGATCGCGGGTGCGGGACGGTGAACCTCGGTGGGCGCGGCTGGCGCGTCCCGAACCGGTGATCACGGCCGATGTCCGCGGCCGGTGACCGCCGCACCGGGGTGGCAGCATGACCGGCATGAGCGACACCGACCAGCCCATCGACGCCGAGATCGTGCCCGACCCGGCCCCCGTCACCCCCGCCCCCGTCACCCCGGCCGCGCCGCAGCCGCCGCCGGTCCAGCCGGACTACGACGAGCACGGCGTGCCGAGCCTCGACCACGTCCGCGACAAGATCGAGGGCCGCTTCGCCACCAGCGTCGGGATGGGCGAGCTGGCGGCGGAGACGCCGCAGGGCCGGACGCTGGAGGAGCAGGAGGCGGAGCGGGAGAAGGCGGCGAAGGCGAAGCTGGAGGAGATCCGGCGCTCACTGGGCTCCGGGTGAGTTGCAGCATGGTGGCTTCGCTCCAATGCCGTTGGAGTGAAGCCACCATGCTGCAATCAGGGCGGCCTACGCGCCGGCGCGCTTGAAGATCTTGCTGCCGAGCCACACCAGCGGGTCGTACTTGCGGTCGACGACGCGCTCCTTCAGCGGGATCAGCGCGTTGTCGGTGATCTTGATGTGCTCCGGGCACACCTCGGTGCAGCACTTGGTGATGTTGCAGAACCCGAGGCCGTGCTCCTCCTGCGCTTCCTTCTGCCGGTCGGCGACGTCGAGGGGGTGCATGTCGAGCTCCGCGATCCGCATGAGGTAGCGCGGGCCGGCGAAGTTCTCCTTGTTCTCCTCGTGGTCGCGCACGACGTGGCAGGTGTTCTGGCAGAGGTAGCACTCGATGCACTTGCGGAACTCCTGGCTCCGCTCGACGTCGACCTGCT
>CAXTTN010000177.1:0-12617 GCA_964247105.1 uncultured Pseudonocardia sp.
TCAACTCGATCACCGAGCAGACCGGCGCCGACATCTCGATCGACGACGACGGCACGGTCTACGTCGGCGCGTCGGACGGCGAGTCGGCCGAGGCCGCGATCGGCATGATCAACGCGATCGCCAACCCGCAGCTGCCGAAGATCGGGGAGCGGTTCCTGGGCACGGTCGTCAAGACCGCCGCCTTCGGTGCCTTCGTCTCGCTGGTCCCGGGCAAGGACGGCCTGGTGCACATCTCCAAGCTGGGCAGCGGCAAGCGCATCGCCAAGGTCGAGGACGTCGTCAAGGTCGGTGACAAGATCCGCGTCGAGGTCACCGACATCGACAACCGCGGCAAGATCAGCCTGGTCCCCGTCGTCGAGGGGGAGGCGGCCACCAACGGCGACGCCCCGGTCGACGGCGCGGCCCCGGCGGACGAGCCCGTCGAGGTCTCCGCGAATTGAGCAGCACCCTGATCGGCTCGCCGGGGGCGGGGGCTTCGGCTCCCGCCCCCGGCGGCGTCTCGCACACCGAACTGCCCGGCGGGCTGCGCGTCGTCACCGAGGCGGTGCCGGGCGTGCGGTCGGTGTCGCTCGGCATCTGGATCGGCGTCGGTTCCCGCGACGAGACGCCCGAGCAGGCCGGGGCGGCCCACTTCCTGGAGCACCTGCTGTTCAAGGGCACGTCGACGCGCACCGCGGCGTCGATCGCGGAGGATCTCGACGCGGTCGGCGGTGATCTCAACGCGTTCACCGCCAAGGAGCACACCTGCTACTACAGCCACGTCCTCGACACGGACCTGCCGCTCGCGGTGAGCGTGCTGGCCGACGTCGTCACCGACGCCACGCTGGCGCCGGCGGACGTCGAGGTCGAGCGCGGGGTGGTGCTGGAAGAGATCGCCATCCGCGACGACGACCCCGAGGACCTGCTCGGCGAGCTGTTCGACGAGGCCCTGTTCGGCGCGCACCCGCTGGGGCGGCCGGTCGTCGGCTCGGAGGAGTCGGTCACCGGACTGCGCCGCGAGACGCTGCACGGGTTCTGGCGCGGGCTCTACACCACGCCGCGGATGGTGGTCGCCGCCGCCGGGAACCTCCGCCACGAGCACGTCGTCGAGCTGGTCGCGGCCGCGCTCGGGCCGGCCGCGGCCCGCGCCGGGGACGTCCCGCCCGTTCCGCCGCGCCGGCCACCCGCAGCGGTGCTCGACGGCGGCCCGCGCCTGGTGCTCCTCGGCGAGGACGGCGAGCAGGCGCACCTGATGCTCGGCGTCCCCGGCCTGTCACGGCACGACCCCCGGCGCAGTGCCCTCTCGGTGCTCAACACCGCGCTCGGCGGCGGGCCGAGCTCACGGCTGTTCCAGCAGGTCCGGGAGCAGCGCGGGCTGGCGTACTCGGTCTACTCGTCGACGATCGGCTACGCCGACACCGGCAGCTTCGCCGTGTACGCGGGCTGCGTTCCGGAGCGGCTCGACGAGGTGACCACGGTGATCCGCGGCATCCTCGCCGACGTCGCGCGCGACGGCCTGACCCCCGCCGAGGTGGTCCGGGCGCAGGGCAACCTGCGCGGCGGGCTCGTGCTGGGGCTGGAGGACACCCCGTCGCGGATGAACCGCATCGGTCGCTCCGAGCTCGACCACGGCCGCCAGCGCACGATCACCGAGAGCCTCGACCGGATCGCGGCGGTCACGCCGGAGCAGGTCACCGAGCTGGCGAAGGACCTGCTGGCACAGCCGCTGACAGCGGCGGTGGTCGGCCCGTACGACGACGAGAGCGCCCTGCCGCCGAACCTGCGCGCCCTGGCCTGAACGCGGCGCACGGTCCGTACGCGGCGCGTGTGGAGCACTGCGCGCGTGAGGTCAGGACGCGCGCGGGACCCGCTCGGGCGGGCCTCGCGCCGGTCCTCGTAGGCGGCGCGCACGTTCCCTACGCCGCGCGGGCGTGGCACCGCGCGCGGGGTGGGCGGAACCCGCGCGCGGGGCGTGCCATCATCCGCTCGTGACCACCGAGATCCTCGCCGCCGCCGTGCTCGTCGTCGTGGGGATCGGGGGTGTCGTCGTGCCGGTGCTTCCGGGGCTGGTGCTCGTGCTCGCGGGCATCGCGGTCTGGGCCGTCCCGCGGGGCGACGCGCTGGGGTGGTCGGTGCTCGGGATCGCCGTCGCGGTGGTCGTCGTCGGCAGCGTCGTCAAGTACCTCGTGCCGGGACGGAAGCTGCGCGACGCCGGGGTGCCGGGGCGCTCGATCGCGCTCGGCGCGGTACTCGGGGTCGTCGGGTTCTTCGTGATCCCGGTGGTCGGGCTGTTCCTCGGCTTCGTCCTGGGCATCTACCTGGCCGAGCTGGCCCGGCTCAAGGAGAGCTCGCTGGCCTGGCCGTCCACGCGCGGTGCGCTCGGCGCGGTCGGCTGGAGCATCCTCATCGAGCTGGTCACGGGCCTGCTCGCGGCCGGAGTGTGGATCGGGGGGCTCGTGCTGGCCTGATTAGGCTGAGCGTGTGACCATCAAGGTGGGTGTGCTGGGCGCGAAGGGGCGCATGGGGTCCGAGGTGTGCCGGGCCGTCGACCGCGAGAACGACCTGGAGCTGGTGGCCCGCCTCGACGTCGGCGATCCCCGTTCCGAGCTGGTCGACGCGGGCGCGCACGTCGTGGTCGACTTCACCCACCCGGGCTCGGCCCTGGACAACGTCCGCTTCGGCCTCGACCACGGCATCGCCGTCGTCGTCGGCACCAGCGGCTTCGACGACACCAGGTTCGCCACCGTCCGCAGCTGGTTGGACGCCACGCCCGGCCATGTCCTCGTGGCGCCCAACTTCGGGGTCGGCGCCGTGCTCATGATGCGGTTCGCGCAGCAGGCCGCGCCGTTCTTCGACTCCGTCGAGGTGATCGAGCTGCACCACGCCGGCAAGGTCGACGCCCCGTCCGGCACGGCCGTGCGCACCGCGTCCCTGATCGCGGCGGCCCGCGCGGAGGCGGGCGCGGGCCCGCTGCCCGACGCCACCACCGACGAGCTGCCCGGCGCCCGCGGGGCGACGGTGGACGGCGTGCACGTGCACTCGGTGCGCCTGCCCGGCCTCGTCGCGCACCAGGAGGTGCTGCTCGGCACGACCGGGGAGACCCTGACACTGCGCCACGACTCGCTCGACCGCGCGTCCTTCATGCCCGGGGTGCTGCTCGCCGTGCGCGCCGTCCTCGACCGCCCGGGCCTGACGATCGGCCTGGAGCCGCTGCTCGGCCTGTAGGCCGCCTCAGCACCGCATCGAGCCCGCGCGATGTCGCGTGGAGGGCCGTTCAGGCCGCATCGAGCCCGCGCGATGTCGGTTCGGCGTGGTCGTCAGCTCAGCCTCAGGTCCAGTGAGCCGGTCAGGCGGACCTCGCGGAGGGTGGCGGCGCCGGTGTCGAACGCGCGGACGGCGCCGTCGGTCTCCCACCCCGCGCGGGCGTAGAAGCGGCGGGACACCTCGTCCGCCTCGGGGACCCAGGCCATGCCGTAGATCGCGCCGCCGGAGCGGAGCAGGTCGGCGGCCACGGCCAGCAACCGTCCGCCGTGCCCCCGCCGTCCCCACCTCGGCTCGACGAGCAGTGCGCCGATCTCCCCCCACACCTCGGGGCCGAGCCCCGCAGCGGCATCGCGCCCGCTCGATGTGCTCAGGGCGGCGTCCTGGTCACGTCGCGCGGGCTCGATGTCGTGGGTGGGGGGCTCCGCAGCCGCGGCTGCGACGAAGCCCACCGTCCACGCGCCCTCCGTGGCGACCAGGACGTGGCCGGCGTCGACCGCCGCCGCCCAGGTCGCCTGCGCTTCCGGTCCGCGCAGCTGCTCGATCGCCGACGCCGGGACGAGCTCGGCGTAGGCGGCGGCCCACGTGTCGGCCTGGATGCGGGCGATCTCGTCGACGTCGGAACGGGCGGCGGCGCGGACCGCGGCGATGGCCATGGACCATGGATACCGGGTGCGGTGTCCACGCCGTGGAACGGGGGCGACGGAAGGTCGTTGCGCATGGCAACGTCCACGGGTGTGACCCGACCGACCATCAGCCCGCCCTGGGTGGCACTCCTCGTCGTCTACGTGCTGTGGAGCTCCACCTACCTGGCCAACCGGTTGATCATCACCACTGTCCCGCCGCTGCTGGCCGGCGGTTTCCGGTTCGTGGTGGGCGGGGCGTTGCTGTCGGTGGTCGTGCTCGTCGTGGCCGGGCGGGGCGCCTTCCGGATGAGCGCCGCCCAGTTCTGGACGACGGCGCTGTCCGGCCTGCTGCTGCCGGCCTGGGGCAACGGGCTGGTCGTGATCGGGCAGCAGGCCGTGTCGTCGGGCCTCGCCGCGCTGCTGATCGCCGCGGTGCCGCTGTGGATCGTCATCCTCCGTGCGGCCACCGGTGACCGGCCGCGGCGCGCGACCGTGGCGGGTGTCGGCGTCGGGGTCGTCGGGCTTGCGGTGCTCGTGCTGGCCGGACCCGGCAGCGGCGGGGTGGACGGCACCGCCTGGTGGGGTCCGTGGGTGGTGCTGCTGGCCGGGCTCGGGTGGGCGGCCGGGTCGTTCGCGACCACCCGGCTGCCGACGCCGGCGAACCCCTTCGCGCTGGCCGCGGTGCAGATGTCCATCGGCGGGCTGATCCTGCTGGGCACCGGAACCGCCTTCGGTGAGCGGCTGGATCCGGCGGCCGTCAGCCCGGTCTCGTGGTGGGCGTGGGGGTACATGGCGGTGGTGGTGTCGCTCGGGGCGTTCAGCGCCTACGCCTACGCGCTCGCGAACCTGCCGGTCTCGACCGTGTCCACCTACGCCTACGTCAACCCGGTGCTGGCCGTGCTGCTCGGCGTGCTGGTGGTGGGGGAGAGGTTCACCGCCGTCCAGCTGCTCGGGGGAGCGATCGTGCTGGTGGCGGTGGTGCTGGTGATCGCCGCCGAGCGGCCGGCCCGAAACCGTCGGGGGTCCGTGGCAGCATCCAGGGCGTGACGGACACCCTCACCCCCGCCGCCGCTCGCCGTGCCGCCCTCGCCGCCCAGGGCTTCGCCGAGCCGCGCCCGGCGGGTCCCGTCACGCGTCGCCACCTGCAGCGCACGGTCGATCGCACCCGGTTGCTCCAGCTCGATTCCGTGAACGTGGCGGTGCGGGCCCACTACATGCCGCTGTTCAGCCGGCTCGGCCCCTACGATGCCGCGCTCCTCGACGACGCCGCGTGGTCGCACTCGGCGCGGCGGCCCCGGTTGCTCGTGGAGTACTGGGCCCACGAGGCGAGCCTGCTGCCGGTGCAGGACTGGCCGCTGCTGCTGTCGGGAGCGAAGCGCCGCGGCTGGTGGCGCTACGCGGACGAGATCGCCGAGCGCGAGCCCGCGCTGGTCGACGACGTGCTGGCCGCGGTCGAGGAGCTGGGGCCGGCCAGCGCCGGCACGATCGAGGCCGCGCTGGGCGGGATCGCCGTGCCCCGGCCGCCGGGCGCCACGTGGTGGGAGCGCTCGGATGTCAAGCGGGTCTGTGAGCTGCTGTTCGGGCAGGGCCGGCTCACCACCGGCACCCGCGTCAACTTCCAGCGCCTCTACGACCTGTCCGAACGCGTCCTGCCCCCCGAGGTGCTGGCCCGCCACCCGGCCGATCCCGACGCGTCCGCGCGAGCGCTGGTCCTGCGCTCCGCGTCCGCGCTCGGCGTGGCCACCGAGCCCGATCTGCGCGACTACTACCGGCTCGGTCCCGCCCGCAGCCAGCAGGCCGTGGCGGAGCTGGTGGAGGGCGGCGAGCTGGAGCCGGTGCAGGTGCGCGGCTGGCCGCGGATCGCCTACCGGCGGCCCGGCACGCGCATCCCGCGGCAGGTCACCGGCCGCGCCCTGCTGTGCCCGTTCGACCCGTTGATCTGGGAACGCGACCGCACCGAGCGGATCTTCGGCTTCCGCTACCGCATCGAGATCTACGTGCCCGGGCCGCAGCGCGAGTACGGCTACTACGTGTTCCCGTTCCTCCTCGACGGCGAGCTGGTGGCCCGCGTCGATCTCAAGGCCGATCGCGCGGGCGGGGTACTGCTGGTGCCCGGCGCGTTCGCCGAGCCCGGCGTCGACACGGCGCGCGTCACGGCCGAGCTGGCGGCCGAGCTCCGCACGATGGCGGCGTGGCTGGGCCTGGACGCGGTGGTGGCCGGCGAGCGAGGCGATCTCGCCGCGCCCCTCAGCGCTGCCGTGGCGTGAGCAGCCGCCCCCACGAACGAGTGGCACCCTCGTTGCATAGGTTGCAACGAGAGTGCCACTCGTTCGTGGGGGCCGGGTTCTGCTCAGGCGGGGACCACCGCGCGGGTCACCAGGACGTCGCCGCTGCCCGTGCGGCCGCGAACCTGCAGGGCCGCACCCTGCTCCGGAGCCACCGCTCCCACCTCCAGCTCGCTGCGGGCCGAGCCCGAGCCCGAGGAGAGGTCGAGCTGCGCCCGAACCCCGGGGTGCACGCCCACCCGCAGCTCGCCGGAGCCGGTGGTGAGGTCGTAGCTCCCGGCCCGGGCGTCGGCGATCCGCAGGTCGCCCGATCCGGTGCGCACGTGCAGGTCGCCGGCCACCGCGCCGAGCTCGACGTCGCCGCTGCCCGTCTTGATGTCGGCGGAGCCCCCGGCCGCGGCGAGGCTGATCGCGCCGGAGCCGGTGCGCACCCGGCTGCGGCCCGCGACCTCGCCCACCGTGATGTCGCCCGAGCCCGTGGTGACGTCGGCGTCGCCGTCCACCGGACCGAGCGTGGCCTGCCCGGAGCCCGTGCGGACGGCCGCCCACCCGGAACGCCCGGAGACGGCGACGTCCCCGGCACCGGTGCGGGCCGCCACCCGGGAGCCGCTCGGCGCGGTGACCGTGACCACCAGCGGCACGACCCGCAACGGCAGCTCCTGCGAGGAGCGCACGACGAGCCTGCGTGCGGGCTCGGACCAGGTGATCTCGACCCCGCGCACCGCCTCCGCGGCCAGCCGCTCGGGATCGGGCCGCTCGCCGTCACCGGAGCCGGTGGCGTTGCCGAGCCAGCTGATCAGCCCGCTCACGCCCTGCATCCACCCGGTCACGGCGGACGGGTCGTGCCGCACCTCGACGGTGACCGACTCGGTGTCCGCACCGTCCAGGATCACCGTGACGGTGCCGACGTCCACCGACAGCTCGAGCTCGGCCGGCCCTGTGACCGGCCAGGACTCCCGCCGGACCGTGTCGTCCTTCGTGAAGTCGACGGCGTCGCTCATCCCTGCACCCATCCCTGGATCCGGCGGCCGTCGCGGCCGCGCTTCCCGTGCTGATCGCGCCCCGGCCGCCCGTGCCGCCCGGCCAGCGCACCCTGGACGGCCTGTGCCACCCAGGAGTTCAACGAGACCCCCTGCGCGGCGGCGGCCTGCTCGGCCTGCCCCTTGATCTGCTCCACCAGCCGCAGCGTGATGCGCGAGATGTCGCCGGCGTCCCCGCCGAATCCCCCGAATCCCCCGAAGCCCTCCGGCTCCGGCTCGGCGGCCGTCCCGTCGTCGGAGACCGAGACGCGCACGTCGCGGCCGTCGAGGCGCACCTCGACGACACGGTCCGGGAGCGCGGCGGTGACCTCGGCGGCCAGGTCGGACAGGGCGTTCATGAGGGCCAGCCGGGCGGCGGGCTCGATGGCGGCGCCGAGCAGGGCAGCGGTGCGCTGCGTCTGCTCGTCGCCCGCCGCGGCGGCGGACGCGAGATCCTCCCGCAGCTGTGTGACGTACTTGCTCAGGTCCATGACACCACTGTGGCGTCACAACTGGTGTCAGTCAAGGACGAACTGACGTCAGGTTACGCTGCGGGCATGCCGGAGATCGTGCCGCTCGGGGTCCAGCTCGTCGCCAAGACCGCGTTCGTGGCGCCCGAGGGCGTGCCCTGGAGCACCGACGCCGACGGCGGGCAGGCGCTGGCCGAGTTCGCGGGCCGGGCCTGCTACCAGTCGTGGACGAAGCCCAACCCGGCCACCGCCACCAATGCGGGCTACCTGCGCCACATCCTCGAGGTCGGACACCTGTCCGTGCTCGAGCACGGCACCGTCAGCTTCTACCTGACCGGGGTGTCGCGCAGCCTCACCCACGAGCTGATCCGCCACCGGCACTTCTCCTACAGCCAGCTCTCCCAGCGCTACGTGCCCGAGCGCGACGCCGCGATGGTGGAGCCCGAGGTCATCGCCGACGATCCCGAGCTGCACGCGCTGTTCACCGACGCGGCCGCGGCGGCCGTCCAGGCCTACGAGAGCCTGCTGGAGGGCCTGGAGAAGCGCTTCGCCGACGAGCCGAACGCCACGCTGCGCCGCAAGCAGGCCCGGCAGGCGGCGCGCGCGATCCTGCCCAACGCCACCGAGACGCGGATCGTCGTCACCGGCAACTACCGCGCCTGGCGCCACTTCATCGCGATGCGCGCCACCGAGCACGCCGACGTCGAGATCCGGGCGCTGGCCATCGCGTGCCTCCGCCAGCTCCAGCGCGAGGTGCCCAACGTGTTCAACGACTTCGAGATCCAGGCCCTCGACGACGGCTCGGAGATCGCGTCCAGCCCGTTCGTCACCGAGGGCTAGTACCGAGGGCTGGCCTTCCGGTCGTGTCGAGACGCCGCGGCGCGGCGCTGCTCCTCGCCGCGCTGCCCTGGACCTGGTTCCTGCTCCGCGACCCGCTCGGCGTCCTCGGCGACGTCCTGGCGATCCTGCTGCCCGTGCTCGTCGCGGTGGCGTTCCTCGCCGGTGCGGTCGCGGCCCGCCGGAGCCGGCTCTGGTCGGTGCCCGCGGTGAGCGCGCTGGCCTTCGGTCTCGCCGCCGTCGTGGGCCCGTGGCTGCCCGCCGACGCCGGCGCCGTCCGGCCCGGAGCCGGGGTGACGGTGGTGGCCGCCAACGTGCGCGCGCTGACGACCTCGGCCGGCGAGCTGACCGGGGCGCAGGTGCTGGTCGTCTCGGAGTACCCGCCCGGACTCGAACCGCTGCTCGCGTCGCACTACCCCTACCGTCTCGACCGGCCCAACGTCCCCGGCGTGGCGGTGTTCAGCACCCTGCCGGTCCGCCTCCTCGACGGCCCGGGTCCCGATCTGCCGGGCCTGCGGGTGCAGGTCGACGGGCCGCGGGGGCCGTTCGTCCTCTACGCCCTGCACGTGCCGCGGCCCTGGTTCACCGACCGCGGCAGCTACCAGGCCACCGTCGCCGAGCACCACGCGATCGTGGACGCGGTCGCGGCGCGCGTGGCGGCCGAGACGCGCCCCGTCGTCGTGGCGGGTGACCTCAACTCCCCCGACCGGGGCCGGGACTACCGGGACCTCGCCGCCACGATGGTGGACGCGATGCGGGACGGCGCCGTGACGTTCACCTCCACCGGCCAGTGGACGGCGCTGCTGCTGCGCATCGACCACATCCTGGTCACGCCGGGCTGGTGCGGCGACGCGGCACGGCAGATCGGGTTGCCCGGCTCGGATCATCGCGCCGTCACGGCGACCGTCGGCCCGTGCACGTAGATCCCCCATGCCCGTAGATTCGTAGCCATGAGCCTGGCGTCCGACGAGCGAGCGGCCCTTTCCGACGAGTTCGACAAGGCGGGGCCCGACCGGCCCACGCTGTGCGGAGGGTGGGACACCGCCGATCTGCTGGCCCACCTGCTGGTCCGCGAGCGGCAGCCGTGGGCGGCGGCGGGCATCGTGCTGTCGCCGCTGGCCCCGCTCACCGAACGGGCGATGCGCGGCTACGCCACCACCCCGTGGAGCGAGCGGGTGAACCTGCTCCGCCGCGGCGCCCCGCTGTGGTCGCCGTTCCGCCTGCGGGCGGTGGACGAGCTGGCCAACGGCGCCGAGCTGTTCGTGCACCACGAGGACGTGCGCCGCGGCGAGCCCGGCTGGGAGCCCCGCCCCGCCGATCCCGTCCGTGACGAGCAGCTGTGGGCCCTGCTGAAGCGCATGGGCCGCGTGCTGTTCAAGGGGACCCCGCCCGGTGTGGTGCTGCGTCGGCCGTCCGGCGAGCAGCACGTCGTCACCACCGGGCCGGGCGTCGTGACGCTGGTCGGCGAGCCGGCCGAGCTGGTGCTCTTCGCCTTCGGCCGCGAGGCGGCACGCGTCGAGGTGGACGGCACGCCCTCGGACGTGGCTGCCTTCTCGGCCGGTTCGCGGGGTATCTGAGCGGCGCGCCCCGAGGCCCTCCGGCGGGGGCTCGCCGCGTCGCCACGTGCCCGAGCCGTGGGTTCCGTCGGGGTCGAGCGGTACCGTCACGGCATGAGCAGCGTCGCGTCCCGCCGACCGGTGCGGCCGTTCGGTCGCGTCCTCACCGCCATGGTCACCCCCTTCGACGCCGAGGGCGCGCTCGATCTCGCCCGGGCCGAGGAGCTGGCCGCTCACCTCGTGGAGCTGGGCAACGACGGCCTGGTGGTCAACGGCACCACCGGTGAGGGTCCCACCACCACCGACGCGGAGAAGGCCGAGCTGATCCGGGCGGTGGTCACGGCGGTCGGCGGCCGCGCCACGGTGGTCGCCGGGGCGGGCACGTACGACACCGCCCACAGCGTCCACCTGGCCCGCGACGCGGAGAAGGCGGGCGCGCACGGGCTGCTGGTCGTCACGCCGTACTACTCGCGGCCGCCGCAGGCGGGCCTCGTCCTGCACTTCACGGCCGTCGCCGACGCCACCGACCTGCCGGTGATGCTCTACGACATCCCGCCCCGCAGCGTCATCCCGATCGAGCGCGAGACGCTGCTGCGGCTCGCCGAGCACCCGCGCATCGTCGCGGTGAAGGACGCCCGCAGCGAGTTCCCCCTGGGCGCCGAGATCATCGCCACCACGGGCCTGGCGTACTATTCCGGAGACGACCCCGTCAACCTGCCGTGGCTCGCGGTCGGGGCGGTGGGCGTCGTCAGCGTCACCGGTCACGTCGTGGCCGATCGGCACCGCGCCGTCATCGATGCCTTCGAGGCCGGCGAGGTCGACCGGGCCCGGACCATCAACGCCTCGATGCTCCCTGTGAACCGAGCGATGGGGCGGGTGGGGGGAGCGGTGTTCGCGAAGACGGCCCTGCGGCTGCGCGGCCTCGATGTCGGCACGACGCGGCTCCCGCTGCCGCCCGCCACCGACGAGCAGGTCGCCGCGATCGCGGCCGATCTCGCGGACGCCGGGGTGGCGCTCGCCGAGGTCGCCCACCGGTGATCCCCCAGCGTGACGTAGATCCGGCGCCCCCGGGCGCCCCCTCCGCCGAGTCCAGCGCCACCGTGCGCCCACCATCGAAGTACAGGTAGGAACATCCTTGAGCCGTCCCCCCGCACGACCGGACCGATCGCGGGACCGCCGTCCGCGCCCCGCCCGGCGCGATCAGTCGCGTAACCAGCCCCCCGTCGAGGAGCCGCTGCTCCCCGGCCTGCCCACCGAACCGCCCGGGCCCCTGCCCGAGGGCGCCCTGCGCGTCGTCGCCCTCGGCGGCATCAGCGAGATCGGCCGCAACATGACGGTGTTCGAGTACGACGGGCGCCTGCTCGTCGTCGACGCCGGCGTGCTGTTCCCCGATGCCGACGCGCCCGGCGTCGACCTGATCCTGCCCGATTTCCGGCCCATCCTGGATCGGCTCGGCGACATCGACGCGCTCGTGCTCACCCACGGCCACGAGGATCACATCGGCGCCGTGCCCTTCCTGCTGCGCCAGCGGCCCGATCTGCTGGTGGTCGGCTCGCCGTTCACGCTCGCGCTCGTGGCCGCGAAGTGCAGGGAGCACCGCATCACCCCGCACCTGTTGCAGGTGAACGAGGGTGATCGGCTGCGGCACGGCACGTTCGACTGCGAGTACTTCGCGGTGAGCCACTCCATCCCGCAGTGCCTGGCCGTCGCCATCCGCACGCCGGCGGGCATCGTCCTGCACACCGGCGACATCAAGCTCGACCAGGTGCCGCTCGACGGGCGGCTCACCGACCTGCCCGGGTTCTCCCGCCTCGGCGACGAGGGCGTCGACCTGTTCCTGTGCGATTCCACCAACGCCGACACCCCCGGTGTCTCACCGTCGGAGGCCACGCTCGGCCCGAACATCGCCGCCGCCATCGGCGAGGCGACCGGGCGCGCGTTCGTGGCCTGCTTCGCCAGCAACGTCCACCGCGTGCAGCAGATCATCGACGGTGCGGTGATCCACGGCCGCCGGGTGTGCCTGATGGGCCGCTCCATGCTGCGCAACATGGAGATCGCCACCGACCTCGGCCTGCTCGTCGTGCCCGAGGGCACGCTGGTGGCGCTCGACGACGTCGACGACATCCCCGATCACGAGCTGCTCGTGGTCTGCACCGGCTCGCAGGGCGAGCCGATGGCCGTGCTCTCGCGGATCACCCGGGGTGAGCACCGCACGTTCCAGATGCGCTCGTCGGACACGGTGATCCTGTCCAGCTCGCTCATCCCCGGCAACGAGCACGCCGTCTTCGGCGTGATCAACCGGCTGCGTCGCGCCGGCATCAAGGTGATCGACAACCGCACCCACAACGTGCACGTCTCCGGCCACGGTGAGCATCCCCAGCGTCTCCGCGTCGCCGGGAGAAAGCTGATGGTTTTCAACCATCGCGGTCAGCAGCTCGGGAGGAGCGCCGACGGCGGTGAGGAGTGGGGAGTCGCCGGTCACAGGGGGGAGGACAGAACTATTCGAGCATGCCCATCGCGACCAGCACAGCTTCCTGACGCGCCGTCACCACGGACTTCAGTTCGGCGCGCGCGGCTTCCAGTT
>CAXTTN010000178.1:0-12578 GCA_964247105.1 uncultured Pseudonocardia sp.
GATCACACGACAGGCCGGATCACCGGTAGCGACACACCTAACATAGTACTACTAGTGTCCTGCGCCGGAAATTCGTGACTTAAGTTGTAGGATCGGGCGATGGCGAGGACCGGGCGCCCGAAGGCCGAGTTGGTCGTGACCGACGACGAGCGCGAGCAGTTGCAGCGGTGGGCGCGACGCCGGAAGTCCTCGCAGGCCCTGGCGTTGCGGTCGCGGATCGTGCTGGCCTGCAGCGAAGGTCACGACAACAAGACCGTGGCGGTGCAGCTGGGATGCGCGGGCGCCACGGTGGGCAAGTGGAGAGCCCGGTTCATCGCCCACGGCCTGGACGGACTGACCGATGAGCCCCGCCCGGGGCGTCCGCCAACGATCAGCGCCGAGCAGGTCGAGGACGTCGTGGTCGCCACACTGGAGAGCGTTCCGCGGAACGCGACGCACTGGTCGCGGGCGAAGATGGCCGAGCGGACCGGGATGTCGCGCTCGACGATCGGGCGGATCTGGCGGTCGTTCGAGCTCAAACCGCACCGCGCGGAGGGGTTCAAGCTGTCCAACGACCCGCTGTTCGTGGAGAAGGTCTACGACGTGGTCGGGCTCTACCTCAACCCGCCCGAGGCAGCGGTCGTGCTCTGCGTGGACGAGAAGTCGCAGGTCCAGGCTTTGGCCCGGTCACAGCCAGCGTTCCCGATGATGCCCGGCATGCCCGAGAAACGGACCCACGACTACGTCCGTCACGGCACCACCAGCCTCTTCGCGGCGTTCAACACCGCCGACGGCACGGTGATCTCCAGCCTGCACCGCCGACACCGCGCCACCGAGTTCCGCCAGTTCCTCAACAAGATCAACGGCCAGGTACCCGACCATCTCGAGGTGCACCTGATCTGCGACAACTACGGCACCCACAAGGCGCCGACCATCACCGCCTGGCTCGCGGCGCACCCGCGGTTCCACATGCACTTCACTCCGACCTACTCCTCCTGGATCAACCAGGTCGAGCGGTTCTTCGGCTATGTCACCACCGACCTGCTCCAGCGCAGCGACCACCACAGCGTCCAAGCCCTCGAACGCGACATCCGAACATGGGTCACCGCGTGGAAAGACAACCCGAAGCCGTTCATCTGGACCAAGACCGCCGAACAGATCCTCGACTCACTCGCACGACTTCTACAACGAATTACTGGCGCAGAACACTAGACCTCCAGCACGACCTTCCCGGTCACCCGGCGCTCGTCGATCATGCTCAGCGCGTCGGCCGCCTTCTCCAGGGGCAGGGTCGCGCTGATCAGCGGGTCGACGGCGCCCGAGTGCAGGTGCGGCTGCAGCTCCGCCCACTGGCCGGCGACGTACCCGGGACGGCCGAGGACGTAACCGCCCCAGCCGACGCCGACCACGTCGATGTTGTTGAGCAGCAGGCGGCTCACCCGCACCGTCGGGATGTCGCCCCCGGTGAAGCCGATCACCAGCAGCCGCCCCTCCGGGGCGAGGCAGCGCAGCGAGTCGGTGAAGCGGTCGCCGCCCACCGGATCGACGACGAGGTCCACGGCACCCAGCGCCTTCACCGCGTCCCGGAAGCCCTCGACGAGCACGGTCTCGTGCGCCCCGGCCGCCCGCGCGACCTCCGCCTTGGCGTCGGTGGACACCACCGCCACGACGTGCGCGCCGAGCGCCGCCGCCAGCTGCACGCACGCCGTGCCGACGCCGCCCGCGGCGCCCTGCACCAGCACCCGCTGCCCGGCGTGCAGGTGACCGCGCACCACCAGCGCGAAGTGGGCGGTCAGGTAGTTCATCGGCAGGCACGCGCCCGCCGCGAAGCCGACCTCGTCGGGCAGCGGCAGCACGTGGTCGGCGGGCACGGCCACCACCTCGGCGAACGCGCCGGTGCCTGCGAACCCCGCCACGCGGTCGCCCGGCCGCAGCGGCGAGCCGTCGGGCACCTCCCGGACGACCCCGGCGATCTCCGAGCCCAGCGTGAACGGCAGCTCGGGCTTGTACTGGTAGAGGCCCTTGCTCTGCAGGACGTCCGGGAAGTTCACGCCCGCGGCCCGGACGTCCACCAGCACCTGGTCGGGTCCGCGCACCGGCTCGGGCACGTCCACCACCCGCACCGCGGCCGGCCCGTCCAACGCCACCACCTGCACCGCGCGCACGGCACTCCCCTCGTCGACGACCACGTAGGTATACCCCGTCCGCCGACGCGCTTCCTCCCGCGGAGGCGGCGGGCGGCAGGCGGCGCCCGCCGTTCACCTGCGCCGCCTACCGTCGCGGCCATGTCGGACACCGCCCGGTTCCTCCTGGAGTTCGCCCGCGACCCCCTGCACACCGCGGCCGTCGCCCCCAGCTCGGCCGCGCTCGCCGCGGCGATGGTGGCGCCGCTGCCCCTGGCCGGGGAGCCGGTGGTCGTCGAGCTCGGGCCGGGAACCGGCGCGTTCACGTCGGTGATCCAGGAGCGCCTCGGCGGCCGCGGGCGGCACGTCGCCGTCGAGCGGAGCGCGAGCTGGTCGGACCTGATCACCCGCCGCCACCCGGGCGTCGACGTGGCCCACGCCGATGCCCGGTCGCTCGCGCGGGTGCTGGCCGCGCGCGGGATCGACCAGGTGGACGCGGTGGTCAGCGGGCTGCCGTGGATCGCCCACTCCCCGCAGCTGCACGCGGCCATCACCGCCGCGCTCGCGCCGCACGGCGTGTTCACCCAGTTCGCCTACACGTGGACCCGCTGGGCTCCCCCGGCCCGCCGCCAGCTCGCCGACCTGCGGATCCACTTCACCGACGTGGCGACCAGCCGTACCGTCTGGGCCAACCTGCCACCGGCGGTGGTCCACCGCGCCAGCGGGCCACGAGCCGCCCGCTGACGCAGCACATCCGGTCACCGACGACCACCCTCCCCCCTCGATCGGGGCCGGGCCGGTGCTGAGAAGGTGGGACGAGTGCGACTCGTGTTCGGCCCCGACGACATGGACGGGTACTCCTCCGTCCGTGATCGGTTGCGCCTGCACATCGTCGCCTGGGCCCGCCGCCGCGGCATGGAGGCGGAACCGTCGCTCGTCGCGGCGGCCCTGGACCACAAGCACAGCGTCGACGGCAGGCTCGCCCACTGGACCCGCGCCCACGTCGCCGACGCGCTGGCCGTCTGGTTCCCGCGCACCGTCGCGCTGCTCGAGGACGACCGCGACGCCGTCCCGGCCGCGCTGCACGCCCTCATCGGGTTCCTCACCGAGCACGACTGGCTCGACTCGCGCTCCGACCGGCCCGCCGAGCTGCACGCCCAGGTGATCGACTCCACGCCCGCGCTGCACGACGCCCTCGACGACGAGCGCAACCACGACCTCGGCACGTTCTGGGCCGTGCAGATGCTGCGCCACGGGGTGCCGACCGCCGACCCGACGGCGGTCGCGCGGTTCCTGCGGCAGGTCGACGCGGGCGAGGTGCAGGTCGACCGGGCCGCGCTCGGCGAGATCGTGGCACGGCAGGCGGCCGAGCAGCCGGCGCCCGTCGACCACAGGCTGCCGCCGGTGCTGCTGCCGGGAGCCGCGGCGATGCTCGCGGCCGCCGATTCCAGCGTCGCGCTCGCCCGGCTGCGCGCGTTCACGCGCTGGGTGCGGGCGGGCCGCGCGCTCACCCGTGACGGGCGGCTGCACCTCGGCGACGCCCGCGCCGTCGCCGACGCGCTGGACCTCGACCACTTCTCCCGCGACCGCGCCCGCACCGGCGACGACCTCCCGGAGATCACGCTGCTCATGGCGTGGGCGCGGCAGGCGCGGCTCGTGCGGGTCGTGCACGGGCGGCTGGTGCAGGTCAAGGGATCCGCGCCGCTGCTGAGCCGTCCGATCGAGATGTGGCGGCGCGCGTTCGAGGCCGTCGGGGGCATCGGCGAGCACTTCGGTGGCTCCAACGTGTTCGGCGCGCCGTCACTGTTCGGGATGAGCCTGGGCGAGGCGTTCCCGATGCTCCTGCAGCAGCTCTACGCGGCGGGCGGGGACCCGATCCCCGTGGAGCGGTTCCACCGCGCGGTGCGCGAGGCCGTCAACGACCGGATGGGCTGCGTCGTCGACGACCTGGCCGGTGACGTCGAGCAGCGGCTGTGGCGCCGCGACGTCACCGCGCTCCTCGACGCGCTGGAGCTGCTCGGCGCGGTCCATCTCGAGGAGAGTCTCGACGGCGAGAACCACGACGAGCTCATCGCGCTGGCCGGCCGCGACGACCCGGACCCGACGCTGGTGGCGCTCACGCCGATCGGGCTGTGGGCAGTGCACGAGATGCTGACCGAGCAGGGCGTGCACGCACCCCTGGTGGGCGAGTTCGCCGACGAGGACCTCGAGTACGTCCTCGTGCAGTGCGAGCGCCTGCGCGCCGAGGTCGCCGAGGCGGAGCTGGGCGCCTGGGTCGACGCCCGCAACCGCCGCGCGGCCGCCCAGGAGATCCTGCGGTACCTGCAGCGGGCCGAGGATCCCCGGCACCGCCGGCTGGCGCTGTTCGCGCTCTCGCGCGCGGGCACGCCGCGGCGCGAGGTGCCGCGGCAGCGCCGGTCACCGCTGGCTCCCGTGGAGTGCGACGCCCGCATCCGCCGGCCGTAGATCTTCATCAGATCTGACGAACGTCGGTCCCCACCGGTCACGTTCGGGGCGGGTGGACCGACTACCACTGTGGACGGTGAAAACACCGCCCAGGAACGCCCCCGCGGGAGTATCGTGTACGAGCATGACGCACCGAGGTTCCCGGCGGTGCCGATGCAGCGCGATGCACCCCCGCTGAACCTCCAACGAGCCAACCCCGCGCCGGCAACGGCGGCCCGGGACGGCCACCACGACTGGGGAGCCGTGGTGGCCGTCCTCGCGGCACTGATCGCCCTCGCCGCCCTGTTCGGCCAGGGCGCCCCCGTCACGGACGCCGACCGCCACGCCCCCCGCGAGTCGACCGTCTCGACACGCTGAGGTCGCCGGTCCTGAACCGGGCCCGGCGGTCCATCCCGAGCACCACGAGCATGTGCGGGACGGTCAACGCGAGCAGGATCCGCAGCGCCTCGGCCACGGCGCCGGTCAGGTCGGCCGCCGTGGCGGCGAAGCCCGCAATCGCGGCCAGCGTCACGACGGCGGCGATCGACGGGACCGCGGCCAGCCGCACCAGCCTGCGCACCGCGTCCCCGGTCCGGCCGGCCGCCACCAGGGCGGCGCTGCCGGGCTCGACGGTGAGCAGCCGGCCCGCGTGGCGCAGCGCGTGCCAGGCGCCGAACCAGAGCGCGAACGCCACGAGCGGCGGCAGCAGCGCACCCATCGCCCCGACGAGGACGACGTCCAGCACCACCGCTGTGCGGCCGGCCCGCAGCGCCGCGACACCGGTCACGCACGCGGCGACCGCCCAGACGGCGGCGAGCGCGATCCGGAAACCGCCGGAACCGATGGCCGCACCGAGCGCGGGCGACAACGCCACGGCGACGTCGTGCATGTCGGCGCCGGACCGGGCGAGCGGCAGCAGCAGCGCCCCGGTCGCGGCGACGGCCGCCGCCACGGCCAGGAGGGGCCGGGGGGCGCGACCGTCCCGGTGGGCGTCGAGCTCACCCATGCCGAAGTGGACGACGCTCAGGGCGGCCACGGCCAGCAGCGGGACCGGCCCTCCCCAGCGCAGCGACGCCCACACCACCGCGGCGAGCGCGGCGTAGCCCGCGGCGACGGCCGGGAGCGGCCGGCCGGTCGCCCGGCTGATCAGGACGTGGTCCACCGCCCCGTGCGGCATCCCCGCGACGAACCCGACGCCGGCGACCGCCAGCACCGCCACCGGGGTCCACGACGCCGACGGCCCCAGCGCCGCGACCACGCCGCCGCCCGCCAGCGCGGTCACCGCGACGCACCGGGACCACACGGCCGTCGTCCGCACGGCGTCCACCCGCTGCGGGGACGGCGGGGCCGGCGCGGAGGAAGCCATGGCCGGAGTATCCGCGCGACCCCGGCGTCGCGCGCGGCCAAACCGCGCCAAACATTGTTCGACTCGCGGCATCGTCGCCGTGGGCCCATGCTGTGCGGGCACCACCGGTGAGCCACCGAGAAACCCGTGTCCGCAGGTCACGGGTACTGCGGCGCGGCCGTCGGCGGTTCCGTCACGCAGCAAAGAGGCTTCGGAGGCCCGAGATGATTCCCGAGCAACTGACACAAGGTCAGTTCGACACCGTCTACAACCTGCTCTCGTTGGTGATCGCCGCCCAGCTGTTCACCGCGCTCTACCTGCTCGTCGCCCAACCCCGCGTACTGGCCCGCTACCGGCAGGCCATCGTCGTGTCGGCGATCGTCTGCGGGATCGCCGCCTACCACTACTTCCGGATCTTCGACTCCTTCAAGGCCGCCTTCGTGACCGACGCCCCCGGGGGCCGCGGGACCTACACGCAGGCGCCCGGCCTGTCGTTCAACGAGGGCTACCGCTACGTCGACTGGCTGCTCACGGTGCCGCTGCTGCTCCTCGAGCTCATCGTGGTGCTGGCCCTGGCCCGCAAGCTGCAGACCTCGCTGCTCGTCCGGCTCATCCCGGCGTCCGCTCTCATGATCGCGCTGGGCTACCCCGGTGAGGTCAGCGGCGACAACTTCGAGCGGTTCGTCTTCGGCGGGCTGTCGACGATCCCGTTCCTGTACATCCTGTACGTGCTGTTCGTGGAGCTGACCAAGTCGCTGGACCGCCAGCCCGCGTCCGTCCGCTCCACGATCAGCCGGATGCGCATCCTGCTGTTCGCGACGTGGGGGGTCTACCCGATCGCCTACCTCTTCCCGCTCATCGGGTTCGACGGCGCCGACGCCTGGGTGGCCAAGCAGGCCGGCTACTCCATCGCCGACATCCTCGCCAAGGCGCTCTACGGCCTGCTCATCTACAAGATCGCCCGCGCCAAGTCGTTCGCGGACGACCCGACCTTCGCCCTGGACGAGTCGTCGCACGACGACGCGCCCGCGCGGACGAGCGCCACGCCGCCCGCGGCCGGCGCGTCGATGAGCTGAGCCGACCCTCCCACCCCCGCGAGTCGACCTTCTCGACACGCAGAGACCGCCGATCGTGCACGTGCACGATCGGCGGTCTCACCGTGCTGAGAAGGTCGACTCGCGCTCAGCTCAGGGCGGCCGTGACCACCTGCTGCGCCTCCTCCTGGATGCGCTTCAGGTGGTCGGGGCCGTGGAAGCTCTCCGCGTAGACCTTGTACACGTCCTCGGTTCCCGACGGGCGCGCGGCGAACCAGCCGCCCTCGGTGACGACCTTCAGCCCGCCCAGTGCGGCGCCGTTGCCGGGCGCTTCGGTGAGCCGGGCGGTGATCTTCTCGCCGGCCAGCTCCTCCGCCGTCACGTCGCTCGCCGAGAGCTTGCCGAGCTTGGCCTTCGCCTCCGGCGTGGTGGCGACGTCGATGCGGGCGTAGGCGGGGGCGCCGAAGCGCTCGGTGAGCGCCGCGTAGCGCTGCGAGGGGCTCTCCCCCGTCACCGCCAGCATCTCCGACGCCAGCAGCGCCAGGATGATCCCGTCCTTGTCGGTGCTCCACACGCCGCCGTCGCGGCGCAGGAACGACGCGCCCGCGCTCTCCTCCCCGCCGAAGCCCAGCGAGCCGTCGATCAGGCCGGGCACGAACCACTTGAAGCCGACGGGCGTCTCCACCAGCGTCCGGCCGAGGTCCGCGGCCACCCGGTCGATCATCGACGAGCTGACGGCCGTCTTGCCGATGCCCGCGTCGCCCGGCCAGCCCGGCCGGTTCGCGTAGAGGTAGCCGATGGCGACGGCGAGGAAGTGGTTGGGGTTCATCAGCCCGGCGTCGGAGGTGACGATGCCGTACCGGTCGGAGTCGGCGTCGTTGCCCGTCGAGATCTGGTAGCGGTCCTTGCCCGCCACCAGTGACGCCATCGCGTACGGCGACGAGCAGTCCATGCGGATCTTCCCGTCCCAGTCGAGCGTCATGAACCCGAACTGCGGATCGACGTCCGGGTTCACGACGGTCAGGTCGAGGCCGTACTTCTCGCCGATCGCGCCCCAGTACGCCACGCTCGCACCGCCGAGCGGATCGGCGCCGATGCGCACCCCCGCCGCACGGATCGCGTCGAGATCGACGACACCGGGCAGGTCGGCCACGTACTCGCCGAGGAAGTCGTAGCGGCCCAACCCGTTGCGGTCCAGCGACCTCCGCAGCACACCGTCCAGTTCGGACACCAGCAGCTCGTTGGCGCGGTTAGCGATCCAGCTCGTGGCGTCGGTGTCGGCCGGGCCGCCGTGGGTGGGGTTGTACTTGAAGCCGCCGTCGGCGGGCGGGTTGTGCGAGGGCGTGATCACCACGCCGTCGGCCAGGCCGCCGGTGCGGCCGCGGTTGTACTGCAGGATCGCGTGCGAGACGGCGGGGGTGGGTGTGTAGCCGTCGGCGGCGTCGACAAGGACATGCACGCCGTTGGCGGCGAACACCTCGCACGCGGTGACCCACGCGGGCTCGGAGAGCGCGTGGGTGTCGCGGCCGACGTAGAGCGGTCCGTCGGTGCCCTGCGCGGCCCGGTACTCGACGATCGCCTGGCTGGTGGCGGCGATGTGGTCGTCGTTGAACGTGGTGGAGAGCGACGAGCCGCGGTGCCCCGACGTCCCGAACGCCACCCGCTGGGCCTTCTCGGCGGGGTCGGGGTGGCGGTCGTGGTACGCGGCGAGCAGCTTCTCCACGTCGACGAGATCGCCCGGCTGGGCAGGCGTTCCGGCACGGGGGTCGATCGACATCGGCGTCTCCTGGTCTGTCTCGGGCGGTACGTGCTCACCCTGCCACCGGACGGCGGTTCAGCCCAGTACGTCCAGCGCCGTCCCCGGATCCACCCAGACGTGGGCGTCCCAGCCGTGGGTGCGGGCGGCGGCGACGTTGTCGGCGCGGTCGTCGAAGAAGACCACCTGCTCGGGCCGGGTGCCGTAGACCGAGTCGGCGTGGGCGTAGATCGCCGGATCGGGCTTGGCCAGGCCGATGTCGGCGGAGAACACCAGCCGGGCGACGGCGGCGCTCCACGGCGCGGCGCGCACGGCCGCGGCGAGGGGCGCCGGGGCGTTGGAGAGCACCCCGAGCCGGACGCCGTCGGACGCCAGACGGTGCAGCAGCTCGGCGCTGTGCGGGGGCAGGGTGGACCACTTGGCGGAGTCGAGGTCCTCCATCCGCTGGAGCAACGCGGGTTCGGGATCCCGGCCCAGCGCGGACGCCACCGCGCTCCAGTAGGCGTCGGACGGTTTTCCCAGGTCGTAGGGCAGGCGCGGGGGCCAGTACGCGGCGGCCAGCGCCTCCTCGGTGACGTCCAGCTCCGCGGCGAGCTGCGGGAGCACCGCGGCCGACGAGACGAGGACCTCACCGAGGTCGAACACGACGGTTCTCTCCACGCGCCGACCGTAACCGCCGGGATGTCACGCAGCTCACGGCGGTGTCACAGGTTCCTCCCAGTATCGCGTCGCACGCTGGAGGGGAAGCGCAGAGGAGGCCCGCCGTGCCCGCCGACACCGTCCGTCCCGCCACCGTCCGTACCGGCACCGTCCGTACCGGCACCGCCCGTCCCGCCACGGGCTCCGCGAGCGACCGGGGCCGACGACGGCACGCGGCCGACGCGATCGCGGTGCAGCGCGGGCCCGACGGGCTGGGCGTCGCGGTCGCGGACGGGATCGGCGACTCCGCCGGTGCCGCGGCCGCCGCCCGGCTCGCCGCCGACACCGCCGCCACGATGGCCGCCCACGACGGTGCGGTGGCCGCGCTGCTGGCCGCCGGTACGGCCGTCCGCCTGCGCGACGCCGACGGCGACACGGTGATGGTCGTGGCCGCCGTCCGCCCGGGCCGGTGCGAGATCGCGTGGGTCGGCGACTGCCGCGCCTACCTCTGGGACGGGGCGGTCCTGCGGCAGCTGACGGCCGACCAGACCGCCGCCCAGGCCGTCCGGGATGCCGGCGGCACGCCGCCGCGCAGCTGGGAGAACGTGGTGACCGAGACGGTGGCCCGCGCGAGCGTCGGCACGCTCGGGCACCGCGACGTGCCACCCGGGTACGGACGCCTCGCGCTGCTCACCGACGGGGTGCACCACGAGCTGGGCGACGCGGAGATCGCGGCGCTGCTGGACCGGGCGCCCGACTGCGCGGCCGCGGCCCGCGCGCTCACCGACACGGCGCTGCTGGGCGGGGCCGGTGACAACGCGAGCGCGACGGTGATCGACCTGCCGCTGGCCCCGGCCGCGACCCGCCCGCTGGGCACGACCAACCCGAGCCTCCCGGCGGTCCCGGGGGCGCCGGCGGCGGCCGAGTCCGCCTGAGCCGCAGCAGGGTGGCCCTGCTGCGAACCGGGGCCACCGCGGCGGTGGTTGCTGTGCGTGACTGTGGACAACTAGGCCGAGAGGCGTTGCTGCGGGATGCGCAGGTGCAGCGGGAGCGCCGAGGACCGTGTGGTGTCGGTCGTCAGGTGGAAGTGGCCGCTGCGGGACCGGCTGCATCGGTAGGCGCGCAGCTTGTTGGCGCCCAGCAGCTCCAGCTCCCGCGCGGCGTCCTCGGCGTCCTCGCGGGTGCCGTAGATGACCTTGCCGCTGGTGCCGCGGCCCTGCCGCAGCGGCACGGCGCCGGCGATCTCGGCCCGGCTCGGGGTGCAGAAGACGGGCCGGCCGCTGGTGGCGAGCCGTGCGTAGCGCAGGAGGACCTCGGCCCGCGCGGCGTCGCGAACGCCCCGCTGCTGGGGAACGGCCGGCCCGGTGGGTGCCTGGGCGGGCCCGCTCGTGGCGTCGTGCATGTCGGCCTCCTTCGTCGCGGATCTATCCGGAGATCGCTCGCGGGCCACCCTTCCGTTATCCGCGGGGAAAAGGGATACCACCATCGTGTCGTTCTCTGCGGGCCATCACTGTGCGTGACATGTGGACAGGCACGGCTCCCGCATCCGGGACCGTCGGGCCCAGCCCCTAGCTTGTCGTCCATGACCTTGCAGGTGCACCGCGCGGAGCGGGCCGACACGCTCGCCGGGGCGCTGGGCCGCCTGCTCGCCGAGCCGCTGGAGGATCCGTTCGCCACGGAGGTGGTGGCCGTCCCGGCCAAGGGCGTGGAGCGCTGGCTCGCCCAGCGCCTGTCGCACCGGCTGGGCGCGGCGGGCGGGCAGGCCGACGGGGTCTGCGCCGGGGTGGCGTTCCCCTCCCCCGGCGCCGTCGTCGCGGACGCGGTCGCCGCCGCGGCGGGTGTCGATCCCGCGCAGGATCCGTGGCGCCCGGAGCGCTCGGTGTGGCCGCTGCTGGAGGTGGTGGACGAGAGCGCGGGGCAGGCCTGGTGCGCGCCGCTGGGCGCCCACCTGCACGGGGATCGGCGCGGCCGCCGCTACGCCACGGCGCGGCGGCTGGCCGAGCTGTTCGCGTCCTACGCCGCGTACCGGCCGGAGATGGTGCGCGGCTGGCTGGCCGGCCGCGACCGGGTCCCGGCCGATCTGGCCTGGCAACCGGAGCTGTGGCGGCGGCTGCGGTCCCGCATCGGGGTGCCCGGCCCGGCCGAGCGCCTGGAGACGGCGTGTGCCGTGCTGCGCGCCGAGCCGCAGGTCACAGGGCTGCCGCCGCGGCTGTCGCTGTTCGGGCCCACCCGTCTGGGCGCCGACGAGCTGGCGGTGGTCGCCGCGCTCGCCGAGCACCGCGACGTCCACCTGTGGCTGGCCCACCCCTCACCCGCGCTGTGGGAACGCGTCACCCCGCCGTCGACCGTCCCGCGGCGGGCGGCCGATCCCACCGCGATCGCCGCCCATCCGTTGCTCGCCTCGCTGGGCCGCGACGTGCGGGAGCTGCAGGTCCGGCTCGCGGTCGCCGCGTCCGGCCTGGTGGATCACCACCACCCAGGCCCGGATCGCCCGGCCACGCTGCTGGGCCGTTTGCAGCGCGATCTGCGCGACGACCGCACGCCCGCGGGCGAGCTGCTCCTCGACACCAGCGACGACAGCGTGCAGGTGCACTCCTGCCACGGCCCCGACCGTCAGGTCGAGGTGCTGCGCGAGAGCATCCTCGGGCTGCTCGCGGCCGATCCCACCCTGGAGCCCCGCGACATCGCGGTGATGTGCCCGGACATCGAGACGTTCGCGCCGCTCGTGTCGGCCGCGTTCGGCGCCGGCGAGAACCCTCCCGGAGCCCACCCCGGCCGGCAGCTCGCGGTGCGGCTGGCCGATCGTGCGCTGCGCCAGCTCAACCCCCTGCTCGACACGGTCTCGCGGCTGCTGGAGCTGGCGGAGGCGCGGCTCACGGCGTCCGAGGTGCTGGATCTGCTCGCGTCCGCGCCGGTGCGGCTGCGGTTCCGGCTCGACGACGACGATCTGGACCGGCTGCGCGAGCTGGCCGCGGCGGCCGGGGTGCGCTGGGGGCTGGACGGGGCGCACCGGTCGCGGTGGCGGCTCGACGGCTTCGCGCAGAACACCTGGGCGGCGGGGTTGGACCGGCTGCTGCTCGGGGTCACGATGTCGGGCGCCGATCACGCCTGGCTCGGCACGGCCCTCCCGCTCGACGAGCTGGAGTCCGGCGACACCGAGCGCATCGGGAGCCTCGCCGAGTTCGTCGCGCGGCTGGGGTCGGTGCTGGCCGGGCTGTCGGGCGAGCAACCCCTGGCCGCCTGGGTCGACGCCCTGG
>CAXTTN010000179.1:0-10087 GCA_964247105.1 uncultured Pseudonocardia sp.
CGAGCACGAAGTCCTTGCCGCCGGTCTCGCCGACCAGCCGCGGGTAGGTGGCGTACTGGCCGATGTTCGCGCCGACCTGGCCCCAGAGGTGCTGGAACGTCGCCGAGCTGCCCGTGAAGTGGATGCCGGCGAGCGCGGGGTCGGCGAGGAGCACCTCGGAGACGTCGCGGCCGTCGCCGGTGAGCAGGTTGATCACGCCCGGCGGCAGGCCCGCCTCCTCCAGCAGCTGCAGCGTCAGGTGCGCGGCGAGGCCCTGGGTGGGGGAGGGCTTCCAGATCACCGTGTTGCCCATCAGCGCGGGTGCGGTGGGGAGGTTGCCGGCGATCGCGGTGAAGTTGAACGGGGTGATCGCGTAGACGAAGCCCTCGAGCGGCCGGTAGTCGAGCCGGTTCCACACCCCGGGTGCGCTGGTGGGCTGCTCCTCGTGGATGCGCCGCGCGAACGCCACGTTGAAGCGCCAGAAGTCGGCCAGCTCGCAGGCGGCGTCGATCTCGGCCTGGTAGCAGGTCTTGGACTGGCCGAGCATCGTCGCGGCGTTGAGGCGGTGGCGCCAGGGGCCGCTCAGCAGGTCGGCCGCCCGGAGCAGCACGGCGGCGCGCTCGTCGAAGGGCAGGTCGCGCCACATCGGGGCGGCCCGCAGCGACGACTCGACAGCGGCCTTCGCGTCCTCGTGGCCGGCGTTCGCCGTGACGCCCAGGACGTGCGCGTGGTCGTGCGGGGCGACCACGTCGATGCGCGTGCCGCCGGCCATGTGCCGGGCGCCGTCGATGGTCACCGTGAGCTCGTGCTGCTCCCCGCCGAGCTCCGCGAGGGCGGCCTGCAGGCCGGCGCGTTCCGCGGAGCCGGGGGCGTAGTCGCGGACGGGTTCGTTGCGCGGGGCGGGCGGGCTGGTGACGGCGTCCATGGGGCGAGCCTAGGAACCGGGGCCGCGATCGGGATTCGTTCTGGACGATGACGAAGCTGCCATCGGCTTGTCCGATCGGACAGCCGCGAGCAGCTGGAGGTGGTGCATCAGCCGGGTCCGCGGATCGGCCAGGTCCAGGCTCCCGATCGCCACCGCCCGGCGCACCCGGTACCGCAGGGTGTTGGGGTGCACGGTCAGCCGGTCGGCGGCCGCGCGGACGTCGCCCATCGCGTCCAGCCACGCCACCACCGAGCCGACCAGCTCCGTGCCGTGATCCCGGTCGTAGGCGACGAGCCGCTCGACGGCCGGGTCGCGGAGGTCGGGGCTCGCCTCCAGCAGGGCGAGGGTCTGGTTGAGCAGCACCTCGGCCCGCAGGTCGGCGAACACGGCCACGCTCGTGCCCGGCGGCATGGCGTCGAGCACCCGATCGGCCTCCGCCCGCGACGCCGCCACCGCCGCGAGCCCGGCGACCGCCGACCCGATCCCGGCCTGCACGCGCGCGCCCGTCCGGCTCGCGATGCGCTCCGCGACCTCGGTGCACATCGCCACCAACGCGGGCTCGGGCCGCTCGTGCGGGACGTCGGGGAGCACGGCGTAGACCCGGGTGCCGCGGGCGGCGGTCAGCGCGGCGCGGCGGTAGCCGGCGGCGTGCACCGACACGACGTCGGTCAGCTCGGCGGCGCCCAGCTCGGGGGCGGCGCTCCCTTTCCGGACGGCGCCCCCCCTCTGCACCCCGAACGCCACCACCAGCGCCGGCGCGCGCACGTCCCATCCGAAGGTTCCCGCCACCAGGTCCGCGTTCGCGGGCCCGTCGAGCAGCCCGGCCACCAGCTCCTGGCTCCAGCGCGCCCCGGCCGAGCGCCCGCGCTGACGGACGATCTGCCCGGCCGCGACCCGAGCCGCACCGAGCAGCACGTCCTCGGCGCGCTCGGAGAAGGGCGCGGCACCCTCCTGCACCCAGATCGTGCCGAGCACCCGCTGGCCGGCGTGGATCCCGATCGCGAGCCGCCGCCGGATGCCCAGCTGGGGGCGCGCGTCGACGTGCACCACGTCCTCGCCGGCGCGCAGCCGGTCGAACACGCCCCACTCGCGCAGCAGCCGCAGGTGGTCGCTCGGCCCCTGCCAGCCCAGGATCGAGAGCCTGCGCAGCTCGTCGACCTGTGCCGCGTCGCTGTCGGAGCGGGAGTACGCGAGCACCCGGCTCGCCGTGTCCTCGATGCTGACGATGCCGCCGGTGAGCAGCGCGACCGTCTGGGCCAGGGAGAACAGGTCGCCCGGCCCGTCGGAGTCGGGGAGGTCGCCCTCGTCGAGCACCGCGCGGGTGAGCGACTCCAGGCGCTGCCACCGCACGTCGGGCCCGACACCCAGCAGCGCGACCCCCGCCTCCGCGGCGGCGGCCCGGAGCGGCTCCGGCGCGTCACCCGTCTTGACCGCGACGGCCGCCGCGCCCCGGCCGGCGACCGTGCGGACCGTCCGGACGGCGTCGCGGCCGCGGGCGCCGATCACGAGCACGAGCTGGCCGGGGTGCTCGTCGGGCGCGTCGTCGGGGTCGACGATGGCCAGCCCGGTCACCGCGACGTCCAGCCCGGCCGGGGCGCCGAGCAGCTCCACGAGCGGCTCGCCGAGGGCGGCGAGCAGGTGGCGCAGTGTAGTGGTCACGGACGACGACTGTCCTCCTATGTTGTCCGTTCCGACAAGGCTCGCCTCGACGGGGCGGCCTACCGTTGTCGCATGCTGAGGTCGACACTGCACGCCGCCGCCCGGTCCGCCGGGGTCCGCGCCGCGGTCGAGTCCGGCCCCTTCGACGGGCTCGTCAGCCGGTTCGTCGCCGGCACCGACGACGACGCCGTGCTGTCCACGGCCCGTGAGCTGGCCGCCGACCGGCTCGTCACGATCGACCACCTGGGCGAGGACACCACCGACCGCGACCGCGCCGACGCGACCGCCGCCGCCTACGTCGGCCTGCTGCGCCGGATCGGGGAGGAGGGGCTCGCGGCGCGCGTCGAGGTGTCGGTGAAGCTCTCCGCGCTCGGCCAGCGGCTGCCCGCCGACGCCGACAAGATCGCGCTCGACTCCGCGCGGCAGGTGTGCGAGGCCGCGGCGGCCGCCGGCACCACCGTCACCGTCGACATGGAGGACCACACCCTCACCGACCGCACGCTGGCGGCCGTGCGCGACCTGCGCGTCGACTTCCCGTGGGTCGGCGCCGTGCTCCAGGCCCACCTGCGCCGCACCGAGGCCGACTGCCGCGACCTCGCCGGGCCCGGCTCGCGGGTGCGGCTGTGCAAGGGCGCGTACGACGAGCCGTCGTCGGTCGCGTTCCGGCGGCGCGGCGAGGTGGACCTGTCCTACGTCCGCTGCCTCGGGGTGCTGATGGACGGCGCCGGACTGCCCATGGTCGCCACGCACGACCCGCGCCTGATCGCGATCGCCCGCCACCTCGGCCACGGCCGGCCCTACGAGCTGCAGATGCTGCACGGGGTGCGCCCGGACGCGCAGGTGGCGCTCGCTGCCGAGGGCGAGGCCGTGCGCGTCTACCTGCCCTACGGCACGGAGTGGTTCGGCTACTTCATGCGCCGGCTCGGCGAGCGCCCGGCCAACCTGGCCTTCTTCGCGCGCTCGCTGCTCAGCCGCAGCTAGGCGTTGCCGTAGATCCGCACCGGCTCCACGAGGACGGCGACGCGGCCCTCCTCGCGCATGACGCGGTCGTAGGTGTCCCAGTCGTCATGGGTGCCGCCGGCCGCGGTGAACACCGCGCGGAGCAGCAGGCGCAGCTCCTCGGCACCGGTGTCGCCGGGCCCGATCAGCTCGCTGGGCCCGTCGACGCCGGCCCACCGCCACCCCGCGCGCCACAGGATCGAGGTGGCCGGGCGGGCGCGGAGGTTGCGCAGCTTGACCGGGCCGTAGGTGACGTAGCCGACCACCGGCACGCCGGTGGCGGGGTGGTCGAGCACCCCGGCGTTGACGAGCGAGGTGTGCGGCGTGCCGTCGGCGCGCACGACGGCCACGCTCGCGAGGCCGGCGTCCTGCGCCACGATGCGGCGAACGGGGTCGAGGTCCACCCGGGCAGTGTGCCCTCCTCAGGCCAACCGGCGCACCCCGGCGTCACTGCTCAGGAACACGCCGCGCAGGCCGACGGCGGCGGCGCGACAGGTGCGCACCAGCGCCTCGGCCCAGGCCCGGTCCCGCGGATCGGCGTGGGCGGGGCCGCGGCGTTCGAGCGTGAGGATCACCGAGCCGGGGCCCAGGTCGGTGGCGAGGTCGCCGTACACGCCGCGCAGCACGCCGGCCAGGTTGTCGAGCAGGCCGGTGGGCGGATCCCGGGGCATGTCGGACACGGGCATCACCACGGGGGCCTGGCGGTTGTCGCCGTCCACGAACATGATCCACAGCTGGCGGTCGGTGCAGGCCGCGCCGACCAGCGCCTGCACGCGGGCGAGCACGTCGGCGTCGGTCAGCAGGAGGGGGGCGTCGGCGGAGTCGGGGATCGTCATGCGGACAGGGTCGCGCGGGCGGCGTCCGTCCCGTGGGCGTTTCGGGTGGGCGGAGCACGGATCGCCTGGTCGGCGCGCGGTGCCGATGGTTGCGGGTGCGAACGGTCGGGCCCGGGACGTCACAGGTCGGCATCGGAGCCTGCGGGAACGGGCGGAACCGGTCATCCTTCGCGCTTCCCCTCCCTACCCGAAGGACGTGTTCCATGGTCGCCATCGTCGCGGCAGTGCTGTTCGGTCTCGCGCTGCTCTTCCAGCTCGTCGGGTTCGCCGGGATCTCCGTGATCACCGCCACCACCCTCATCACGGCGGGCTTCCTCTGCGTCGCCCTGCACCTGGCCGGGATCGGTACGCGTCGCCCGGCGCGCCGGCGCTAGCGGGCCACTCGAGGAGCCGGAGCTGATCGTCGAGCCGGTATCGCCCGCGATCCCGGCCGGACACGTGCTCGACGATCAGCTCCGCAGGTGGGCGACGGCCTCGTCGAGCGCGGTCACATCGGCGTACTTCGCGTCCAGGTCGGCCAGGTTCCCCTCGTGCAGGGCCAGGGTGCGGTCGGCGCAGGCGTCCCGCACGACCTGGGGGCGGAAGCCGTGGTTCAGCGCGTCGGTGGCCGTCGCGCGGACGCAGCCGGACGTGGACACGCCGGCGATCACGACGGTGTCGACCCCGGCCGCGTGCAGGGTCGCGGCCAGCGACGTGCCGAAGAAGGCCGACGCGTACTGCTTGGCCACCACCGGCTCGCCGCCCGCGGGATGCAGCGTGAGCTCGCCCCAGCCGCCCTCGGCGTCCTCGGCGAAGGCCGCGAGCGCCGGCACCTTCCGGACGAAGAGCCCGCCGTCCGCGAGCCCGCTGGTGTAGCGCACGACCGTCCAGACCACCGGCCGGCCACCCGCCCGCGCCGCGTCGACGAGTGCCGCGGTGGCGGCGACGGCCGGACCCGGCTCGGGCAGGGCGAACGGCCCGTCCGGGGAGGTGTAGGCCCGCACGAGGTCGATGACGAGAACCGCAGGCGCCGAACCCCACCCGACCCGCCCCGAGAACGCGGCCCCGTGCGGTCCCCCCGTTGCAGCATGGTGGCCGTGCTCCAACGAAATCGGAGTGAAGCCACCATGCTGCAACTCGGGAGGGGGCTCGCTCACCGCCACGACGGTCGACTCGGGGCCGGCAGGCCCGTCTCCGCCTCGCAGTTGGCCAGGATGTCCTCCAGCGGCGGGCCCATGTCGAACACCGGCAGCTCCGCGGGACGGCTCTCGCGCATCTCGGCGCGCAACGCCGCGGTCGCCTGCTCGTCGCCGACGACCACGCCGTAGCGGCGGGCACCGTCGGCCGTCACCAGCCCGCGTCGCACCTCCAGCTCCACCAGCGCCGGGTCGCGCTCCAGCGGGTCGCCCCACCCGCCGCCGCCCCACGTGACGAAGTGCAGCACGTCGCCCGGCTTCACGGGCACGTCGTGGCATTTCGACGGCAGCACCGTGCGGGTGCCGTCGGGGTGGTCGAGCCACTTCGTCCCGCGGGCCCCGGGGGTTCCGCCGTTGACCCCCCACGGGTAGGTTAGCCAGCGGTCGTCGTGGATCGCGATCTCACCGGGCTCCTCGAACACGTACGCGACGTCGACGCCGTTGCCGCCGCGGTGCAGGCCGGCGCCGCCGGTGTCGGCGATCGTCTCCCACTTCTCGATGCGCAGCGGGTAGTAGGACTCCAGGTACTCGCAGGGGATGTTGACGAAGCTGGGCCACAGCGAGTGGCCGTCCGGGCCGTCGCCGAGCGGGCGGCCGGGGATGCCGCCGAAACCGATCGAGTACAGCTGGAACCACTCGCCCTTGCGGTCGCCGCCCGAGTAGTTGCCGGAGTACATGAAGTGCGGGCTCGACGAGAAGCCGGCCGCGTTGAGCAGCGCCGGGTTGGTCTGCCCCAGCAGCCCGCCGAACAGGTCGAACACGCGCCCGATGCCGTGGTTGCGGCCGTTGAGGGAGGCGGGGTGCTTGGGCTTCCAGTAGGAGCCGTCCGGGATCGTGACGTCGACGAGCGGGTAGAAGCCGTCGTTCCACAGGATCTGCGGGTCGGCCACGGTGATCATGTAGATCCCGAAGAACATCCGGGTCAGGTTCTCGTTGATGTAGTAGTTGACGGGGCCGGCGGCCTGCGGGCTGGACCCGGTGAAGTCCAGGTGCACCTTCTCGCCCGTGCGGGTCAGGGAGAGCTTCAGCTCGTACGGGCCGTTGCCGACGCCGTCGTCGCAGATGTAGTCGGTGAAGCTGAGGGTCTTCCCCTCCTCGAAGACCAGCGACAGCAGCACCTTCATCGCGTCGTAGTTGCGCTGCAGCAACGCGTCGAGCGCCGAGAGGTACACCCCGGTGCCGAAGCGCTCGCACATCTCGACCACGCGACGCGACGCCGTGCGGCAGGCGGCCACCAGCCCGTTGAGGTCGGCGCGGTTCCAGTCCGGCATGCGCACCTGGTTGAGGATGATCCGCAGCGCGTCCTCGTTGAGCTTCCCCTTCGCGTACAGCTTGAAGGGCGGGATCACGACGCCCTCCTCGTAGATCGTGCGCGCGTCGGTGGGCATCGAGCACGGCGTCTTGCCGCCGACGTCGGACATGTGCCCGAACATCGACGCCCACCCCACGACGCGCCCCTCGTGGAAGATCGGCACGACGATCAGCCAGTCGTTGGCGTGGCTGATCGCGGCGCCGCAGGCGTACGGGTCGCTCGTGAGGAGCACGTCGCCCTCCTCGACGGTGCCGTCGAACCCGTCGAGGAAATCCGGGATGGACAGTCCGAACTGGCCCACCACCATCTTCCCGCTGGGGTCGCCGATCAGCGGGAACTCGTCGTGCTGCTCGCGGATGCCGGGGGAGAGAGCGGTCCGGAACAGCACCTCGTCCATCTCGTAGCGGGCGTTGCGCAGGCCGTTCTCGATGAGGTCCAGGGTCACCGGGTCCACATCGGACTTCTCCGCGACACCGGTCGCGGTCTCGACGATGCGTGCCATGTCAGGCCTCCGACGGGTTGATCAACAGGGAACCGGACGGGTGCACGGTGGCCGCGTGGTCGGGGAGCACGAGGGTCGTGGAGTCCATCTCCACGACGATCGCCGGCCCGGTGACGACGTCCCCGGCGCGCAGCGTCGCGCGGTCGTAGACGTGGGCGTCCATCGTGGATCCGGACACGTGGATCGGGTGGGTGTCGATCGGCGTCGGCGGCCCCTCGGACGGTGGTAGCGTCACCGCGGCCACCGACGGGCGTGGCCCCGACACCGTGGCCCGGGCGTTGACCAGCTCGTGGTCGGTGGTCAGCAGGAACGAGAACAGGCGCTCGTGCTCGGCGTCGAACGCGGCGGCCAGCGTGCCGAGCGCGTCGCCGTCGAGGGCGGGCACGTCGATCGGGATCTCGAAACCCTGGCCGTGGTAGCGCACGTCGACCTGGTAGGTCGTGGTCTGCTCGGCCGCTGCGACGCCCTGCTCGGCCAGCCGCCCGCCCGCCTCGGCGGCCAGCTCCTCCAGCAGCGTGCGCAGGTCGTCGGAGGTGAGGTCGGCGAAGCGGCGCAGCACGGTTCGCGCCGACTCGCTCCGCTTGGACGTCGTCGCGTCGCCCAGCGCGCACAGGACCCCGGGCGACGGCGGCACGATCACCGGCCAGGCGCCCGTCAGGCGGCCCAGGGCGTTGGCGTGCAACGGTCCCGCGCCGCCGAACGCGACGAGCGCGAAGTCGCGGGGGTCGAAGCCCTGCTGCACCGAGACCAGCCGCAGCCCGCCGAGCATGTTCTCGTTGACGATGTCGACGATCCCGGCTGCGGCCTGCTCGGGCGACGCGAGCCCCATCGCCTTGGCCACCAGGTCCACGGCGTCCCGCGACGCGGCCACGTCGAGGGTGATCTCGCCACCGGCCAGCGACGGCGGGAGGTAGCCGAGCACGACGTTGGCGTCGGTGACGGTCGGCTCGAGGCCGCCCTTGCCGTAGGCGGCCGGGCCGGGGTCGGCGCCTGCCGACTGCGGCCCGACGCGCAGCGCGCGCGTCAGCTCCGGGACGTGCGCGATCGAGCCGCCGCCCGCCCCGACCGTCCGGACGTCCACACTGGACGCGCGCACGGTCAGGTCGCCCACCTTGGTCTCGCGGCCGATGCGCGGTGTCAGGCCCTGGACGAGCGCGACGTCCGTGGAGGTGCCGCCCATGTCGAACGTGATGAGGTCGGAGTAGCCGCACTGCTCGGCCACCCAGACCGCGCCCGTGACACCGCCGGCCGGTCCCGAGAGCAGCATCGTCACCGGCGCGTTCACGGCGGCGGACGCCGAGGACAGCCCGCCGTCGCTGCGCAGGATGGCCAGCTCGCCCTGCACCCCGCCCTCGTGCAGCTGCGCCGACAACGTCTCGACGTAGCGCTTGACCTGCGGCTGGACGTACCCGTTCGCCACGGTCGTGACGGTGCGCTCGTACTCGCGCATCTCCGGTAGCACGTCCGACGACAGCGAGACGGGCACGCCGGGGAGCACCTCCGCGGCGATCTCGGCGATCCGCCCCTCGTGGGCCGCGTCGGCGAAGGAGTTGATCAGGGAGACGGCCAGGGCTTCGATGCCGGACAGCTTTCCGAGCTGGGCGCGGACGTCGTCCTCGTCGAGCTCGCGGATCACCGTTCCGTCGGACGCGATCCGCTCGTCGACCTCCACGGTGTTCTCCAGCGCCGCCAGCGGCTCCGGCTTGGGCCAGATGATCCATCCGGCCAGCCCGCCGGGGACGTACGAGCGGGCGATCTGCAGGACCTGGCGGAAGCCCTTCGTCGTCACCAGCCCGACGGTGGCGCCCTTGCCCTCCAGGATGGCGTTGGTGGCGACCGTGGTGCCGTGCAGCACCTGGGCGACGTCGCTGAGCTCGATGCCGGCCTCGGCGCACACCTTGCCGATGCCGTTCAGCACGCCGACGGCCTGGTCGAGCGGGGTGGAGGCGGTCTTCGCGCGCCAGGTCGCGCCGCTCGCCTCCTCGACGAGCAGGACGTCGGTGAACGTTCCCCCGACGTCGACTCCGAGCCGGTAGCTCATCCGTCCGTCCCTTCTGCTGCCACGCGGACCATCACGGTCCTGGCGTTGTGGATGTGTGCGGTCATGACCGCCTGTGCCCACGCCGGATCCGCCGCTCGCGCGGCGGCGACGATCTCCAGGTGGTGGCGGAGGCTGCGACGCAGCGAGGCGTCGTCGTACGCGTGGAAGTTGCGCAGCACGATCGGCGTGTGGATCGCCCCGGCCAGCGCGCCGGCCATCGCGGGATGGTCGGCGAGCGCGACGAGCCGCGCGTGGAACGCCCGGTTGAGCGGGACGATCGCGTCGAGGTCCTGGCCGGGGCCGGGATCACCGGTCGCGAGCATCTCCTCGGCGAGCGCCTGCAGCTCGTCGATGTCGCCGTCCGACGCGCGTGGAACGGCGAGGGCGGTGAGCCGGGGCTCCAGCGCCGCGCGGAGGTCGAACACCTCCTCCAGCTCGGCGACGGTCCAGCTGCTCACCCGCGCGCCCCGGTTGGGGATGATCTCGACGAGCCCCTCCGCCGCGAGCCGGGTGAGGGCCTCCCGGACCGGGGTGCGGCTGACGCCGAGCCGCTCGGCCAGCTCGGTCTCGCCGAGCCGTGCACCGGCCGCGAGATCGCCGTGCAGGATCAGCTCCCGCACGGCACCGACCGCCCGTTCCGAGGCTCGCGTCACCATGAT
>CAXTTN010000179.1:10097-12540 GCA_964247105.1 uncultured Pseudonocardia sp.
CCATGATTGTGTGCAATGTAGGGACGGCGCGGTACGGTGTCCAGGCCTGAGGGCGCTGTTTGCATACAAACGTCGAGAGGGTCGGTCATGGGGGAGCTGCTGTCGGGGCCGTCCGCACCCCGGGCCCGGTTGCGCGAGCTCCTCGCGGGCACCGGCCCGGTCGTGGCCCCCGGCGCCTACGACGCGCTCTCGGCCCGGCTCGTCGAGCAGGCCGGCTTCGACGTCGTCTACATGACCGGGTTCGGCACCACCGCGTCGCTGATCGGGCGGCCGGACGTCGGCCTGCTCAGCAGCACCGAGATGATCGACAACGCCCGCCGCGTCGCAGCCGCCGTCGACGTCCCGGTGATCGCCGACGCCGACACCGGCTACGGCAACGCGATCACCGTGGTCCGCACGGTCCAGGGCTACGAGCAGGCCGGGGTGGCCGGGATCCACCTGGAGGACCAGGTGATGCCCAAGAAGTGCGGGCACATGAGCGGCAAGGCCGTGGTTCCCGCCGACGAGATGGCCGGCAAGATCCGCGCCGCCGTCGCCGCCCGCCACGACCCGGATTTCGTGATCATCGCCCGCACCGACGCGGCCGCGGTGCACGGGCTCGACGATGCGGTCGCCCGCGCCCGCCGCTACGCCGACGCCGGTGCCGATGTGCTGTTCGTCGAGGCTCCCACCAGCGAGGACGACATCGCGCGCGTCGCCGCCTCGCTGCAGGACGTGGCCCCGCTGGTGTTCAACTGGGCCGAGGGCGGCCGCACCCCGCCCATCACGCTGGAGCGGATCGCCGAGCTGGGCTTCTCGCTGGTGCTCTACCCGATCGGCACGCTGCTGGCCGCCACGGCCGCCATCCAGGACGTGCTCGCCACGATCCGCCAGGACGGCACGCCGGCCGCGGCGATGGCCGGCCTCCCGACGTTCGAGGGCTTCACCGACCTCATCGGCCTGCCCGAGATCACCGACCTGGAGCACCGCTTCACCGCGAGTTGACGGTGCAGCACGCCGAGATCGCCGTCCCGTCACACCCACCCCTCCCCGCGAGTCGACCGATCGAACACACCATGTGTGCCGATCCGGCACCGGGCCACGTGCTCGATCGGCGACCTCTCCGTGTCGAGAAGGTCGACTCGCGGGGTTGGTCCGGGTGGGGCGTGCGCTCCGGCCTACTCTCGGAGCCCATGACCAAGGTTCGCGTAGCCGTGGTGTTCGGCGGGCGCAGCAGCGAGCACGCCATCTCGTGCGTGTCGGCGGGCAGCGTGCTCGCCCATCTGGACCCCGAGCGGTACGAGGTCGTGCCCGTCGGGATCACGCGCGACGGCGCGTGGGTGCTCGGCGCCGACGATCCCCGTGAGCTGGCCATCTCCGACCACACCCTGCCGTCGGTCGACGGCACCCGCACCGCGCTCGCGCTCCCCGGCGACCCGACCCGCGGCGGGCTCGTCGTGCTCGACCGCGAGCGGGCGGGGGAGGTGTTCTCCGGCGTCGACGTCGTCTTCCCGGCGCTGCACGGCCCGTTCGGCGAGGACGGCACGATCCAGGGCCTGCTGGAGCTGGCGGGCGTGCCCTACGTCGGCGCGGGCGTGCTGGCCAGCGCGGTGGCGATGGACAAGGAGTTCACCAAGAAGCTGCTCGCCGCCGAGGGCCTGCCGGGCGGGGACTTCGTCACCCTCCGCTCCGGCACCCTGACCCCCGAGCAGCGCGAGCGCCTCGGCCTGCCCGTCTTCGTCAAGCCCGCGCGGGCCGGCTCGTCGATGGGCATCACGCGCGTCACCGACTGGGCCGCCCTCGACGACGCGATCGCCACGGCCCGCGAGCACGATCCGAAGGTGCTCGTGGAGGCCACGATCGTCGGGCGCGAGGTCGAGTGCGGCGTGCTGGAGCACCCCGACGGCACCGTGCACGCGAGCCTGCCGGCCGAGGTCCGCGTGGTGGGCGGGGCCGAGTTCTACGACTTCGCCTCCAAGTACCTCGACGACGTCTGCGAGTTCGACATCCCGGCCAAGCTCGACGACGACGCCACCGCCGCGCTGCAGGAGATGGCGATCGCCGCCTTCCGCGCGCTCGACGGCCAGGGGCTCGCGCGCGTCGACTTCTTCGTCGGCCCGGACGGCGCGCTGACCGTCAACGAGGTCAACACGATGCCCGGCTTCACGCCGACGTCGATGTACCCGCGGATGTGGGCCGTCACCGGCGTCGACTACCCGACGCTCCTGACCACGTTGATCGAGACCGCTCGGGCGCGGGGCACCGGCCTGCGCTGACGCCCGACGCGCTCCTGGCGTCCTGAGTCGGAAGTTCCTGCTCGGTCGTCGGGGTGCGGTATGCCGTCCCCGCATCCGCAGGTGATCGTGCGGTCCGATGGCGAACGGGCGCAGTTGGGGTCCTGGGCACGTTGCAGGACGAGCGCGTCGGGTGTGTTGTGGAGCCGGATCGTGCTCGCAGCCGCCGA
>CAXTTN010000180.1:0-8086 GCA_964247105.1 uncultured Pseudonocardia sp.
GTGCACAGCCACACCCAGAGCAGCTGGGCGTCGAGCAGGCGCCGCTCCAGCAGGTCGGGATCGTCGAGGTCGGGCCAGACGGCCGCGATCTCCCCGCGCCACGTCTCCAGCATCGTCTCGGCCATCCCGGCGGGCAGGGCGTAGCTGGCCTCGCAGCCCGGGAACGGCACGCGGAAATAGACGGCGTCGAGCACGACGTCGCGGAAACAGCCCCACTCGAAGTCGACGAACCGCACGCCGCGGCTGGTGACCAGGTTGTTGTCCGGGCAGGTGTCGGACGGGCTGAACGCGCGGTAGCGGGTGCCGCCGAGCAGCCGGGCGGTGTCGTGGGCCTCCTGGGTGGCGGCGGGCGGGACCCTGATGCCGAGCTCGTCGGCGAGCAGGCCGGCGACCCCGGCGAAGGCGAGGCGCGCGTCCTCGGCCATGGGGTCGCGCCAGGCGCGCTCGCCGAGCCGCCGCAGCAGCGCCCCGAAGTCGTTCTCCCGGCCGGCCGTTGCGGCCTGCATCCGGCCCAGCGCGCGCGACCAGCTCAGCAGGCACCGCCGCGCCGCCTCGGGATCGGGCCCGAACAGCTTGTCGGCGAGCGTGGAGCTGCGCCCCAGATCCTCCATGACCAGCAGCCGGGCCGCCTGGTCGTGCGCGATCAGCACCGGGCTCGGCCGGGCGTCCAGCGGCAGCGCGGTGAACAGCTGGCAGCTGGCGACCTCGTAGTGGAACGGGTCGGGACGGCCCGGTTCGGGCTCCCCGAGGTAGTGCTTGACGACGAGCGTGCGCGGCAGCGAGAACGGGTTGCGGGCCACGCGGGCCCGCGCGACGACCGACCGGTCGCTGCCGCCGAGGTCCTCGGGATCGGCCAGTACGACGCCGGCCCCGGCCCTGCGGGAGAGCAGCCGCTCCGCCGCGGCCAGCGCCGCGAGCACCGGCCTGGGGATACCGCCCAGGTCGTCAACCATTGTGATCGACCTTACCCCGCCGAGAGCCTCCGCTGTCCCCGCCCGCGCGCTCCGGATCGCCGAGCGAGCAGGAGAACGGCCACCGCCGCCACCACGATCCCGACGACGTTGACCACGAGCTGCAGCGCGGAGCCGAGCGCCTCGTCGAACCGGCCCTCGACGAGCGCGACCGAGGCGAAGGCCGCCGCGGGCACCGTGGTGACCGAGATGAACACCCCCACCAGCGACGCCGACTTCGCCGAGGTGAGCGCGAGCATCCCGGCCGCGCCCGCCAGCAGCGCGACGATCAGGGAGAACCAGCCGACCTCGTAGATGAAGTCGGTCTGTTGCAGGGAGTTCAGCGCCGCCGTGTCGAAGAGCCCGGCCGCGTCGAACAGGACCGCCGCGACGGCCGTCACGGCCATCGCCAGCGGGAAGCCCGCCGCCAGCGCGATCGCGCCGCGGCGCACGAGGTCGCCGCGGCGCAGCACCAGGCCGACCGCGACCGCCGCGAGCGGCCCGAACTCCGGTCCGAGCACCATCGCCCCGACGACGGTGACCGGGGAGTCGGTCACCGCCCCGATCGCCGCCAGCAGGCAGGCGATGGTGAGGAACGCCTGGAACCCGATCGAGAGCCGGGACTCCTCACCGGTGCGCGCGACCAGGTCGTCCCACACGATCGCGTCGTTGGGGTCACCGGGCACGGCCTCCTCGGCGGCGTCGGCCCGGTCCGACAGCGTGGTGTCGATCGTCTCCAGGGTGACGCCGCCGGAGCGGTCGACGCCCAGCTCGCACAGCGCGGCCAGCACGCCGTCGACCGCCTCGCGGGTGACGTCGGCCTCGACGACGTCACCGACCGGCTGGACCGCCGCCCCGGACAGCACGGTCACGTGCGTGGCGCCGGGCTCGGCCACCAGGAGACCGCGCACGGCGTCCGTCCGGTCGGACGGGGTGATCACCCGCAGGTGCTGCACGTCAGGCGGGGCGCGGCTTCGCGTCCACGCCGGCCTCCCGGCGCTGCTCCGCCGTGATCGGCGCGGGCGCGGCCGTCAGCGGGTCGTAGCCGCCGCCGGACTTCGGGAACGCGATCACCTCGCGCAGCGAGTCGGCGCCGGTGAGCAGCATGCAGATGCGGTCCCAGCCGAACGCGATGCCGCCGTGCGGGGGCGGGCCGTAGGCGAACGCGTCGAGCAGGAAGCCGAACTTCTCCCGCTGCTCGGCCTCGTCCATGCCCAGCAGCGCGAACACGCGCTCCTGCACGTCGGAGCGGTGGATACGGATGGAGCCGCCGCCGATCTCGTTGCCGTTGCAGACGATGTCGTAGGCGAACGCCAGCGCCTCGCCCGGCGACTCCTCGAACCGGTCCATCCAGTCGCCGTTGGGCGAGGTGAACGGGTGGTGCACGGCCGTCCAGCCCAGCTCGGTGCCCTTGTCGTCCCGGATCCTCTCGAACATCGGCGCGTCGACGACCCAGACGAACGACCACGCGCTCTCGTCGACCAGCCCGCATCGCTGCGCGATCTCACCGCGCGCGGCGCCCAGCAGCGCGCGGGCGTCGGACGCGTGGCCGGCGGCGAAGAAGATGCAGTCACCGGGCGCCGCGCCGACGGCCTCGGCCAGGCCCTTGCGCTCGGTCTCCGACAGGTTCTTGACGACGGGCCCGCGCTCGTCGACCGAGCCGTCCTCGCCGATGAGCACGTAGGCGAGCCCGCGGGCGCCGCGCTGCTTGGCCCACTCCTGCCAGCCGTCCAGCGTGCGGCGGGCCTGCGATCCCCCGCCGGGCATCACGACCGCGCCGACGTACGGGTTCTGGAACACGCGGAACTGCGTGTCGGCGAAGTACTCGGTCATGTCGGTGAGCTCGATCCCGAACCGGAGATCGGGCTTGTCGGAACCGTAGCGCGCCATCGCCTCGGCGTAGGTGAGCCGCGGGATCGGCCGCGGGATCTCGTATCCGGCCAGCTCCTTCCACAGCGCCGCGGTGACCGTCTCGCCGAGCTCGATGACGTCGTCCTGCTCGACGAAGCTCATCTCGATGTCGAGCTGGGTGAACTCGGGCTGGCGGTCGGCGCGGAAGTCCTCGTCGCGGTAGCAGCGCGCGATCTGGTAGTACCGCTCGGTGCCGGCCACCATGAGCAGCTGCTTGAACAGCTGCGGGCTCTGCGGCAGTGCGTACCAGGAACCGGGCCGCAGGCGGGCGGGCACCAGGAAGTCGCGGGCGCCCTCCGGGGTGGAGCGCGTGAGGGTGGGCGTCTCGACCTCGACGAAATCCCGGTCGTGCAGCACCGTGCGCGCGACGCGGTTGGCCTCGCTGCGCAGGCGGAGAGCGGCGGCGGGGCCGCTGCGGCGCAGGTCGAGGTAGCGGTACCTGAGCCGGATCTCCTCGCCGACCTCGCTGTGCTCGTCGATCGGGAACGGCAGCGGGGCCGACTCCGACAGCACGACCAGCTCCGTGACGGTGACCTCGATGGCGCCGGTGGGCAGCTCGGGGTTCTCGTTGCCCGCGGGCCGCGGCACGACCTCACCGGTGATCTGCACGCAGAACTCCGAGCGCAGCCGGTGCGCGCGTTCGGCCATCTCCCCCTCACGGAAGACCACCTGGGCGGTGCCCGAGGAGTCGCGGAGGTCGATGAAGATCACGCCACCGTGATCACGGCGACGGGCCACCCACCCGGCAAGGGTCACGGTCTGTCCGGCGTGCTCGGCACGCAAGGTGCCACTGGGGTGGGTACGCATCACGGTGCGAGGCTATCCGGGCACCCCGGGCACCCGACCACCAGGTTTCCCCGCCGCCCGGTCGAAACCGCATCGAGCCCGCGGAACGCGCCCAGGACGCCGACCAGACAGCAACGAGCCCGCGGAACGCGCCGTCACAACAGGGTCAGCTGCTCCGGACCGGGAGCAGCCGTCGGCTCGGGCCCCACCTGGCCGCGGAGCACCGGGAAGCTCCCGTCCAGGTGGTGGCGGCGCAGCAGCGGCCCGACCCGCTCGCCCAACGCCCGGCGATAGGCGGGATCGACGTAGGCGCCGCGGCGGTAGAGCCGGGCGTAGGGCTCCACCAGCTTCGGGTACTCCCGGGCCAGCCAGGCGAGGAACCACTCGCGGGTGCCCGGGCGCAGGTGCAGCGCGAGCACGCTCGCGCCCGTGGCGCCGGCCGCCGCGATGCGCCCGAGCAGGGCATCGAGGGCCTCGGCGGAGTCGGTGAGCAGCGGCAGCACGGGCGCCACCATCACCCCGCAGGCCAGGCCGGCGTCGGTGATGCGCCGCACGAGGTCCAGCCGGGCCGCGGGTGACGGCGTGCCGGGTTCCAGGCGGGCCTGCAGATCCCGGTCGACCAGCGCGATCGACACCCCCAGCCCCACCGGCACGTCGGAGGCGGCGGCGGCGAGATCCGGGAGGTCGCGCGTCAGCACGGTGCCCTTCGTCAGGACCGAGAACGGGGTGCCGGAGCGGGCGAGCGCGCCGATGATCCCCGGCATCAGCCGGTAGCGGCCCTCGGCGCGCTGGTAGGGATCGGTGTTGGTGCCCATCGCGACCGGCTCGCGCGCCCACTTCGGCGCCCGGAGCTCCCGCTCCAGGACGCGCGCGACGTTGACCTTGACGACGATCTGGCCGTCGAAATCGGCGCCGGCGTCCATGTCGAGATAGGTGTGGCTGTTCCTGGCGAAGCAGTTGTGGCTGATCACGCCCTCGGCCACGAAATCGCCCGTGCCGGTGGTGATGTCGTACATCGGCAGCGTGCCGCCGAGCGCGCGGACGTCGACGACCTCCAGCTCCGCCCCGCCGGCCACCACGGCCCCGCCGACGTCGCGGCGCCGCCCGACGGCCGGATCGGCGACGCGCACGAGCCGCAGCAGCGCCGCGGGCCCGCCCAGCAGCCGGATCTGCCCCGGCTCCATGGCGAAGCGGAAGCCGAGCCGGTGCAGGGCGCCCGCGACGCGGCCGACCAGCGCCTCGTCGGCTCCCGGGGCGAGGCGCAGCTCACCGGCGGTGACCGAGCCGCACGCGTCGACGACACCGCCGAGGAACCCGGCGCACCACTCGTCACCGGGCGCGTCCGGCCACCGGATGACCTCCGCGACGGGCGCGATGCCGCCGCGCCCGGGCGGCGGTGGGATGCGGCCCGGCTCACCGGCACCGACCGGCACCGCGACGGCCGCGAGCGGCTGGTCGGCCAGGAAGTGGTGGGCGCGGCCGAGCGCCTCCAGCGCCAGCCGGCCGGACGGGAACGCGCCGTGATCGGGCCCGTCGCCGCGCACCAGGCCGCACAGGTAGCCCTGCCGGTAGGCCGACGAGCGCCGGGCCGGGCCGCGGCGCGCCCCGGCCCCCCGATCCGGGGTGTCGGCGCGCCACGGGCCGGGACCCAGCAGGCGGCTGCCCGGCGCCAGGTGAGGCCGCCGGCCCGACCGGCACCAGCCGCCCGTGACGTGCCGCCAGCCGCGGTCGGTGAGGAACCGGTGCTCGCCGCTGCCGACCAGCTCCGTGCCGCCCGCCAGCCGGACCGCGAAGGCCGGCTTGCGGGTGGACCAGTGCGCCAGCACGGTGGTGCGGACGTAGCGGCCCTGTTCGGTGCCGACGACCGCGTCGCCCACCCGCAGGTCGGCGATCGGTCGGGTGCTGCCGTCGGCCATGAGGACGCGGGTGGGGCCGGCCAGGCAGTAGACGCAGGCGTGGGAGCAACCGCGGTACGGGTTGACCGTCCACCGGAACGGCACCGGCGACGAGCCGGGCACGCGGTTGAGCGCCGACCGGGCCTCCACCTCGTGGAACACGGTGCCCGCGAACTCGGGCGTCCGGACCGTCCTCAACAACCCGCGCAGGCCGGGGAGCGCCTGCGTCGCCCCGACCCCGTCATCGAGCACGCGCTGTTCGCTCCACCTCATAGGCACAGTCGAACACACGTTCGATGTCAGGGCAAGCGCATCCCGCCGCAGCATCCCACCGCAGCGAACGGCACTCTCGTCGGAACCTATCCGACGAAAGTGCCGTTCGTCGCGGGAGCGCGGCCCGGCGTTGGCACGATGGGCCGATGCCGACCGACGCGCCGGGATCGCCGCCCGCATCGGGCCGGTCCGCAGCCGGCCGCCGCCACGGGCGCCCGGGCGCCGGCCCGGTGACGCCGCCGAGCGGGACGCCGACGTCGTCGCGCACCGCCTCCCGGTCCCCCGAACCCACCGCCGAGCCCGCCACCGAGCCGATCCGTACGGTGCCCGAGAACGCGCCGGCGCTCGCCGGTGGTCACGGGCACGGCCACGGGCACGCACCCGCCCCCCGCGCCGGCCGCCGGGTGCGGTTGCTGATCGCCGCGCTGCTCGTGCCCTGCGGCCTGGCCACACTCGTCGGGGTGCTGCTGCTCTGGCCGGGACCGACGCCGGCGGCCAGGAACACCGGCCGGCCCGTCGCGGCGGAGGTCACCGCGACGAGGGCGGCCGACTGCACGCCCGGCGGCGGCGACAACGGCTGCGTGGCGCTGGTCGTCCACATGGCCGACGGGCCGCGCGCCGGCCGCGACCTGGTGCAGGTGGTGCCCGTGGAACCCAGCACCCCGCGGTTCGCCGTCGGCGACCGGATCGTGCTGAGCTGGTCGGGCGACAACCCGGACGACCCCGGCTCGTACGCGGTGGTCGACTTCCAGCGCAGCGGGTCGCTGTGGTGGCTCGCGGGCCTGTTCGCCGCGGCCGTGCTCGTGCTCGGCCGCTGGCGGGGGCTCGCGGCGCTGGTGGCGCTGGGGTTGAGCTTCGTCGTGCTGCTGGTGTTCGTCCTCCCCGCGATCCTCGGCGGCCACAACCCGCTCGCCGTGGCCGTCGTCGGCTCCTGCCTGATCATGTTCGTGGTGCTCTACCTGACGCACGGCCCGTCGGCGCGGACCTCGACCGGCGTGCTCGGCACACTGGCATCGCTCGCGCTGATCGGCGGCCTGAGCTACGGGTTCTCCGCCGCGGCCCGCCTCACCGGCCTCGACGAGCAGACCAGCACGCTGATCGGGACGCTCGGCACGCCCGTCGACGCGCGCGGGCTGCTGCTCGCGGGCGTCGTCATCGGGGCGCTGGGCGTGCTCGACGACGTGACGGTCACCCAGACCAGCGCCGTGTGGGAGCTGCGCCGCGCCGACCCGGGCATGGGCGCGCGCGGGCTGTTCACCGCCGCGATGCGGATCGGGCGCGACCACGTGTCGTCGGCGGTCAACACGCTGGTGCTGGCCTACGCGGGGGCCTCGCTGCCGCTGCTGCTGCTGTTCACGCTGTCCGGGCGGAGCCTCGGTGACGTCGTGACCACGCAGGACGTGGCCACGGAGGTCGTGCGCACCCTGGTCGGCAGCATCGGGCTGGTGGCGTCGGTGCCGATCACCACGGGCCTGGCCGCGCTGGTGGCGAGCCGCGAGACCCCGCCCGCCGGATCGCGTTCCGCGGAACGCGCATGATCAGCATCTCGGGACCCGAGGCCGCACCCGGCGCGGCCCGGCGTCCCGAGGGACCGATCATGCTCCGGTGCAGGGCAAATCCCGAGCGGGCCCGCAGACATGATCGTCGCACTGGGACGCGCAGCCGCGGTGAGCGCGGTTCGGCGTCCCCGGGCCGCGATCATCGGAGCCGGGCCGCCCGGGCCCCGTCCCGCGCGCCGCGCGCCACGAGGCTCGCCTCGCCGTCCCGCTCGGTGTGGGCCAGCACCTCCAGGCCCCCGAACGCGGCCAGCAGCTCCCCGGGCCCCGCGCGGAACTGCCCCGGCTCGTCACCGACCTCGGACAGCACCGTGACCACGAGCAGCCCGCCCGGCGCCAGGCGCTGCGCCAGCGCCGGGTAGAGCGCGGGATCGCGGAACCGCTGGCAGACGACCACGTCGTAGGGCCCGGGGCAGGACGGCGGCAGCCCGCGGTCGAGATCGTGGAGCACGGCCCGCACCCCGGCGGCTCCGGCCAGCGCGGCGAGGCCGACCCCGGACACGTCCACCGCGTCGACGGTGAACCCCCGCTCCGCGAGCCACAGCGCGACGGCGCCCCGCCCGCAGGCGACGTCCAGTGCGGCCCCGCCCGGCGGGAGCAGCGCCTCCCGGCCGCGCAGCGCGTCGGGCGGCAGCGCCCCGACCGACGAGGCGGCGCCATGCCGCGCGTCCCACCTGCGGGTGTCCTCGGCCGCCACCGATCAGCCCGACCGGTG
>CAXTTN010000180.1:8096-12416 GCA_964247105.1 uncultured Pseudonocardia sp.
GTCGGCCGCGCACAGAAGCCCGCCGAAGGGCCACGACGGGCGAGCGGCAGCGATCATCAGGACAGGCGCGCGACGAGCTCGCCGAGCACCGCGTCCAGCGCCACCGGCTCCTGCGAACCCGACACCAGGTCCTTGACGCCGATCGTGCCGGCCTCGATGTCCCGCTCGCCCAGGACGAGGGCGAACCGGGCCCCGGAGCGGTCGGCGGACTTCATCGCGCCCTTGAGACCGCGCCCGCCGTAGGACAGGTCGACGCGCACGCCGGACCGGCGCAGCTGCGCGGCCAGCACCACCAGCCGGCTCCGGGCGGCATCGCCCAGCGGCACCCCGTACACCTCGCACCGGGCCTCCGACCAGGGCGTCAGGCCCTCGGCGCGGCACGCGAGCAGGGTGCGGTCGACGCCGATGCCGTAGCCGACGCCCGAGAGCGGCTGGCCACCCAGCGTGGCCATCAGCCCGTCGTAGCGCCCGCCGCCGCCGATCCCGGACTGCGCGCCCAGCCCGTCGTGCACGAACTCGAACGTCGTCTTCGTGTAGTAGTCCAGCCCGCGCACCATCCGCGGGTTCACCGTGTAGGCCACGCCCAGGTCGTCGAGGTGGGCCAGCACGGCGGCGTGGTGCTGCGCCGAGGCGTCGGACAGGTGGTCGATCAGCAGCGGGGCGCCGGCCGTCATCGCCCGGACCTCGGGGCGCTTGTCGTCGAGCACCCGCAGGGGGTTGAGCGCGGCGCGGGCGCGGGTGGGCTCGTCGAGGTCCAGCCCGGCCAGGTAGCCCTGCAGCAGCTCCCGGTACGCCGGGCGGCACTCGGCGTCGCCGAGCGAGGTCAGCTCCAGCCGGTAGCCGGTGAGCCCCAGCGCGCGGTAACCCTCGTCGGCGATCGCGATCACCTCGGCGTCGAGCGCGGGATCGTCCACCCCGATCGCCTCGACGCCCACCTGCTGCAGCTGCCGGTAGCGCCCGGCCTGCGGGCGCTCGTAACGGAAGAACGGCCCGGCGTAGCGCAGCTTGACCGGCAGCCCGGCGCGGTCGAGCCCGTGCTCGATCACCGACCGGACGACGCCCGCGGTGCCCTCGGGCCGCAGGGTCACCGAGCGCTCGCCGCGGTCGGCGAAGGTGTACATCTCCTTGCTGACGACGTCGGTGGACTCCCCCACCCCGCGCGCGTAGAGCCCGGTGTCCTCGAAGACGGGCAGCTCGACGAGCCCGTAGCCCGCGCGGTCGGCCGCCGTGAGCAGCGTGCTGCGGACGTGCTCGAACCCGGCCGACTCCGGCGGGTAGTACTCGGGGATCCCCTTGGGGGCGGCGAAGGACGTCACACGGTCGGCCACGGCGCTCACAGCCCGCGTCCCGGAGACGGCGCACCGAGGTCCTGCAGGTACGGGTTGGACGACCGCTCGCGGCCGATCGTCGTGGTGGGGCCGTGTCCGGGCAGCACGACCGCGGAGTCGTCGCGGGTAAGGATCACGTCGCGCAGGCTGGCCTGCATCTTCGCGAAGTCGCCGCCGGGCAGGTCGGTGCGGCCGATCGAGCCGGCGAACAGCGTGTCGCCCGCGATGATCACCTCGACGCCCTCCTCGGTGGGGGTCGAGAAGATCACCGAACCCTCGGTGTGGCCGGGTGTGTGCGCGACACCGAGCGTGATCCCGGCGAGCTCGAGCGCGACGCCGTCGTCGAGCGTGCGGACCTCGCGCGGCTCGCGCAGCTCGATCCGCCCCCCGAAGAACGCCGAGGCCTGCGCGGACATGCCCTTCATCGGATCGGCCAGCATCCCGCGGTCGTCGGGGTGGATCCAGGCGGGGACGTCGTGGCCGTCGCAGACCGGGGCGACGCTGAACGTGTGGTCGAAGTGGCCGTGGGTGAGCAGCACCCCCACCGGCGTCAACCGGTGCTCGGCGAGCAGCGCCTCCAGCGGCTCGACGGCGTCCTGGCCGGGGTCGACCACGATGCACGCCTCCCCCGCGGCGGACGCCACCACGTAACAGTTGGTCTGGAACGACCCGGCCGGGAAACCTGCGACAAGCACGCGACCAGCCTAGATGACCAATTCCAAGGGTGATGGTCAGTGGTCGTAGGCCAGGAGTGATCGTTTGATGGGCTGGCCGGTGTGGTCGTTGTGCCAGATCGCCGCGGTCAGTGCGAGGAGCCGCTGGTAGACCCGCACGGCGACCCCGGTGATGGTGTGTCCGCCGTGGCCTTCCAGATCGAGTTGGCCCTTGGCGGTGTCGAAGATCGACTCGATGGTCTGGCGGAGTGGCCGGAAGAATCGGGTCCCGGGCCGGGGTGGTTCGCCCTTGCGGGCCGGGCGCAGCAACTCGATACCGGCCGAGTTGATGGTGGCCTCGAAGTCGCGGCCGTAGTAGTTCTTGTCCGCGATCATGACCTGCCGGCGGCGGCCGGTGAGCAGCGCGGGATCGGCGGTCAGGACCGAGACCACGACGTGGCGCTCGTCGGCTTTCGCGCCGGTCAGCGCGAACCCGACCGGCAGGCCGTGCAGGGTCGCGATCAGGTGCAGCCGCAGACCCCAGAAGAACCGGGAATGGCTGGCGCAGTAGCCGTACTCGGCGTAGCCGGCCAGGTCCGAGCGGCGCGCGGTCTCGCGGGAGCGGCCGCACTCGACCGGTGTCGAGTCGACCACCCACACGTCATCGGTCCACAGGCTGGTGTCACAGGCCAGCGCGGTGATCAGCCACTCGATGGTCGGGGCCAGCGCGCGCAATCGCTTGTTGTAGCCGGGCTGTTGGGGCAGGTAGCGGAACAGATGCCGCAGATGGGTGTGGGCGTGGGCATCCAGCGGGTCTCGCTGGTGAACCGCAGCAGCGCCTGCATCACGGCCAATGTGATCACCTCGGCGTCGCTGATCTGCGGCGCGATCCCGACCCTGGGCCGCCACGGGACTCGTTCGGGCGAGGCTTTCAACAGATCGTCGGTGCGCACGTACAGTGCCGTGGCGAGGGTGTCCAGGTCAGCGTCCACGAGAGCCTCCTGCTCTTCTGGGTCAGCGCGCTGATCTTGGGCACCCTCCACTCATCACCGGCGCACGCCGCGCCGCACCAACACCTTGGAATTGGTCATCTAGACACGTGGGCCGAACGAGTTCTCTCAGGTTCGGTCGATATCCTCCGCCCGTGGCGACGAACCAGATGCGACGCGAGGCGGCCAAGCGCAAGCTGGCCCGCCAGCAGGAACGGCGGGTCCAGCAGGCGAAGCGGCGCCGCCAGATCGCGGTGATCACCTCGGTGGTCGTCGTGGTGGTGGTCGTCGTGGGCGTCGTCCTGCTCAGCACCGTCGGCAAGAGCGATCCGGCCACGGCCGCCGCCCCCTCCGACGCCGCCACGCCGACGTCCGAGCCCGCCGCGGCGGCCAAGACGCCCGCGAACATCCCGACCGCCGTCACCCCGCTGCCGACGCGCCCGACCGCGCTGCCCGCCACGGTCGACTGCGCCTACCCCGCCGGGGGCCAGGCCGCCAAGCCCGCGAAGGCCCCGGCCGGCACGGGCGTCAGCGCGCAGGGCACCGTCGCGGTGACCCTCACGACCAACTCCGGCGCGATCCCGCTGACGCTGGACAAGGCGCTGGCGCCCTGCACAGTGAACAGCTTCGTGAGCCTCGCCCAGCAGGGCTACTACAACGACACCCCCTGCCACCGCCTTACCACCGACGCCGGGCTGCAGGTGCTGCAGTGCGGCGACCCGAGCGGCGAGGGCAGCGGCGGCCCCGGCTACACGATCCCGGACGAGGTGTTCCCCGAGCTCAAGTACGGCCGCGGCCTGCTGGCCATGGCCAACACCGGGCAGCCCAACACCGGCGGCAGCCAGTTCTTCATGATCTACGGCGACGCGCAGCTGCCGCCGCAGTACACGGTGTTCGGCTCGATCGGCGCCGAGGGTCTGCAGGTGGTCGACACCATCGCGAAGAAGGGCCACGACGGCTCGTTCGACGCCCAGGCCGGTGGCGGCAAGCCGATCGAGCCGGTGACCATCCAGACCGCGACGGTCGGCTGAGCCCGCACGCCGAGCCCCGTCGATCACGGCAGGATGGCGGCTCGACGATCTTCCCGAGCCGCCTTCCGCCCGTGATCAGGGCCTGGGTCGGGCTGGCGGCCGCGGTGGGGGTGGTCGTGGCGGGCTGCTCGGCGCCGCCCGCCGCGCCGGCGGCGCCGGTCGGGCCGCTGGTCACCGTCGAGCAGGGGGCCGTCCAGGGCGTCGCCGACGGCGACGTGCTCCGCTACAAGGGCCTGCCCTACGCCGCGCCGCCCACCGGTGACCGGCGCTGGACGCCGCCCGCACCGGCCGCCCGCTGGACGGGCACCCGCGACGCCAC
>CAXTTN010000181.1:0-4595 GCA_964247105.1 uncultured Pseudonocardia sp.
CGAGGAAGATCTGGCCGTCGGTGATCGAGATGACGTTGGTCGGGATGTAGGCCGAGACGTCGTTGGCCTTGGTCTCGATGATCGGCAGGCCGGTCATCGAGCCCGCGCCCAGCTCGTCGGACAGCTTCGCGCACCGCTCCAGCAGGCGGGAGTGCAGGTAGAAGACGTCGCCGGGGTAGGCCTCGCGGCCCGGCGGGCGGCGCAGCAGCAGCGAGATCGCGCGGTAGGCCTCGGCCTGCTTGGAGAGGTCGTCGAAGATGATCAGGACGTGGTTGCCCTGGTACATCCAGTGCTGACCGAGCGCGGAGCCGGTGTAGGGCGCGAGCCACTTGAACCCGGCCGGGTCGGACGCGGGGGCGGCGACGATCGTGGTGTAGTCGAGCGCGCCCGCGTCCTCCAGCGACTGCCGGATGCCGGCGATCGTGGAGCCCTTCTGGCCGATGGCGACGTAGATGCAGCGGACCTGCTTCTTCGGGTCGCCGCTCGCCCAGTTGTCCTTCTGGTTGATGATCGTGTCGACGCAGACCGCGGTCTTGCCGGTCTTGCGGTCACCGATGATCAGCTGGCGCTGGCCGCGGCCGATCGGCGTCATGGCGTCGATGGCCTTGATGCCGGTCTGCAGGGGCTCCGACACGCTCTGGCGCTGGACGACCGACGCCGCCTGCAGCTCCAGCACGCGCTCGGTCTCGGCCTCGATGTCGCCGAGGCCGTCGATCGGCGCGCCGAGGGGGTCGATGACCCGGCCCAGGAACTTGTCGCCGACGGGGACCGACAGGACGTTGCCGGTGCGCCGCACCTGCTGCCCCTCCTCGATGCCGCCGTACGGGCCGAGGACGACCGCACCGATCTCGCGCTGGTCGAGGTTCAGCGCCACACCCAGCACGCCGCCCTCGAACTCCAGCAGCTCGTTGGTCATGGCCGAGGGCAGGCCCTCGATGTGCGCGATGCCGTCACCCGTGTCGGAGACCGTGCCCACCTCGTCGCGCGAGGTGTCGGTCTCCAGCGAGGAGACGTAGCTGGAGATCGCACTCCGGATCTCCTCCGAGGAGATCGTCAGCTCAGTCATGCTGTCGTCTTTTCCTTCGTGTCGGTGTGCGGGTCAGCTCGGCAGGGTGCGCCGCGCGGTGGCGAGGCGACCGGAGACGCTGCCGTCGATCAGCTCGCCGCCGACCCGGACGACGAGGCCGCCCAGCAGCGACGGATCCAGCTCGACCTGCAGGGAGATCGGCCGGTTGTAGAGGCGGGTCATCGAGTCGGTGAGCCGCTGCTCCTGCTCGGCCGTGAGGCGAACGGGGGTGCGGACGTGGGCGACGTACCGGTCGCGCCGGGCCGCGGCGAGCTCCGAGAGCTCCTCGGCGGCGACGACCAGGTTGCGGCCGCGGGGGGTGCGGACGGTCTGCTCGAGCAGCGTGGCGGTGACCGGGGAGGCCTTGCTGCCCAGCACCTGCGCGAGCAGCGCGATCCGCTTGTCCGACGGGGTGTTCTGGTCGGCCAGCAGCTGGGCCAGCTTGGGCTCCCGGTCCAGGATGCGGCCGAAGCGGAACAGCTCGTCCTCGACGCGGTCGAGGCTGCCGTCCTTCTCGGCGACCCCGAGCGTGGAACGCCGGGCCAGCACCTCGACGGCCTCGGTCAGGTCACCGGCGCGCGACCAGCGCGACGACACCAGGTCGGAGACGACGTCCAGGGCCGTGCGGCCGACCTTGCCGCTGAACAGGCGATCGGCGAGCCCGGTGCGGGCCGCGGGCGCCACCGACGGATCGGCCAGGTGCCGCCGCAGCGACGGCTCGCCCGACAGCAGCGCCAGCACGGCGAACAGGTCGTCGCCGAGCCGGGCGAGATCCGCCCCGGACGAGCCGTCGACGTGGGCGTCGTGGGCGGTGGTGGCCGCCGCCAGCGCCTCGCGGCTGGCGGACTGCAGCACGGACGCCATCAGGACGCCCCTCCCCCGGCGGGCGTGGCCAGCCGGCTGTCGAATTCGGTGAGGAACGAGTCGACGCTGGCGCTGCGCGCGGACTCGTCGGCGAGCGAATCGACCACGAGCTTCTCCGCCAGCTGCATCGACGTGCCGCCGACCTCGGCCCGCAGCCCGCGCACGACCTGGTCGCGCTGGGCGGCGAGCTGGTCGCGGCCGCGCTGCTTGATCCGCTCGACCTCCTGCTCGGCCTGCGCCACCAGCTCCTCCCGGATACGGGTGGAATCCGCGCGCGCGTCGTCGCGGATGCGGGCCGCCTCGCCCTTCGCCTGCTCCACTGCCGTCTCGAAGCGCGCCTGCGCGGCCTCCAGGTTGCGCGTGGCCTCCTCGGCCTCGTCGACCTGCTTCTGGACCACGTCCTGCCGGTCGGCGACCATCTTCGTGATCAGCGGCAGCACGAAGCGGTAGAACACGACCAGGATGACGACGAAGCCGACCAGCTCGGCGATGAACTCGGCCATCAGGTCCTCTGCTTCTCGTCGAGCTCCGCGAGGAAGCGGTCGATGGTGGACTGCTGGAGCGCGACGGGACGGCCCAGGACCTTGCCGGCCAGGTCGGTGGACAGGCCGCCGATCTCGCCGCGCAGCTCGCTCACCGCCCGCGCCCGCTCGGCGGCGAGCTCCTCCTCGCCGCGGCGGTGGATCTCCGCGACCTGGCGGTCGGTCTCGGCCCGCATGTCGTCGCGGATCCGCTGGGCGTCGGCCCTGGCCTCGTCACGGATCGCCGTGGCCTCGGCCCGGGCCTGCGCCAGGGCCGAGTCGTAGCGCTCCTGCGCCTCGACGAGCCGACGCTGGGCGGCGTCGCGCTCCTCCACCTGCTTGCGGTTCATCTCGTCGCGCTCGGCCATCGCGGTGGTCAGCGGCGGCACCACGAAGCGGTAGAAGAAGAACAGGATCGCCAGGAAGATCAGGAACACGACGATGATCGTGGCGTTGGGGACCAGGAAGTTCTGGGTCGCCCCCGCGGCCAGCGTGTTCGTCATGTCGGCTCCGCTCAGCTCGCGCCGGTGACGAACACGAACAGGGCCATGAACGCCAGGTTGATGAAGTACATGCCCTCGACCAGACCGATGATGAGGAACATCGTGGTGTTCAGCCGGCCGGCTGCCTCGGGCTGGCGGGCCACGCCCTGGATGACCGCGGAACCGGCCAGGCCGTCACCGACGGCCGCGCCGATGGCGCCGCCACCGAGCGCCAGTCCGCCGCCGACCATGGCCAGGCCGAGGGTCACGTTGCCGGAGATGCCGGTCGCCGCCTGGGCCAGGGTGTACGTGGTGCTCATGTCTCTCCTCGTTGCTTCCGTGCCGCGCTCGCGACACACGGGGTCTGTGGGTGGGGAGCGGGACGGCTAGTGGTGGGCAGCCTCGTCCTCGCTGCCCACCGCCTCACTGAAGTAGATCAGGGTGAGCAGCGTGAAGATCAGGGCCTGGATCACGCCGATGAACATGTCGAACAGCTTCCAGACCGCATTGGGCGCCCAGAGTATGTAGGCCGGCATCAGCGCGATGACCGCGACCATGATCCCGCCCGCGAAGATGTTGCCGAACAGCCGCAGGGCCAACGACGCGGGACGGGAGAGGTACTGGGTGATGAACTCGATCGGGGCCAGGAACGCGTACGGCTGGGTGAAGTGGCCGAAGTACGCCTTCGCTCCCTTGGCCCGGATACCCGCCACGTTCACCCAGACGATCACGAGCAGGGCCAGCGGGTAGACCAGGTTGACGTCGGCGGTGGGCGGCGGGATCCAGTGCTCCGACGGCAGGGCGGCCAGCCAGTTGCAGCACAGGATGAAGGCGAACACCGTGACGCAGAAGCCGACGACACCGCGGGGCGCGCGCACCCCCATGCCCTCCTTGACCTGCCCCTGCACCCAGCTCGTGAGCGCCTCGAAGGCCACCTGCAGGCCCGAGGGCCTGCCCTTCGTGGCGCGCGCCGCCATGTAGTAGCCGAGCCCGCAGACGATGACCCCGGCGATGAGCGTGCCGAGGATGGTGTCGAGGTTGAGGGTCACGCCCAGGAACTCACCGGTCCAGTGAGCGCCCGGGGTGATCTCATTCTCCGCGGCGAGGACGAGGCTCATTTCTGTCGGATCTCCTTGATCAGCGGCAGCATCGAACTCACGATGGCGAGGAACTGGAACAGGGCGAGGCCCGCGAAGACAGCGATTCCCGCCGGGCGGAAGAAGTAGGCGCAGGCGAGCGCGAGCACCGTGATCACCGCCAGCCGGGCGAGCACCGAGCCGGAGAACTTCGCCTTTGACGGCTGCTTGGTGGCGAAGTTGGCGACGGCCCGCATCACGGAGTAGGAGTTCGCGACGCCCAGCGCCACCCCGACGGCCAGGAAAAGGCCGTAGAGCCCGTAACCCAGCACGACCAGGACCCCGACGGCCACGACCGTGACGGCCACGGCCATCTGCCACGACCGCCGGAACGTGGCCCGGGTGACGGGCGGTGTGTAGGGCGAGGCGCCTGCTACCACGGTGAACTCACGAGAACCTCTTGAACTGCTTGTAGACGTAGGTGGACGCGGCGACCACGCCGAGAGCCAGGCCGACCATGGCGAACACGGGAAACGTGCGGAGCGGGAGATCGAGAAGCCAACCGAGCCCGAAACCCATCACGACG
>CAXTTN010000181.1:4605-12336 GCA_964247105.1 uncultured Pseudonocardia sp.
GCCGCGACGAGCAGGGCCGAGCCGGGCGTCGACCAGGCGATGCTGATCGGCAGCTTGAAGCGCAGCGACAGCACGATCGCCAGCGCGCCCATCACGACGCAGAGCGCGAGCGTGAGACCCATCGAGAGCAGGTCACCCAGCTCCGGCCCGCTGCTGTTCACCGGTTCTACTGGGCCGTCCGGTGAAGGAGGCGATCGGCCACGGTGTGAGCGGTCAAGAGCAACTCCTCGCCTCGGCGCCGGAAGCGCTTGCCTCTACGAAACCCACAAGGAGTAACCGCAGGGGCAAACAGAGCCGGTGACCGGCTCGTGTCACGGACGCTACCACAGCGTCACCAGGCGTCGATGCACCCCCTGACCTGCGATAAGGAGTCGTTACCCGGATCACTCTGCGTCGCATGTCCGATTCTCGTCGATCATGGAACGCGGCGCCGATCACCCACCGCGGCGTCCCTCCGCCGCGCCCGCGGCACGGCGGACACCAGCACGGCGAACACCAGCCCGATCCCGACCGCCCAGAGGACGACCACCGGATCGTCGATGAGCGACAGGGCGACCGCGCCGAACGCCAGCACGCCGGCCCACAGGTAGATCAGCAACACCGCGCGCCGCTGGCTGTGGCCGATCTCCAGCAGCCGGTGGTGCAGGTGCATCTTGTCCGGCGCGAACGGGCTCATCCCGTTGCGGGTGCGCCGGACGACGGCCATGAGCAGGTCGAGCAGGGGCACGAAGATCACCGCGGCGATGACGAGCAGCGGCGCGAACAGGGCGAGCGTGTTGGCACCCGGCGACCCGGGGATCGAGAGGCCCTTGCCCGAGGCCAGGGTGGTCGACGCCGCCAGGAGCACGCCGATGAGCATCGAGCCGGAGTCGCCCATGAAGATCCGGGCCGGGTTGAAGTTGTGCGGGAGGAAGCCCAGGCAGGCGCCGGCCAGCACGGCGGCGATGAGGGCGGGCGAGTAGTAGGACGGGTCGTTGCCGGCGACGTTGACGATCAGGCCGAGCGCGTAGGCCCCCGACGCCAACGCGGAGATCATCCCGATGCCGCCGGCCAGGCCGTCGAGGCCGTCGACGAAGTTCATGGCGTTCACCAGCGCCACGGTGAGCAGCACGGTGACGAGCAGGCCCTGCTCCTGGCCGAGCACCAGGAAGTTGCCGGTGCCCCACGGGCCCCACGGCACCCAGAACAGCACCCACTGCACGCCGAAGATGATGAGCACGCCCGCGGCCATCACCTGCCCGGCGAACTTCGTCAGCGCATCGAGGTCGTAGCGGTCGTCGAGCGCCCCGACGCCCGCCAGCAACACGGCGGCGATCATTACCCCGACGACCTCGTTGGAGTAGTCGAACGCCAGCCGCAGGGCGGGGAGCTGGTAGGCCATCAGCACCCCGCACAGCACGCCGCCGAGCATCGCGAGCCCGCCCCAGCGCGGCGTCGGCGTGACGTGCACATCGCGCCCGCGCGGCCAGGCGACCGCGCCCAGCTTGAGCGCCAGCACCCGCACCGGCCCGACCAGCAGGAACGTGATGACGGCCGCCGTCAGGCCGGCCAGCAGGAACTCGCGGTACGGGACGACCAGCACGGGGGCTACGGGCGGGGGTAGGCGGGCGCCCGCGCCACCAGAGCGGCCACGTCCTCACCGACCGCCGCCAGCTCGGCGTCGCCGGCCGGCGTTCCGTGCTCGGCCTTGACCGCGCGGGCCAGCAGCGACCCGATCACGGCCATGTCCGACTCGACCATGCCCTGCGTGGTGACGCTGGGCGAGCCGACCCGCACCCCGGAGGGCTTGAGCGGCGGCGCCGGGTCGTAGGGGATCGAGTTCTTGTTGAGCGTGATCCGGGCGAGCCCGGTGCGCGCCTCGGCCTCGGCGCCGGTGACACCGATGGGCCGCAGGTCGATCAGCGCGAGGTGGGTGTCGGTGCCGCCGGAGACCGCGCGCATGCCCTCGGCCTCCAGGCTCTTGGCCAGCGCCTGCGCGTTCGCGATCACCTGGGTGGCGTAGGCCCGGTAGGCGGGCTGCGCCGCCTCCCGCATCGCCACGGCCTTGGCCGCGACGCCGTGCATCAGCGGGCCGCCCTGCGAGAACGGGAACACGGCCTTGTCGACGGCCTTCGCGTGCTCGGCCCTCGCCAGGATCATGCCGCCGCGCGGGCCGCGCAGCACCTTGTGCGTGGTGGCCGTGACGACGTCGGCGAACGGCACCGGCGACGGGATCGCCTGGCCGGCGACGAGGCCGATGAAGTGCGCGGCGTCGACCATGAGGATGGCGCCGACCTCGTCGGCGATCGCGCGGAACGCCGCGAAGTCGATCAACCGCGGGTACGCGGTGGCGCCGGCGATGATCATCTTCGGCCGGTGCTCGCGGGCCAGGTCGCGGACCTGGTCGTAGTCGATCAGCTCGGTGTCCTGGCGGACGGTGTAGCTCACGGCGTTGAACCACTGGCCGGAGAAGCTGACCTTCGAGCCGTGGGTGAGGTGGCCACCCTGCTTGAGGTCCAGGGCGAGCACGGTGTCGCCGGGCTTCGTGAAGGCGGCGTACACGGCGAAGTTGGCCGACGCGCCGGAGTGCGGCTGCAGGTTGACGTGCTCGGCGCCGAACAGCTCCCTGGTGCGTGCGTTGCCGATCTCCTCGGCGCGGTCCACCACCTCGCACCCGCCGTAGTAGCGGCGGCCGGGGTAGCCCTCGGCGTACTTGTTCGACAGCGTCGAACCGAGCGCGGCGAGCACGGCCGGGCTGGTGAGGTTCTCGCTGGCGATGAGCTGCAGTCCGCCGCGCAGGCGTTCCAGCTCGTCGAGCACCACCCCGGCGATCTCGGGGTCCTCGTGGCTCAGGGCGTCGAAATCGGGGCCCCAGAAGGGCGTGCTCTGCTCAACCGTCACGACTGGCCACGGTACCCGCCGCGACGCGCACTCGGACCACACGGTCTTTGAGCATTGCTCTCTGTTCGGTACAGTGCTCGCATGAGTGCCGCCGGAACCCGTGCCCGTGTCCGTGCCGAGCTGACCCGCGAGATCACCGAGGTCGCCCGCACCCACCTCGCCACCAGCGGCGCGGCGGCGCTGTCGCTGCGGGCGGTGGCGCGCGAGCTGGGCATGGCGTCCAGCGCGGTCTACCGCTACTTCCCCAGCCGCGACGACCTCCTGACCGCCCTCATCGTCGACGCCTACGACGCGCTGGGCGCCGCGGCGGAGGCGGCCGACGCGGCCGCCGGCCCCGATGTGCGCGCGCGCTGGCTGGCGGTCTGCCGCTCGGCCCGGGAGTGGGCGCTGGCCCATCCGCACGAGTACGCGCTGGTCTACGGCTCGCCGGTACCCGGTTACGCGGCGCCGGAGAGCACGATCGGCCCGGCCGGGCGCGTGGGCGTCGCGCTGGCCCGGATCGTGGCGGCCGGCGTGGCTGCACGCGAGATCGACGCCGGTGAGAGCGCCGACGCGGGGACCCTGGAGCCCGGCGTGGCGGAGGCGCTGGGCGTGCCCACCGCACTGGGCCCGCGCACGGTTCTCGCGTGGACGGCGCTGTTCGGGCTGATCAACTTCGAGCTCTTCGGCCACACGCACAACGTCGTGAGGGACCACGCCGCGCACTTCGACGCCGCAGTGGCTCGCCTGTTGCCGGGCGGGACCTGAGACCCCACGCCCGACCAGGGGAGCCTCGACGAAGGGGAATCCGGTGGGCCGCCTGCGGCTGCGCGGTCGGCGACCACCTCATCTCCGCGGGCATCCGACCACCCCCGGCCCGAGCGGGCAGACCGCTACGCCGGGAGAACTGGTCGCGTGATCGACAGCCGAGCGACATGATCGCCGAGAGGGGGCCGTGAGCTTCACATGTGCGCATGGGGGCCCATTCCTGGCGATCATCGGCTCGTCAGGCCGGGCTTGGCCGGGTGACGGAGCCGCCCTCCACCCCTCGGATCCCGGTCACCGGCCGAGGGCAGGGACCTCGCGGCCCAGGACCTCCTCCAGCTGTTCTGTTGTCACCGCTCCGGCGCGCAGGATGCGGGGGGTGTCGGCCGTCAGGTCGACGATCGTGCTCGCCACCGGGTCGCCGGACGGGCCGCCGTCCAGGTAGACGCCGACCTCATCGCCCAGCTGGGCCTCGGCCTCCTCGGCGGTGGTGGCCGGCGGGGAGCCGGAGATGTTGGCGCTGGACACCGCCATCGGGCCGACGTCGCGCAGCAGCTCCAGCGCCACCGGGTGCAGCGGCATGCGCAGCATCACCGTGCCCTTGGTGGCACCCAGGTCCCAGGCCAGCGACGGGGCGTGCGGCAGCACCAGCGACAGCCCGCCCGGCCAGAACGCCTCGATCAGGTCGCGGGCGGTCTTCGGCACGCCGGTGACGAGCCCGTCGATCGTCGACCAGGAGCCGACGAGCACGGGCACGGGCATGTCCGGGCCGCGGTTCTTCGCCGCGAGCAGGCCGCGGACGGCAGCGGCGGAGAACGCGTCGCAGCCCAGGCCGTACACGGTGTCGGTGGGGAGCACCACGAGCCGGCCGGCGCGCACGGTGCGGGCCGCGGCCGCGAGGCCGTCCGCACGGGCGTCGGGGTCGGAGCAGTCGAAGGTGGGGGCCACGGGCGCAGTTTAGGAGCTACGCCGGGCCGAGCCGCCGGGCGGTCGCGTACCGCGGGCGGCCGTTGAGGTCGAGGTGCTCCTCGACGTCGGTGAGCACGCGGCGGCGGTGCAGCAACGCGGGCACGGCCTCGCCGTGGGTGTCGTCGTGCTCGATCGCGAGCCGCCCGCCGTAGCGCAGCAGGGCCGCGGACGTCGCGATGACCGCGCGGATGATCTCCAGGCCGTCCGGGCCGCCGAACACCGCTCCCGGCGGGTCCCATTCCTCCACCTCGGGCGGCACGGGCGTGTTGTCGGGCACGTAGGGCGGGTTGCACAGGACGAGGTCGACGTGCGACTCCAGCTCGACGAGCAGATCGGGCCACCGCACGTCGGCGGCGTGCAGGACGACGGTGCCGCCGTGCTCGGCGATGTTGCGCTGCGCCCACGTCAGCGCGCCGGGATCAGCCTCCACGGCGTGCACCACGGCGTCCGGACGGGCGGCGGCGACGGCCAGCGCGAGCGCGCCCGAGCCGGTGCACAGGTCCACCACCAGCGGCGACGCGACATCGGCGATCGCCTTGAGGCCCCATTCGAGTAGCAGCTCGGTCTCCGGGCGGGGTGTGAACACCCCCGGCCCGACGGCCACCTCGACGGGGCCGAGCACGGCCGTGCCGAGCAGGTGCTGCAGCGGTTCGCGCGCGGCGCGGCGCACGGCGAGCCGGTGCAGCCGCTCGCCGGCGTCGGGGTCGACGAGCGGGTGCATCATCAGCTTGCTCCGCTCCACCCCGACCACGTGCGCGGCGAGCGTCTCGGCGTCGAAGCGTGGCGAGGCCACGCCCGCGTCGACGAGCATGCGCTCGGCGTCGGCGATGGCCAGGCGCAACGGCCGTCGCGTCACGCGTCCCCCCGGCCCGGATCGCCGCAGGGTGGCACTGCTGCACCTCGGGAGAGCACGTCAGGACGCCAGCTGCTCGGCCCGGTCGGCTGCCTGCAACGCGGTCAGCACCGCGTCCAGGTCGCCGTCGAGGACCGTGCTCAGGTTGTGGGCCTTGTAGCCCACGCGGTGGTCGGAGATGCGGTTCTCGGGGAAGTTGTAGGTGCGGATGCGCTCCGAGCGGTCGACCGTGCGCACCTGCGAGCGCCGCTCCGCCGAGGCCGCCGCGGCCTGCTCCGCCTCGTGCAGCGCCTGCAGCCGCGAGCGCAGCACCTCCATCGCACGCGCGCGGTTCTGCAGTTGCGAGCGCTCGTTCTGGCAGCTCACGACGATGCCCGTGGGCAGGTGGGTGATCCGCACGGCCGAGTCGGTGGTGTTGACGCTCTGCCCGCCGTGGCCCGAGGAGCGGAACACGTCGACGCGCAGGTCGTTCTCGTCCACCTCGACGTCGGCGTCCTCCCCGGTGTCCGGGTAGACGAGGACCCCCGCGGCGGACGTGTGGATGCGGCCCTGCGACTCCGTGACGGGCACGCGCTGCACCCGGTGCACCCCACCCTCGAACTTCAGGGCCGACCACACGCCGTCGGGATCGGTGCCGCGCGAGCGCAGCACCATCGTCAGGTCCTTGATGCCGCCGAGGTCGCTGGGGTTGGAGTCGAGGATCTCGACCTTCCAGCCGCGCCGTTCGGCGTAGCGGGTGTACATCCGCACGAGATCGCCGGCGAACAGCGCCGACTCCTCGCCGCCCTCCCCCGACTTGACCTCCATGACGACGTCGTCGCCGTCGTGCTGGTCGCGCGGGACGAGCAGCTCGGCGAGCTTCGTCTCCAGCGCGGGGATGCGGGCGGCCATCGACTCGGCCTCCGTGGCGAACGAAGGGTCCTCGGCGGCGAGCTCCCGCGCCGCGGCCTCGTCCTCGCGCGCGGCCGCCAGCTCCTTGGCCGCGCCCACCACCTGGCCGAGCTCGGCGTAGCGGCGGCCCAGCTTGCGCGCGTTGCCGGCGTCGGCGTGCACGGCGGGATCGGCGAGGGCGCGCTCCAGCTCCGCGTGCTCCATGAGCAGCGCGTCCACCGACGGTGCACTCACCTCAGGACTTCCCTCCGGACATGCGGACGGCGCCCACCCGGAGAGGGTGAGCGCCGTCGGTGAAGCTAGTTCGTCTTGCCCGCGCGCTTGCCGTAGCGGGCCTCGAAGCGCGCGACGCGACCGCCGGCGTCGAGGATCTTCTGCTTGCCGGTGTAGAAGGGGTGGCAGGCGGAGCAGACCTCGACGGTGATCGCACCGTTGGCCTTCGTGCTGCGCGTGGTGAACTGGTTGCCGCAACCGCAGGTGACCTGGGTCTCGACGTACTGGGGGTGAATGCCTGGACGCACGGTGGTTCCTCTCGAAGTGGCGCCGGGTCCCCTGAACCAGAGGTGAACCGGAGCCGGAGCGTGACGCTGTATTGAACCACCCGTGCCGCCCGGTAATTCCCCCGGGCGGCACGGGACGGCTCAGTCGTCGTTCGTGGCGCCCGGCGTGTTCTTCGCGACCTGCATCAGGAACTCGATGTTGGTGCGGGTCTTGCGGAGCTGGGTGAGCACCAGGTCCAGCGCCTGCTGGTCGTCGAGAGCGGAGAGCACCCGGCGCAGCTTGACGGTGACCGCCAGCTCGTCGGGCGAGAGCAGCAGCTCCTCCTTGCGGGTGCCGGAGGCGTCGATGTCGATGGCGGGGAAGACCCGCTTGTCGGCGATCTTGCGATCCAGCTTCAGCTCGGCGTTGCCGGTGCCCTTGAACTCCTCGAAGATCACCGTGTCCATCGTGGACCCGGTCTCGACGAGCGCCGTGGCGAAGATCGTCAGCGAGCCGCCGTCCTCGATGTTGCGCGCGGCGCCGAGGAAGCGCTTGGGCGGGTAGAGCGCCGTGGAGTCGACGCCGCCGGAGAGGATGCGGCCCGACGCGGGCGCGGCCAGGTTGTAGGCCCGGCCCAGGCGCGTGATCGAGTCGAGCAGCACGACGACGTCGTGGCCCATCTCGACCAGTCGCTTGGCCCGTTCGATGGCGAGCTCCGCGACCGTGGTGTGATCCGACGGCGGCCGGTCGAACGTGGACGCGATGACCTCGCCCTTCACCGACCGCTGCATGTCGGTGACCTCCTCCGGTCGCTCGTCCACGAGGACGACCATGAGGTGGCATTCGGGGTTGTTGGTGGTGATCGCGTTGGCGATCGACTGCATGATCATGGTCTTGCCGGCCTTGGGCGGCGA
>CAXTTN010000182.1:0-9738 GCA_964247105.1 uncultured Pseudonocardia sp.
CCAGTTCGCGGGCCCATCCCGGGCTGATCGTGCTGCACTCCACGGCGACGGCGCCCGCCCGGACGCCGCGCAGGAGCCCGTCGTCCGGATCGGTCCACACCGCGCGCGAGGCGATGTCGTCGCGCACCGCGACCAGGACGACGTCCGCGTGGGCGGTGGCCTCGCGGGGTGAGGCCGTCACCACGGCCCCGGCTGCCGCCAGGTCGTCGGACGCGGCCTTGGTCCGGTTGTGGACCACGACGGCGTGGCCGTCGGCCAGCAGGTTGGCGGCCAGCCGCGCCCCCATCGCGCCGAGGCCGACGACGGCCACGGTGCGGCGTTCCGCGGTGCTCATCGACCGCTGAAGGCGAGCTCGTACGCCTTCGGGTCGCTGAACCACGTCGGGGAGAGCGACTGCGAGATCGGGTCCGGGAAGATGTCCTCCTGGTCCTTCTCGATCCCGGCGAGGATGCCGTCGGCGACCTCGCGGGGAGGGGTGCGCGGCCCGTCGACGTCGGCGATCATCTCGGTGTCGATCCCGGCCGGGTAGACGCCGAACACGGCGATCCCGCGTGCGGCCAGGCCGGGTCGGATGGCCTGGGTCATCGAGTGCGCGGCGGCCTTCGAGGCGGCGTACCCGGCCATGGGCGGGTGGCCGGCGAGCGCGACCACCGACAGGACGTTGACGATCGCCCCGCCGCCGTTGCGCTCGACGACCGGGGTGAAGGCCCGGATCACGTCGAGGCTGCCCAGGTAGTTGGTCGTCATCTCCAGCGCGATCGCCTCCCGCTCCGCGGTGAACGGGTCCGCGAACGCGGCCACGCTCGCGTTGTTGATCAGTAGTGTGACGTCGGCGGCCTGCGCTGCGGCGGCGTCGATCCCGTCGCGGTCGGTGATGTCGAGGGCCAGCGGCACGAGCCGCTCGTCCAGGCCCGTGAGTGAGCCGGTGTGCCGCGCGGCCGCGTACACCCGCCGGACGCCGCGGTCGAGAAGGGCGTTGAGCAGGTGCCGGCCCAGGCCGCGGTTGGCCCCGGTGACGAGGGCGGTGGTTCCCGTGAGTTCCATGGCAGAAGTCTGCAGCCGCCCACGGTGATCAGTCCAATAGGAGAAACGGTCTCACTGATCGGCGGTACTGATCAGAGCCACCTCGGCGACCACGTCGCGCAGCAGCATCACCCCCGGCTTCTCGACCGGCTCGCGCCACGCCGGGCCGGTGGTCAACGTCGGCGCGGGGCCCGCGAGGGGCCGGAACACCACGCCGGTGCGGGAGAGGTTGGCCGCCACCGACGCCGCCACGAAGGCCACCCCGAGCCCGGACGCGACCAGCCCGAGGATCGTCTGCAGCCCGGTCGCCTGGTGGGCGACCTGCGGGGCGAACCCGGCCGCCACGCAGGCCTGGACGTAGCGGTCGTGGGTCTGGGGCTCCAGGGCCCGGGGGAACAGGACGAACGGATCGCCGGCGAGCTCGGCCAGGTCGACGGTGGCCGCGCCGGCGAGCCGGTGGTCGGCGGGGAGCGCGAGGCCGACCGGATCGGTCGCCACCTCCTCGACGGCCAGTCCCCCGTCCGGGCCGAGCGGGAGGTGCACGATCCCGATGTCGAGCTGCCCGCGCAGCAGGGCCCGGACCTGGGTCGCCGTCTTCTGCTCCTCGAGCACCAGCCGCAGCTGCGGATGGCGACGCCGGGCCTCGCGCAGCACCGGCGGGAGCAGGCCGTACAGGGCCGTGCCCACGAACCCCACCCGCAGCGTCGCCACCTCGCCGCGGGCGATCCGCTCGCCGTCGTCGACGAGCCGCCGTGCCTCGTCCAGCAGGCGGTGTGCACCCTGGAGCACCGCCGACCCGGCCGGGGTCAGCGTGACGCTGCGCCGGGTGCGCGCCAGCAGCTCGTAGCCCAGCGCGTCCTCCATGCGCTTCACCCGGTAGCTCAGCCCGGGCTGGCTCAGGTGCAGCCGGGCCGCGGCGCGTCCGAAGTGGAGCTCCTCGCCCAGCACCACGAGCACGCGCATGTCGTCCAGATCCAGCGGGCTGTCCGTACCGGTCGACTCCCACGGCTGCGCCACGCGGTTCATCGTGTCACGCCACCGGTGCACGCGCCCGGGTCGGCGGAAGCGTGGCGGTCCGGTGCGGGTACGGGCTCATCCGACCCCTCCGAAGACGGTGCAGCCGTCAGCGGGTCGGGGAGGTCAACCCGATCGGCGAATCGTCGATCTGGCTCCCGTTCAGGGTCACGTGCGGGCTGGGCGCCCGGCCGGAGTTCGTATGGCCCGACGATGCGGAGGCCTGGACGATGAACTGGCCCGAGACGAGCGGCGTCAGCTGCCACGTGTCCGTCGACTGGTCCCACACGAGCCGAGCCTCCGCCGTCTCGATGTCCCCGTAGGTCTTGTTCGTCGCCCCCTCCTCCAGCCCACCCCCGCGCTGGCCGCGCGCGCTGACGGTGATGTACGGGGTGGCCCCGTAGGGCTGGTTGATGATGAGCTGCCGGCCGTTCGGGGCGGTGATGACGACCCGGGTGTCGGCGCGGTCCTCGGCCCGGGAGGTGATCTTGATTTCCGACGGGGCGTAGGTCACGAACGCCCACGCCAGGCGGCCGTCCGCGGCGGGGACCGTGTCCGAGGCCGTCTGGGCGGCCGCCGAGGGTGCGGTGAGCGCGTCGATCCCGGCGAGCAGGCCGAGGGAGCCTGTGGCGAGGAGAGCCGTGGTCAGCGCTCCGCCGACCACGGCGCGGCGCAGGCGCGGGGGCCGGGTGGTCCCGGCCGGTGCCGAGCGTGGGACGGGGTGGGCGGGGGTAGTGGAGGAGCTGGACGGGGGAGCCATCGGTCGGGAGTCCTTTTCGCCTGGATGCTGGTGCGGGAGGTGGTCCGCAGGCGACGCCTGCGGCGGTTCCGAGCCTAGGAATTGCCAGGGTGCCGGCGTGGTTCCCGAGGTGCGTGACCTGGACGGACCGTTGCTGGGATGTGACCCCCGCCGGCGGACCGTGGAGTTCGGCCGTCACCTCGTGAAGGTGATCTGAAGTCCTGTCTCGGTGAGTGGCTGTCCGTCGAGGGTCACGTGCGGATCCGGCCGGGGTCCGGAGTTCGCCCGGACCGACGCTGCGGAAGCCCGGAAGGCGAACGTGCCCGTGACGTGAGGTGTCAGCTGCCAGGTGTTCCTCACCTGGTCCCACACGAGCCGGGCCTCCGCCGTGTCGACGCAGTCCCGGAGCTGCTGTCCGCCGTCGACGGTGACGTACGGGTCGGAGTACGGCGAGCTGCCCCGGAAGGCGGGCTGGGTAATGGTGAGTTCGTGGCCGTTCGGGGTGGTGATGACGACCCGGGTCTCCGCGTGGTCCGGGTCGTCCGCAGTGATCTTGATGGTCGAGGCGTCGTAGGCCGGGGTCGCCGCGTGCCCGTCCCCATCGGGGGCGGTGTCGGTGGTCGTCTGGGCGGCCGCCGAGGGTGCGGTGAGCGCGTCGATCCCGACGATCAGGCCGAGGGAGCCTGCGGCGAGGAGGGCCGCGGTCAGTGCTCCGCCGACCACGGCGCGGCGCAGGCGCGGGGGTCGGGTGGTTCCGGTTGGTGCCGAGCGCGGGACGGGGTGGGCGGGGGTGGCGGAGGAGCTGGACTGCGGAACCATGGGGCGGGTCCTTTCGCCGGGATGCGGTGCGGGAGGTGGTCCGAGGACGACGGCCGGGCCGGTCCCGAGTCTGGGAATCCCGAGGGTGTCGGCGTCGTTCCCGAGGTGCGTGACCTCGGCCGGCCGTTGCCGGGATGTGACCCCCGCCGGCGGTGTTCCGGGCCTGCGCCGGCCGGGCGGGGCGATGTCGGCGGAACCGTGGAGTCCGGCCGTCACCTCGTGTAGGTGATCCGCAGTCCTGTCTCGGTGAGCCGCCGTCCGTTGACGGTCACGTCCGGCTCCGGCCGGGAGTTCGACCGGACCGATTCTGCGGATGTCTGGAAGGCGAACGTGCCCGGGACGCGGGGTGTCAGCTGCCAGGTGCCCTCCTTCTCGTCCCGCACGAGCTGGGCCTCCGTCGTGTTGACGCCGTCCCAGTACTTCTTTCCGTCGCCGACGGTGACGTACGGGGTGGCGTACCGCACGTCGCCCGGGGAGGGGGACTGGGTGATGGTCAGCTGCTTTCCGGTCGGGGTGGTGATGACGACCCGGATCACCCCCCAGTCCGAGTTCCGGGGAGTGATTGTGATGACCGAGGTGTCATAGGCCGCGGTCGTGGTGGGTTCGTCGCCGGCGGGGACCGTGTCCGAGACTGTCTGGGCGGCCGCCGAGGGTGCGGTGAGCGCGTCGATCCCGACGAGCAGGCCGAGGGAGCCTGCGGCGAGGAGGGCCGCGGTCAGCGCTCCGCCGACCACGGCGCGGCGCAGGCGCGGGGGCCGGGTGGTCCCGGTCGGTGCCGGGCGCGGGACGGGGTGCGCGGGGGTAGCGGGGGAGCTGGAAGGGGGGGTCATCGGTCGGGAGTCCTTTCGCCGGGGCGCTGGTGGGGGAGGTGGTCCGAGGGCGACGCCCGCGGCGGGTTTCGAGCCTAGGAATCGCGAGGGTGTCGGCGTGGTTCCCGAGGTGCGTGACCTCGACCGGCCGTTGCCGGGATGTGACCCCCGCCGGCGGTGCTCGGGCGTGCGACGCACCCGATTGCCCCCGCACCGTTCTTGATCTACGATCCGCCGTCGGAGCTGGTGGGCTCGGCCGTACACCTCAGACCCCGGTGTATCGCATCTTCTGCGACACATCGAGCGGATCAGGGGAGTGGGTCAGTGGTCGTCGCGGTGGATGTCGTGGTCACCAGCCGGCCCTCGGGTCTGGTGCGGCTGGCGCTGAGGGGTGTGATCCCGCCGTCGGCCGCTGCCTGGTTGCGCGACAAGCTCGACCTCCTCGCGGACGGCGCCGGCCCACGGCCCGTGATCGAGATGGTGGTGGACCTGTCGGCGGTCGTGAGCCTGGACGTCCGCGTCCTGCCCGTCCTGCACGCCACGCATCTCCGGATGAAGGCGGCACACGGCCGGCTGGTGGTCCGGGGCCTGGATCCCGATGTCCTGGGTGGCTTCGCCGCCGTGACCGCCCAGGAACTCCTCGCGGCCTATCACGCGTCGAGGACGTTGGCCCGCGCGCCATGGCCGAGGGAGCACGGTTGGCGGACGGCCGCAGGCCGGTTCACCGACTCCGAACGGCGGCTGATCGGGTTCGGTGCGGAGCTGGTGACGCCGGGCCCGGTCGGGGGCGCGACGGTGACCGATCGCCTGGCCGGTTGGTGTGGGCGCGTCTTCGGGGTGCAGACCGCCGTCGTGCTGGTGACGGGAGAGCTCGACTCCTGCGGGGTCGCGGTCGTGTCCGCCTCCGACAACAGCGCCCGGCTCGCCGCGGTCACCGGCCTCGGGGCCGCCGAGGGACCGGTTGCCGAGAGCCTGTTCCGGGAGGAACCGGTCAGCAGCTCCGATCTCGATCTCGAGGTGGACCGGTGGCCACGGTACGTGCGCGACGCCCGCCGGCATCACGTCCGCGCGGTGCGGGTGTTCCCGCTGCGGATTCCCAGCCCGCCCGCACCCGGCCGTTCGGCCACGGTGGGGGCGCTGATCTTGTCGAGCCGGCGCCCGGGGCCCATGACGCCCGTCGATCTCGAGGTGGCCCTGGCGTTGGTCGACCTGGCCGGGACCGCTCTCGCTCGTGACCCCCGGTGGGCCCGGGGCGTCCTCCCGTACCCCGCCCGACCGGTGTCGGACGGCGGCGACCGTACCGATCTGGTCGTCGTCCAGCAGGCCGTGGGTCTCGTGGCCGAGCGGGAACGGTTGACGCTCGCGGAGGCTCACGTCCAGCTGGCCGATCGCGCCCGTCAGCGGGACGCCGATCTCGGTGACCACGCCCGCGCCGTCATGGGTGCGGCGGGGTCCGAGCCCGCCGTCGCGCAGCCCTGTTAGCCGCGCTCGGCGCCTCCGGTGCCGCCATCTTCGACAGGTTCTGCGGCATCCCGCTATATTTTGTCGTCACCCCGGACCCCGGTGATCCTGCCGAGCTGCGAGATCCCCGCGGAGGTCCTTTGCTGTCCGAGCGCAGAGAAGCGAGGTCGTCGCAGGAGGTCGTCGTGCCCGGCGGCCCGACGTGCCCGGTGTCCGCGGGGGACATCCCGGCGGCACCGTCGCGTGGGCAGCTCGACGAGGACGCCGAAGCGGTCTCCCGGCTGCTGGGCGGGGGTGTCATCAGTACGGTGTTCCAGCCGATCATCGACCTGAGCACGGGATCCACCGTGGCCTACGAGGCCCTCAGCCGCGGTCCGGGCGGCCACGACCTGGAGTCGCCCACCGCGCTGTTCACTGCGGCCCGCTCGGCGGAGGTGTTGTCCGAACTGGACGCGACCTGCCTCAGGGCCGCGGTCGGTGCGGCCCGGTCCGCCCGGCTCGCCGCGCCCTGGACGCTCTTCGTCAACGTCGAGCCCGATTCACACAGCATGGAGGTCCTTCCGACGCTCGCACCGTCGACGTTCCCCGTCGTCGTGGAACTGACCGAGCGCGCTCTCACCGCCGACCCGGCCGGGGTGCTCGACATCGTCGAGCTGGTCCGCAGGCTCGGGTGGGGCGTCGCGCTGGACGACGTCGGGGTCAACCCCGACTCGCTCGCCCTGCTGCCGCTCATCGGCCCGGATGTGATCAAGCTCGACGCCACCCTCGTGCAGCGGACACCCGACGAGCACACCGCGCTCGTCTTCTCCGCCGTGGCCGCCGAGGTGGAGCGCACGGGATGCATCGTCCTCGCGGAGGGCATCGAGACCCCTCGCCATCTCCAGGCGGCCGTGGCCCTCGGTGCGCACCTCGGCCAGGGCTGGTTGTTCGACCACCCCGGACCCCTGCCCAGCCCACTCCCCGACGCCCCGCGCCGCCCACTGCAACGACGCGCCACCGTGCTGCCGCGATCCGATCTGACCCCGTTCTGTCTGGCGGCCGAAGCGCGAGAGGTCCGCACCACGAGCAAGGCGCTGCTCGTGGCCATGAACAGGCATCTCGAGCGGCAGGCCGCGGCCGTGGGCGAGGGTTGTCTGGTCCTCACCACGTTCCAGACCGCGGCCGAGTTCACCCGCGCCGCCCATCGCTACACCGCCCTCGCCGACGGCCGTGCCTTCGTCGTGGTCTTCGGCTGCGGGCTGTCCGAGTACCCCGCCAGACGCGTTCGAGGGATCGCGCTGGAACCCCACGAGCAGCTGTCGCGCGAGTGGAACGTCGTGATCATCGGGCCGCACTTCTCGGCGATTCTCGTGGCGAGCGAGGCGAACGACCGCGGTCGGGCGTCCCCTTCCCCCGACGCCGGCCCGGAGCCGAGCGACGAGTGGCGCTACGTCATCTCCCACAACCGCGACCTCACCGTCCAGGCGGCGGGCGCCCTGATGAGCCGGATCGCCCGGCCACCGCTCGTGCCCGTCCCTTCGGCCAGGGGAGCGGCCGGCCACGGTGAGTGAGCGCTGAGCTGCGGTGCCTGCCCCGCCGCGGCAGAGGTGCAGGTCCGGGCCGCAGACGGCGACGGGTGGTCGAGCGCGGTAACGGCGGAGGCGGTGGAGGGTCGATGGTTGACGGCGTCGTCCGCGGGCATATACCTCGGTCAGGGCGGCGCTGCAGCACCGTCCGACGACGAAGGGCCGGGACCACCCATGCCGAGCAAGCGCCAGAGGGTCGACTACGACGAGGCCGACCTGACCGTCTCCCCGCCGGAGGACCACGCGGCCGGACCCACGGCCGTGGCGGTGTCGATGAAACGCTCCCTCGAGCGCATGGGCCCGACGCGCACCGCGCGAACCCTCCTGAAGCTCAACCAGGCCGAGGGCTTCGACTGCATGAGCTGCGCGTGGCCCGATCCCGATCCCGGGCACCGGCACGCTGCCGAGTTCTGCGAGAACGGCGCCAAGGCCGTGGCGGAGGAGGCGACCAGGGACCGGGCGACGCCGGCGTTCTTCGCCGCCCACAGCATCGCCGACCTCGACGGCCACTCCGAGATGTGGCTCGGGCAGCAGGGCCGCATCACCCACCCCATGGTGAAGCGGCCCGGTGGTACGCACTACCAGCCGATCGCCTGGGACGACGCGTTCGCCCTGATCGGCGCCGAGCTGCGGTCGTTGGACAGCCCCGACGAGGCCACGTTCTACACCTCGGGACGGGCGTCGAACGAGGCCGCGTTCGTCTACCAGCTCTTCGCGCGGGCGTTCGGCACCAACAACCTGCCCGACTGCTCCAACATGTGCCACGAGTCCACGAGCATCGGGCTGCAGGAGTCGATCGGGATCGGCAAGGCCAGCGTCACCCTCCAGGACGTCCACGACGCGAAGCTGATCATCCTGGCCGGGCAGAACCCCGGCACCAACCACCCCCGGATGCTGTCGGCGCTGGAGATCGCGAAGCGCAACGGCGCGAAGATCATCTCGATCAACCCGTTGCGCGAGGCCGGGCTGGTCCGGTTCAAGAACCCGCAGAACGTGCGCGGCGTCGTCGGGCGCGGCACCGGGCTGTCGGACCTGCACCTGCCGGTCCGGATCAACGGCGACCTGGCGCTGTTCCAGGCGATCGGCTCCCTGCTGGTCGAGTGGGACGCGCTCGACCACGACTTCATCGCCCGCCACACCCGCGGTTTCGACGAGTGGCGTCGCCACGTCACCGCGGTCGACTGGGACACCGTCGCCGAGGCCACCGGGCTGGGGCGCGAGGAGATCACCGAGGCCGCGGAGATGCTGCGCGACTCCGACCGCACGGTGTTCTGCTGGGCGATGGGCATCACCCAGCACCGCAACGCCGTCGCGACGGTCAAGGAGATCGTCAACCTCGCCCTCGCCCAGGGCAACATCGGCAAGCCGGGCGCGGGGCTGCTGCCCGTGCGCGGGCACTCCAACGTGCAGGGCGACCGCACGATGGGCATCTGGGAGCGCGTCCCCCAGGCCTTCCTCGACGCGATCGAGAAGGAGTTCGGTTTCGACCCGCCGCGGGAGAACGGGCTCGACACCGTCGACTCGATCCGCGCCATGCGCGACGGCAAGGTGCGGTTCTTCCTCGGGCTGGGCGGCAACTTCGCGCAGGCCACCCCCGACACCGACGTCACGGCCCGCGCGCTGCGCCGGACCCGGATGACCGTGCAGATCTCCACCAAGATCAATCGCTCGCACCTGGTCTGCGGGGAGACCGCCCTGATCCTGCCGACGCTGGGCCGCACCGAGAAGGACGTCCAGGTCGGCGGCCCGCAGGCCGTCACCGTGGAGGACTCCACCTGCTCGGTGCACGCCTCGCAGGGACCGCTGCCGCCGGCGAGCCCGCATCTGCGCTCGGAGGTGTCGATCCTGACCTCGATCGCCGAGGCCGCCCTCGGGGACCGGCACGGCATCGACTGGCGCTCGATGCGCGAGGACTACCGGCGCATCCGCGAGCACATCTCCCGCGTCGTGCCGGGATGCGAGAGCTACGAGGTGAACGTCCGTCGCCCCGGCGGGTACGTCATGCCGCACCCGCCGCGCGACTCGCGCACGTTCGACACCCCGTCGGGCTTCGGGGAGTTCGTGGCGTCGCCGGTGGAGGTGCTGCAGGTGCCGCCCGGGCACCTCGTCCTCCAGACGATGCGCAGCCACGACCAGTTCAACACCACGATCTACGGGCTGAGCGACCGCTACCGGGGATCGAGGGCGGCCGGCTGTAGCCGAGCGGGATCATCGGGCGTCCCCCTTCTCGGCGCGCTGGGCGGCGACCTGCAGGATGGCGTCGACGATGCCGTTATGGGCGCAGCAGCGGCAGAGATTGCCGCTCATG
>CAXTTN010000182.1:9748-12336 GCA_964247105.1 uncultured Pseudonocardia sp.
GGGCTGAGCGACCGCTACCGGGGGATCGAGGGCGGCCGGCGCGTGGTGTTCCTGCACCGCGAGGACATCACCGCGCTCGGGTTCGCCCCCGGTGACCACGTCGACCTCGTCACCCGCTGGGACGGCGACGACCAGGTGCGCCGCGCCCCGTCGTTCCGGATCGTCGAGTACGACACCCCGCGCGGCACGGCCGCGGCGTACTACCCCGAGACCAACCCGCTGGTCCCGCTGGACTCGACGGCCCTGTCGAGCAACCAGCCCGCGTCGAAGTCGGTGATCATCTCCCTGGAGCGGCCGGACCCGGGCCGCCACACCGACTCCTCCGGGGGGCAGGACGAGATGGGGACCGACGAGTCACACAAGTCCCACCCGCAGCCCACCCACGTCTCCTGACCGGGACGCGGTGGTGACCGGGGCGCTCATCGGAACCGCCGATCCGGACGTCCGTGACGGCCGGGCCTGGCGTCGCCCGGCAGCAGGGTCCGGCTCGGACGTGGTCACCGCCCGGCCCGGTCCCGCTCGACACCCACGTCCGCAGCACGAGCCCGGCCGGTGCCCGGCGCGTGGTGGCCCGCGCGGAGCCGGGCCAGGACCTCGAAGCCGTCGTCGAGGCCGACGCGGGGCGTCCACCCCAGGGCCTGGCGCGTGCGCCGCTGGTCGAACCAGTGCGCGGTGGAGAGCTGCTCGGCCAGGAAGCGGGTGAGCGGAGGGTCGTCGCGGCGGCGCAGCCCCGCCCACGCCACCTCGATCGCCGTACCCGCCGCCCGCGCGAGTCCGGCGGGAACGGTGTGCCGGGGGCCGGCGACCCCGGCGGCCGCGCAGATCGACGCCAGCAGCTCCCCGACCGGCCGCGGTTCCCCGTTCGTGACGACGAGCGCCTGACCGTCGAGCTCGTCGCAGCGGTCCAGGGCGGCGACCAGCGCGTCCGCGGCGTTCGTGACGTAGGTGGTGTCGATCAGCGCGGCTCCGGAGCCGATGACGGGCAGGCGGCCGGCTCGCGCCCGCGCGACGATCCGCCCGATCAGCTGCCTGTCGCCCGGCCCCCACACCAGGTGCGGGCGGATCGCGACGACCGCCGGGCGTCCCGTCCGGGTGGGGAGGTCGTGGCCCAGCGCGATCTGCTCGGCGATGGCCTTGCTGCGCGCGTAGTTCCCGCGGACGCGGTGCGGTTCGGCCGCACCGGCGCCCACGCCGACCAGGGACGTCCCGGTGTGTGCCACGGCGGGTGAGGACACGTGCACCAGCCGGGCCACCCCGGCCGCGCCGGCGGCGTCCAGCACGACGCGGGTGCCGGTGATGGTGGTGCGGGCGTAGTCGGCCCACGGCCCGGTGACGTCCACCTTCGCCGCGAGGTGGACGACCGCGTCGTGCCCGCCGACGGCGGCCCGGACCGCGGCGGCGTCCGCGACGTCGGCGAGCACCTCCCGGTGGCCCAGCCCCGACGGTCGCCGCTGCAGCACGGTCACCTGGTCGCCGCGCGCGGCGAGCGCGTCGGCGACGGCTGCGCCGAGCATGCCGCTGGCCCCGGTGACCAGCACCTTCACGGGGTGCCGCCGACGCGTCGCCCGGCCAGCACCAGGCCCGCCCAGCGCGCCACCCGGGCCCGGTCGACCTTCGAGGCGTGCCGGATGTCGACGGGCAGCAACCCGGTGTGCAGCACCGCCGCGACGCCTGAGCCCGCGGCGCCGCGCACCGCGGTGGCCAGCACCCGCGGGGCCAGCACGGAGCCGGTGCGGTGCGGGTCGTCGGGGACCACGACCACGACGACCTGCTGGACGCCCGGCGGCCCGACGCCGACCGCGGCCGCGGCCGCCACCCCGGGCAGCGACTGGACCCGCTGCTCGATCCCGACCGGCGTGCACGGGCCCCCCGGCGTGGTGATGACGTGCTGCAGCCGCCCCTCGATCCACAGCCGGCCCTCGCCGTCGAGGTGGCCGACGTCGCCGGTGCGGTGCCAGCCCGCGTCCCGTGAGCTGTCGTGCTCGGTGGCCCACAGCTGGTCGTAGCGGTCCTTGACGTGGGCGGCGGCGACGCACACCTCGCCCGTGACGCCGGCGGAACCGGTGAGCGGACCGTTCGCGGTGCCGTCCGGGGACAGGGCGCTGATCGCCACGGTGACACCGGGGAGCGGCCGGCCGACGCACACCCCGTTCCCGGCGCCCGCGGCCTCGATCCCCGCCAGCGTGATGTCGGTGACCGGCAGCGCCTCGGTCATCCCGTACGGGGTGTGGGCCTCCGCGGCGGGCAGCACCTCGCGCAGGGCCCGCAACAGCGCGGACGGGACGGGCGCCCCGGCGGAGACGACGAGGCGGATCCGGCGCAGCGCGGCGCGGCGCGCGTCGGTGATCGACCCCGCGCTGGCGACGACGGAACGCAGCGCCGCGGGGGAGGCGAACACGACGGTGGCGTCGACGGCGGCCGCGGCGTCGGCGAGCCCGGCGGCCGTGAGCCGGCCCGGTGCGGCCCCCGGGGAAGCCGAGGCGATGCCGAGCGCGGGCCCGTAGAGCGCGAACGGGGGGAACGCGGCCACCAGCCGGTCCGCACCCGTGATCCCGAACGCCGCGCGCAGGGCGTCGATCTGGGCCCGG
>CAXTTN010000183.1:0-538 GCA_964247105.1 uncultured Pseudonocardia sp.
GTCGGAGGAGCTGGGCTCCGGTTCGATGACCGGCCTGCCGATCATCGAGACCAAGGCCAACGACGTGTCGGCCTACATCCCCACCAACGTCATCTCGATCACCGACGGCCAGGTGTTCCTGGAGTCCGACCTGTTCAACCAGGGCGTCCGGCCGGCCATCAACGTCGGCATCTCGGTGTCGCGCGTCGGCGGTGCCGCGCAGATCAAGGCCATGAAGTCCGTGTCGGGCTCGCTGCGCCTCGACCTCTCCCAGTACCGCGAGCTGGAGGCCTTCGCGGCCTTCGGCTCCGACCTGGACGACGCCTCGGCGCGCGCACTGGGCCGCGGCGGCCGCCTCGTCGAGCTGCTCAAGCAGGGCCAGTACTCGCCGCAGCCCGTCGAGGAGCAGGTCGTCTCGCTGTGGCTGGGCACCACCGGCAAGCTCGACTCGGTACCGGTCGAGGACATCCACCGCTTCGACCTGGTGCATCCCGAAGGCGGCACGCTGGCGCCGTTCACCGCCGGGGCGCATCTGAAGGTGCGGACACCGAACGGCCTC
>CAXTTN010000183.1:548-12272 GCA_964247105.1 uncultured Pseudonocardia sp.
TGTGGCTGGGCACCACGGGCCAGCTCGACTCGGTGCCGGTGGCCGACATCCGTCGCTTCGAGTCGGAGTTCCTCGACCACGTGCGCCGCAACGCGGACGGCGCGCTGTCCGACATCCGCGAGAGCGGCAAGCTGTCCGACGAGAACATCGAGCGCCTCGAGGGCGTCACCAAGGAGTTCAAGGCGCAGTTCACCGCGTCGGACGGCTCGTCGGTGGTGCCGAAGGAGGCCGACGCCAAGGCGCTCGACGAGGACGAGGTCGACCAGGAGACCGTCAAGGTCAACAAGCCGGCTCCGGCCAAGGGCTGATCGGCCGAGACGGGAAGGGCACAGCGCGATGGCGGCACAGATCCGAGTGCTGCGGCGGCGGATCAAGTCGACGCAGTCCATCAAGAAGATCACCCGGGCGATGGAGCTCATCGCCACGTCCCGCATCGTCAAGGCGCGGGCGCGGGTCCAGGAGGCCAAGCCCTACGCCGAGCAGATGACGGCGATGCTCACGGAGCTCGCCACCAACTCGGCGCTGGACCACCCGCTGCTCGTCGAGCGGGCGGAGCCGAAGAAGGCGGCCGTGCTCGTCGTCACGAGCGACCGCGGGCAGTGCGGCGGCTACAACGCCAACGTGCTGCGCGAGGCCGAGCAGCTCCAGTCGCTGCTCCGCGAGCAGGGCAAGGAGCCGGTGATCTACGTCATCGGCCGCAAGGGCGTCTCGTACTACCGGTTCCGCAAGCGTGCCGTCGCGGCGTCGTGGTCCGGGTTCTCCGAGCAGCCCACCTACGCGAACGCGGCCGAGGCGGCGCGCACGCTGGTGGCGGCGTTCATGGCGGGTGCGGGTGAGAAGGACGCCGACGAGGCGGCCGACATCGCCGGTGCCCCCGTCGAGAAGGTCGAGGCCGTCGACGAGCTGCACCTGGTCTACACGCAGTTCCGCAGCATGGTGACCCAGTCGCCGCAGGCGCGGCGGATGGCGCCCATGGAGGTCGAGTACGCCGAGGGCTCCGAGGACGCCCCGGCGTCGAGCACCGAGATCAAGCCGCTCTACGAGTTCGAGCCCGATCCCGAGACGCTGTTCGACGCGCTGCTCCCGAAGTACATCGGCGCGCGGCTGTTCGCGGCGCTGCTGGAGTCGGCGGCGTCCGAGTCGGCGAACCGGCAGCGGGCGATGAAGGCCGCAACCGACAATGCGAACGATTTGATCCGTACCCTGACACTGCAGAGCAACCAGGCCCGTCAGGCACAGATCACCCAGGAGATCAGTGAGATCGTCGGTGGCGCCGACGCTCTCGTGAGCGCAGGAAGTGAGGACTGATGACCGCCACCGCTGATACGGCAACTCAGACCAGGGTCGGCCGGGTTGTCCGGGTCACCGGCCCGGTCGTCGATGTCGAGTTCCCCCGCAACGAGGTACCGCCGCTCTACAGCGCGCTCCACGTCGAGACCACGGTCGCCGGTGCCACGCGGACGCTGACGCTGGAGATCGCCCAGCACCTCGGCGACAACCTCGTGCGCACCATCTCGATGCAGCCCACCGACGGCCTGGTCCGCGGCAAGGAGGTCACCGACCTCGGCCGCCCGATCTCGGTGCCGGTCGGCGACCAGGTCAAGGGCCACGTGTTCAACGCGCTCGGCGAGTGCCTCGACAAGCCCGACCTGGAGATCACCGGCGAGCTGTGGGGCATCCACCGCAAGGCGCCGGCGTTCGACCAGCTCGAGGGCAAGACCGAGATGCTGGAGACCGGCATCAAGGTGCTCGACCTGCTCACCCCGTACGTGGTCGGCGGCAAGATCGGCCTGTTCGGCGGGGCCGGCGTCGGCAAGACGGTGCTGATCCAGGAGATGATCACCCGTGTCGCCAAGAACTTCGGTGGCACCTCGGTGTTCGCCGGGGTCGGCGAGCGCACCCGTGAGGGCAACGACCTCATCACGGAGATGACCGAGGCCAACGTCATCAAGGACACCGCACTGGTGTTCGGCCAGATGGACGAGCCGCCCGGCACCCGTATGAGGGTGGCGCTGTCCGCCCTCACCATGGCGGAGTACTTCCGCGACGTCGCCGGCCAGGACGTGCTGCTGTTCATCGACAACATCTTCCGGTTCACCCAGGCCGGTTCCGAGGTGTCGACGCTGCTCGGCCGCATGCCGTCCGCGGTGGGGTACCAGCCCACCCTGGCCGACGAGATGGGCGAGCTGCAGGAGCGCATCACGTCCACGCGCGGTCGCTCGATCACGTCGATGCAGGCGATCTACGTGCCTGCGGACGACTACACCGACCCCGCGCCGGCCACCACGTTCGCCCACCTCGACGCCACCACGGAGCTCTCGCGGCCGATCTCCCAGAAGGGGATCTACCCCGCGGTGGACCCCTTGTCGTCCACGTCGCGGATCCTCGACCCCCAGTACGTCGGCGAGGATCACTTCCGCGTCGCCAACGAGGTCAAGCGGATCCTGCAGAAGTACCAGGACCTGCAGGACATCATCGCCATCCTCGGCATCGACGAGCTCTCCGAGGAGGATCGGCAGCTGGTCGGCCGGGCCCGGCGCATCGAGCGCTTCCTCTCGCAGAACCTGCTGGTCGCCGAGCAGTTCACCAACCAGCCCGGTTCCACGGTGCCGCTGAAGGAGACGATCGAGTCCTTCGACCGCATCGCGAAGGGCGACTTCGACAACTACCCGGAGCAGGCGTTCTTCCTCTGCGGTGGGCTCGAGGACCTGGAGAAGAACAAGAAGAGGCTCGAGAGCTGATGGCACCAGCTCGACGAAGGAGTGCGCAGTGGCAGAGATGACGGTCGACCTGGTCGCGGTCGAACGGAAGATCTGGTCGGGTCAGGCCAGCTTCGTGTTCGCCCGCACCACGGTCGGTGAGATCGGCATCCTGCCGGGGCACGAGCCCACGCTCGCGCAGCTGGAGGAGGCCGGGGTCGTGCGTGTCGACGGCACCGACGGCGAGTCCACCACGGTGGCGGTGCACGGCGGGTTCCTGCACGTCACCGCCGAGGGTGTGACGATCCTGGCCGAGTCCGCGGAGGTCTCCACCGAGATCGACGCCTCGCGGGCCCGGGCGGCGCTGGACCGCGCCGACGAGTCCGATCCCGAGGGTGCGCAGGCCGCGGCCCGCGCCAGGGCGCGGCTGAAAGCCGCCGGCGCGGCCGAGTAGTCAGGGGCCGCAGTGGATGACACCGCCTTCGTTGTCGGCGTCCTGCTGCTGGTCGTCTGTCTCTGTCTGGCCTACCTCGCCTTTCGGCGAGTACGTCTCATGCGGGGCGGTGGTGTGGACCTGTGTCTGCGCCGCCGCCCCGCTGCCGTTTCCCGGGACGTGGCCGCGGGGTGGCACTTCGGCGTCGGCCGCTACCGGGGCGACGAGTTCGCCTGGTACCGGCTCACGTCCCTGCGCCCCGGCCCGACCGTCGTGATCGACCGCACCGACCTGGAGATCCTCGACCGCCGAGCCCCCCTCGACGCCGAGGCGTACGCCATACCCCAGGCGACCTCGGTGCTGCGCTGCCGCTGCGGCCGCAACGGCGTGGAGCTGGCCATGGCCGACGGCGTCCTGACCGGTTTCCTGTCCTGGCTGGAGGCCGCCCCGCCCGGCCGCGCCACGGGCTACCGCCAGGCCTCCTGACCCGCCACCCCCCAGCGCGAGTCGACCGATCCGACACGCCGTGTTCGCCGATCGTGCCCACCCCCCACCCGCGAGTCGACCATCTCGGCACGCTGATGGTGCCGATCAGGCTTCGATCCGGCGTGCTGAATCGGCACCTTCACCGTGCTCGTTTCGTCGACTCGCGGGGGGTTTGGATGGGCGAACACGGCGTGTCCACAGCGTCAACTCGCGGCGGGGGCGGGGCCGCCGGGCTGCCAGAGCACGTCGCCGCCGGGGTTGGCGACGCGGCCGAGGATGAACAGCAGGTCCGACAGGCGGTTGAGGTACTTCGCCGTCAGGGGGTTCGTGCGCTCGGGGTCGGACTCCAGCAGGGCCCACACCGACCGCTCCGCGCGGCGGGTCACCGTGCGGGCCACGTGCAGGTGGGCGCCGCCGGGAGTGCCACCGGGCAGGATGAACGACTCCAGCTTGGGCAGGTCCGCGTTGAACGCGTCGCACCAGCCCTCCAGCCGGGTCACGTAGTCCTCGGTGATCCGCAGCGGCGGGTACTCCGGCTCGGGCACGATGGGGGAGCAGAGGTCCGCGCCCACGTCGAAGAGGTCGTTCTGGATCTGCCGCAGGGGCGCCAGCACCTCCTCCGACAGCCCGCCGACGGTGACCGCCACGCCGAGCGCGGCGTTGCACTCGTCGGTGTCGGCGTAGGCGGCGAGCCGGACGTCGGTCTTGCGGACGCGGCTGAAGTCACCGAGGGCGGTGGTGCCGTCGTCGCCGGTCTTCGTGTAGATCCTGGTCAGATGCACGGCCATGGGGGGACCGTAACCCGGGCGGCCACACCCGATAGCGTCGGTGGCCGTGGCTGAGCATTTCGCGGTGAACGGTGGGGCCCGTCTCGTGGGCTCCGTCGACGTCGTCGGGGCGAAGAACAGCGTCCTCAAGCTGATGGCGGCGGCCCTGCTCGCCGAGGGCACCACGACGCTGACGAACTGCCCGGAGATCCTCGACGTCCCGCTGATGGCGGACGTGCTGCGCAGCCTCGGGTGCACGGTCGTGGTCGACCACGACACCGTCACGATCGACGTGCCGGCGCAGCTGGGCGCACAGGCCGACTACAAGTCCGTGTCGAAGCTCCGCGCGTCGGTCTGCGTGCTGGGCCCGCTCGTGGCCCGCTGCGGCCGGGCCGTGGTGCCCCTGCCCGGCGGGGACGCCATCGGCTCCCGCCCGCTCGACATGCACCAGGCCGGGCTCCGCAAGCTGGGCGCCACCACGGAGATCGAGCACGGCCGGGTCATCGCACGGGCCGAGCACCTGCGCGGCGCGCAGATCTGGCTCGACTTCCCCAGCGTCGGCGCCACCGAGAACATCCTCATGGCCGCCGTGCTCGCCGAGGGCGTCACGGTGATCGACAACGCGGCGCGCGAGCCGGAGATGGTCGATCTCTGCACGATGCTGCAGGACATGGGCGCCAAGATCGACGGCGTCGGCACCTCGACGCTCACCGTGCACGGCGTCACCGGGCTGGAGCCCACCACGCACCGGGTGATCGGCGATCGCATCGTCGGCGCGACCTGGGCGTTCGCCGCCGCCATGACGCGCGGCCGGATCACCGTCCGGGGGGTGGACCCGCACCACATCGACCTGGTGCTCGACAAGCTGCGCACCGCGGGCGCCCGCACCGAGATCGGGATCGACGAGTTCACCGTCACGATGGACGCCCGCCCGCTCGCCGTGGACTTCGTGACCCTGCCCTACCCCGGCTTCGCCACCGACCTGCAGCCGATGGCGATCGCGGTGTCGGCCGTCGCCGACGGCACGTCGATGATCACCGAGAACGTGTTCGAGGCCCGGTTCCGGTTCGTCGAGGAGATGGTGCGGCTCGGGGCCGACGCCCGCACCGACGGCCACCACGCGGTGGTACGGGGCGTGGAGCGGCTGTCGTCGGCGCCGGTCTGGGCCAGCGACATCCGGGCCGGGGCCGGCCTGGTACTGGCCGCGTTGTGCGCCGACGGCGTCACGGAGGTGTGGGACGTCGAGCACATCGACCGCGGCTACCCGCGCTTCGTCGAGAACCTGTGTGCGCTGGGAGCCGACGTCGCGCGGGTGAGTGGCGAACCCGAACGCTGAGCCGCCCCACGTCGGTGGTCGCTTCCCGATGCCCGCCACCGCCGCGTCCGACGCCGTCGTTCGCCGGGCCGTGGCCGAAGCACGGCGGCGCGCGTCGCGCTGCGAGCGCGACCTGGCGCCGGCGGTGGCTCACTATGAGGCCTCCCTGAAGCCCGCGTGCACGGCATGGGGTCTCACGGCACTCGGGACGCTCGACGGCGGAGCCGGCATGCCGGCCGTGGACGTCGTGCGCGTCGACGGTGTCGCCGGGGTGCTCAAGGTCGCTCAGCCGGGCAGTCTCGACGACTCTCACGGATACCCCGAGAACGCATCGATCTTTCTCGACACCGCCACGGTGCTCGCCCGGCTGCTCTGATCCGCAGCCGACACGTCGACGCAACAGCGGATGCTCCTCTTCGACGCCGCCATGACGCGCGGGCCGACGTCGCGCGGGTGAGCGCTGATCCGCAGCGCTGGAGGCTAGGGTCGGCTATGCCCCGCTCCCGACCTCCGGCCGGGTGGGTGGTGCGCCTCGCGCTGGGCGCGGAGCAGGACCTGCCGTGGCCGGAGCAGATCCGTGAGCGGCTGCGCACCGCGATCCTGGAGGGCGCCGCTCCGCCGGGCTGCGCCATCCCGGTCGACGCGGTGGCCGGCGCCTTCGCGGTCAGCCGCATCCCGGTCCGGGAGGCGCTGATCGGGCTGGTCGGGGAGGGCCTGGTGGAGCACCAGCCGCGCTCGGGCTACACCGTCGCCCAGCTCACCCGCGACGAGCTGAGCCAGTTCTACGCCGTCCGCGAGGCGCTGGAGGCCGCTGCGCTCGCGGCGGCCGTCCGGCTCGCGACGCCCGAGGACGACGCCGAGGCCGCGGCCGCGCACGCCGCGCTCACGTCCGCGATCGCGGTCGGTGACGCGCGCGGCCACCACCGCGAGAGCCGCCGCTTCCACATGGCGCTGGCCGGGCCGTCGAGGATGCACCGGCTGCTGCACATGTTCGAGTCGGCCTGGAACATCACCGAGCCGCTGCAGCCGATGTCCCACGTCTCGGCGCCCCAGACCGGAGCCCTGCACGACGACCACCGGGTGATGCTCGACGCGTTCCTCGCCCGCGACGCCGGCGCGCTGCTGCGCGCCTCGGGCGAGCACTACCGGCGGCTGCAGGCGATCGTCGACGTGATCCCGGGCGCGGCCGGACTGCGCTGACCGGCGGATATATCCGAAGCGTCACCTCGACGCAACAGCAGGTGCTCAGGATTCTTGCGACACGCCGGATTCCGTCAGGAGCGCAGGATGACGCAAACAGGATCGGACCAGGCCGAAGCGGTCGAGAGTGAGCGAGCCGTCCTCATCAAGCCCGGCTACCACCCGCGGCTGACCAACGAGGACCTCGCGCCGCTCGAGAAGCAGCGCTGGACCTCGTACAACATCTTCGCGTTCTGGATGTCGGACGTGCACAGCGTCGGCGGGTACGTCACCGCGGGCAGCCTGTTCGCGCTCGGGCTCGCGGCCTGGCAGGTGCTGGTGGCGCTGCTGGTGGGCATCAGCATCGTCTACTTCTTCTGCAACCTCGTCGCGAAGCCCAGCCAGGCCACCGGCGTGCCGTACCCGGTGATCTGCCGGTCGGTGTTCGGCGTGCTGGGCGCCAACATCCCGGCGATCATCCGCGGGCTCATCGCCGTGGCCTGGTACGGCATCCAGACCTACCTCGCGTCGGCCGCACTGGACATCGTGCTGCTCAAGCTCTTCCCGGCGCTGACGCCGTACGCGGACGTCACGGCCTACGGGTTCCTCGGCCTGCCGGCGCTGGGCTGGTTCAGCTACGCGGTGCTCTGGGTGCTGCAGGCCGCCGTGTTCTGGACCGGCATGGAGACCATCCGGAAGTTCATCGACTTCTGCGGTCCCGCCGTCTACGTCGTGATGTTCCTGCTTCTCGGGTACCTGCTCGTCAAGGCGGGCTGGGGCGCGATCGACCTCAACCTCGGGGACGTGAAGTACACCGGACTCGACTCGATCCCCGTGATGATCGGGGCCATCGCACTGGTCGTGTCCTACTTCTCCGGGCCGATGCTCAACTTCGGCGACTTCTCCCGCTACGGAAAGTCCTTCTCGGCGGTCAAGAAGGGCAACTTCCTCGGCCTGCCGGTGAACTTCCTCGTCTTCTCGCTGCTCGTCGTCATGACGGCGTCGCTGACGGTGCCGGTGTTCGGCGAGCTGATCACCGACCCGGTCTCCACCGTGGCCCGGATCGACAGCACGTTCGCGATCGTGCTCGGCGCGCTCACGTTCACCATCGCCACCATCGGCATCAACATCGTCGCCAACTTCATCTCACCGGCGTTCGACTTCTCCAACGTCAACCCGCAGAAGATCAGCTGGCGGGCCGGCGGCATGATCGCCGCCGTCGGGTCGGTGCTGATCACGCCGTGGAACCTGTACAACAACCCCGACGTCATCCACTACACGCTGGAGACGCTCGGCGCGTTCATCGGCCCGCTGTTCGGGGTCCTGATCGCCGACTACTACCTGATCCGCAAGCAGAAGGTGGTCGTCGACGACCTGTTCTCGATGTCGGAGAAGGGCGCCTACTGGTACCGCAAGGGCGTCAACCCGCCCGCCGTGATCGCCACGGTGGTGGGCGCCGTCGTCGCCATGGTGCCCGTGCTGGTGCCGGGCCTGGCCGACGTGGCCCAGTACAGCTGGTTCATCGGCATGGGGCTCGCACTGGTCGTCTACCGGGTGCTCGCACCGCGCTTCCCGGTGACCGTGGCGTCCCTGAAGCAGACGATCTAGAGCCCGCGATGGGCCGGTTGGCCTAGCAGCGCGTGCGGTGTGGTCCGGGTCGTGCCATCTTGCGCCCATGACCAGCGCTGCCCAGTCCGCCAACCGGTCCGCCAAGGGCGTGGCCAACAGCCGCGCCGTGAAGATCGGCGCCCGGGTCGGGATCGCCTCCTACGGCGTCACGCACCTGTTGATCGCATGGCTCGCGCTGCAGGTGGCGTTCGGGGGTGGCGGTCAGGAGCAGGCCAACCAGCAGGGCGCCTTCCAGCAGCTCGCGGAGCAGCCCTTCGGGCAGGTGCTGCTCTGGGTCCTCGTCGTCGGGTTCGTGGCCACGGCGCTGTGGCGGCTCTCGCAGGCCGTCTGGGGCTACTCCTACGAGTCCGACAACACCAAGAAGATCCGCAGGAAGGTGGCGAGCGGCGCCAAGGTCGTCGTGTACATCGGGCTCGCGGTGCTGGCCGGTCAGACGGCCGCCGGCAGTGGCGGTGGCGGTGGCGGGCAGCAGAAGGCGACGGCGGGACTGCTCGGGCTGCCGGGCGGGCAGTTCATCGTCGGCGCGATCGGCCTGGTGGTCATCGGGGTCGGCGGTCGGAAGGTCTACCAGGGCTGGAAGAAGGGCTTCCTCGACGACATGTCGCTGCCGTCGGACCAGCGGGCGCGGCAGGTCGCGGAGCGCACCGGACAGGTCGGCTTCATCGCGAAGGGCATCTCGATCGCGCTGATCGGCGTGCTGGTCGTCATCGCGGCGGTCCGGTTCCGGCCCGACGAGGCGTCCGGCCTGGACGCGGCGCTCAAGGGCCTGGCCTCCCAGCCGTTCGGGCCCTACCTGCTGGCCCTGGTCGCGCTCGGCCTGGCCGCGTACGGCGTCTTCTGCTTCTTCGACGCCCGCTACCACCGCGTCTGACGGCATCGCGCGGGCTCGTTGTCGGCGCGGCGGCCCATCGAGGGCATCGCGCGGGCTCGATGCGTTCAGGGGAACGCGTCAGTCGCGGAGCACGAGCTTCGCGTCGACCAGGTCGGCGGGGAAGACGAGCAGGCGGTAGGCGCCGTCGGCCCGGCCGACCGTCGCGCGGATGCCGTTGTCCCGCAGCCGCGCGCGGAGCACCTGCGCCGCGGGCTCGGTGGGCACCCGCGAGACCTCCTCCAGCAGGCCGTCGCCCGTCGGGTCGTCCGGGTCGGGGACGTGCTGGTGCTTGCCCGTGCCGAACGTCCAGCGCAGCGCCAGCGCCATGACGCCCATCATGAGCAGGCCGCCGAACAGCACGAAGAAGCGGGTCCAGTCGGCCATACGGACAGTGTGCGCCCCTGGATCGATCCGGGCATGTGATGCGTCCCGTAGCGGGCCGGGCGGGAGGCTACGCGCCAGTAAACTCCGCAGATGCCGTACCCCACCGATGGTGAGCGCGACCGGCCCTGGGTCATCCGCACCTACGCCGGCCACTCCTCGGCCGCCACGTCGAACGAGCTCTACCGGCGCAACCTCGCCAAGGGCCAGACCGGGCTCTCGGTGGCGTTCGACCTGCCCACCCAGACCGGTTACGACCCCGACGACGAGCTGGCGCGGGGCGAGGTCGGCAGGGTCGGCGTGCCGGTGAGCCACATCGGCGACATGCGCACGCTCTTCGACGGCATCCCGCTGGCCGAGGCCAACACCTCGATGACGATCAACGCGCCCGCCATGTGGCTGCTCGCGCTCTACGTCGCGGTGGCCGACGAGCAGGGTGCGCCGCGCGCCACCCTGGCCGGCACCACGCAGAACGACATCGTCAAGGAGTACCTGTCGCGGGGCACCTACGTGTTCCCGCCCGCGCCGAGCATGCGACTGATCACCGACATGGTGGCCTGGTCGGTGGCCGAGATCCCGAAGTGGAACCCGATCAACATCTGCAGCTACCACCTGCAGGAGGCCGGGGCCACGCCCGCGCAGGAGCTGGCGTACGCCCTGTCGACGGCCATCGCCGTCCTCGACTCGGTGCGCGACTCCGGCCAGGTGGCGCCCGAGGCGTTCCCCGACGTCGTCGCGCGCATCTCGTTCTTCGTGAACGCGGGCCTGCGGTTCGTCGAGGAGATGTGCAAGATGCGCGCCTTCACCCGGCTCTGGGACGAGATCACGCGCGACCGCTACGGCGTGGACGATCCGAGGAAGCGCCGCCTGCGCTACGGCGTGCAGGTCAACTCGCTGGGGCTCACCGAGGCCCAGCCCGAGAACAACGTCCAGCGGATCGTGCTGGAGATGCTCGCCGTCACCCTGTCCAGGGACGCCAGGGCCCGCGCCGTCCAGCTCCCCGCCTGGAACGAGGCGCTGGGCCTGCCGCGGCCGTGGGACCAGCAGTGGGCGCTGCGCATGCAGCAGGTGCTGGCCTACGAGACCGACCTGCTGGAGTACGAGGACCTCTTCGACGGCAGCCGCGTCGTCGAGGCGAAGGTCGCTGAGCTGGTCGCTGGCGCCCGCACCGAGATCGACCGCGTGCAGGAGATGGGCGGCGCCGTGGCGGCCGTCGAGTCGGGCTACATGAAGGGGCAGCTGGTCAGCTCGCTGGCCGAGCGGCGCAGGCGGATGGAGTCGGGCGAGGCCGTCGTCGTCGGGGTGAACCGGTACGAGACGACCGAGCCCAGCCCGCTGCAGGCCGAGGGCGCCGCGGCGGTCGAGTCGGTGGACCCCGCGACGGAGGCCGACGCCGTCGCGGCGATCCGGGCCTGGCGGGCGGCGCGGGACCAGGCCGCCGTCGACGCGGTGCTGAACGCCCTGCGCGACGCGGCGCTGAAACATCCCCCTCAGGCCGATGCGAACCTCGTGGCCGCCTCCATCGCCTGCGCGAAGGCCGGCGTCACGACGGGGGAGTGGGCCGGGGTGCTGCGGGAGGTGTTCGGGGAGTTCCGCGCCCCCACGGGCGTGTCCGCGGCCGTCGCGGGCGGGGAGACGGCCGTCGAGATCGACGCGGTCCGCGCGCGGGTGAGGGCCGCAGGCGACGAGATCGGCACCCGGCTGCGCATGCTGGTCGGCAAGCCCGGGCTCGACGGCCACTCCAACGGCGCCGAGCAGGTGGCGGTGCGGGCCCGCGACGTCGGCTTCGAGGTGGTCTACCAGGGCATCCGGCTCACCCCGGCGCAGATCGTGGCGGCCGCCGTGCAGGAGGACGTGCACGTCGTCGGGCTGTCGGTGCTCTCGGGATCGCACATGGAGGTGGTCCCGGCCGTCGTCGAGGGCCTGCGGGCGGCCGGGGCCGGTGACGTCCCGGTGATCGTGGG
>CAXTTN010000184.1:0-12227 GCA_964247105.1 uncultured Pseudonocardia sp.
CGATCTTCTCGACGTGGCTGGCGGTGCCGGCCAGGGCCAGGTCGAGCAGGACCTGTTCGGCGTCGGTGGCCAGGGCCGGGATCTGGGCGTGCGGTGGTCGGGGCTGCGGTCCGCTGCCGTCTGCGGACCCGTCCGGCTCGGGTCCGCCTCGCTCACCCGCGCCCGCCGGGCTGGGGTCGCCGGGGTCGGGGCCACTGGCGGCGCTGTCGGCGGTGGCGGCGTTGTCGGTGTGGGCTTCGGGGTTCGGGCCGGCTGGCGGCCCGGGGGGTGGGTCGTCACCCGCGTCGGGTCCGGGGGCGGGGGTGCCGATGACGCGGGTGATGGCGCGGACCTTGGAGTAGGAGATCCGCCCCGCGGCGAACGCTTCGGTGATCTTGGGGAGGTGGGTGAGGGCGTGCGCGACCCGGACGTGCTCGGTCGCGGTGCGCAGGCTCATCCCGATCCGCCAGCACAACCAGTGCGCACACGATTTCAGCCCGGGCCCGGCCCAGCCGTCGCGGCGGTCGAACTCGGCCAGCAGCTGCAGGAACCGGCACTGGGCGGCGGCCAGGTTCCCGGCCAGGCTGAGCAGCTCGGTCTCCAGGTCATGGGTGCCCAAAGCGGTGGTGGGGTACGCGGTGGTGGGGTCGGTGAGGGTGGCGGTCATGACGATCTCCGGGTGGTCGAACCGGTGTTCGATCCAGTGTCGCGCGGGGCACCGACAGTTTCCGCGTGGTCGCGTTCCGCGGAACGCGACCACACCGGACCGCCGGGCGCGCGGCGAGGCGCGGCACGTTCTACGGAACGCGAACTGCCGGGCCCGGTCTGGTGGAGCGGGGCGCGCCGGCGCGGTCGTTCTGAAATGTCTCGCCGGCCGACCGGCGCCGGGCGATGTGGGGAGCGTTCCGCGGAACGCGAAGTCGCCGGACCAACCGCGTGCGCCCGCCTGGGCCGGGCGCGTTCCGCGGAACGCAACTTACCGGCCCGGCCCCGCGAGTGGTGGCGTGGCTGCTGTCGGCCACCGCGATGCCGTCATCACCGTTGTCCTGCGCGAGGGTGTCCGAAACGATGATCCCGCTGGAGCCGTCGTCGATCACGCCTCGACCGTCCACGGCGAGGTGTTCCGATGTACTCGTGGAAGTAGCCCCAGGTGTGGCCGAGCCGGGCGCCGTTGTGGCCGAAGACGAGATCCTCCGACGCGTAGACCGGGTAGTCCCAGGTGATCGACGACTGCATGAAGTCACCGTTCTGTCGCGCACGGACCCTCGATCGGACTCGGCTGTTCGGAGCAGCCGAGTGGATCTCGTGCGGCAGATCGTCGGGTCGGGAGGGCGGCGTTACCGCCCTGGCCCAGAGTCAGGCGATCGTGGTGCGCGCGCCGTGGCCGGGGCGGTGAGCCTCGACCGACCGTCACGAAGTTAGTCCGTTCGGCCTAATGCGACGGGCCGGCCTCAGGAGTGCGGGGTGGTGCCGATCAGGACGCGCGGCGCCGCCGCAGCCGGACGGCGCCGGCGCCCGCGGCGCCGAGGGTCTGGACGAGCACGCTGCCGTCGATCGGACCGCCCGTGTCGGCCGCCCCGCCCGAACCCGCGTTGACCCTGCTGGGGACGGTGGTCGTGGTGGTGGGCGCGGTGGTGGGCGGAACCGTCGTCGTCTCCGTCGGGGGAGCAGTGACCGGCGGCACGACCGGGCCTGCCGTGGTGGTGACGCCCGCGCCCGCCGTCGACGTCGGGGCCGACGGGGTCGAGGTCGCCGCGATGGGCGTGTTCGGCGTCGAGGTGCCGCACGAGGCGAAGCCGATGATGATCAGGATGATGGCGATGACCGCGGCCGCGATCGCCCACCACCACGGCCGCCGTAGCCGCCGCTGCCCTCGGTGCCGTAGGTCATCGCGAAGTTCCCCTTTTCGTGCGCGCATCGTGCGCGCAGAACGATGATGGGTGCGCGTCACCGCGTCAATACGCCGTTCGTCCTAGCCGCGCGACCCGCGCGCCGTGGACAATCCTGCGACGAACACATTTCGCGACGGACGGGCCCCGATGAATCGACGGCGAATTCGCGGCACGCTGCTCCTGGCGTCCTGCGTCGCGCTCGGCCTCGCCGGGGTCGGGGGGTCGGGCGCGGATCGGCGCCCGGTCGCCGTGGCGGTGCCGTCACCCCGGCCCGCGGAGCCGACTCCAGCGCCGACCGGGGCGCGGGCCGTGGCCCGGCTGCCCGTCGCCGAGCCCGCGCGGCTGCGGATCCCGCTGCTCGGCGTCGACGCCGCGATCGTGCCGGTGGCGGTGGGATCCGCCGGTGAACTGCGCGTTCCGGACGACCCGCAGACCGTCGGCTGGTGGCGGGAGGGGGGAGCGCCCGGCGCGCCGGGGGCCGCCGGGGTGATCGACGGCCACGTCGACTCCGCCCGCGACGGGCCCGGCGCCCTGTTCCGGGCCGCGGCGCTGCAGCCCGGCGACGTGCTCGCGGTGGAGTCGCGCACCGGGGTGGCCCGCGCGTTCGTCGTGCGGACGGTACGTCGCTACGCGAAAACGGCATTGCCGCCCGAGGTCTTCCGCGCCGGCGCGGATCCGCAACCGGTCCTCATCACCTGCGGCGGACATTTCGACCATTCGACCCGGCAGTACGAGGATAACGTCGTCGTGGTCGCCGACGTGCAATCCTGAGCGAATTCGTGCAGGAAGGGGCCTGTTCCTCAACTGCTGGGGCGACGAGGGCCACTGCGAAGCGTCAGTGCTGAGCGGTGTCGCGGCGTGCGAACGCGGTGAGCAGCGTGTCGTAGGCCTGCTCGGAGAGCGTCTCCACCGGCACCGACCCCAGCGCGCTGATCGTGGCGCGCATCTGGTCGAGGTAGATGCGGCAGGCGTCGCAGCCGTCGAGATGATGGTCGACGGCGGCCACCTCGTCCGGGGGGAGCACCCCCTCGAGGTAATCCGTGAGCAGCTCCACCAGCTCCCGGCAGGCGATGTCGCGCGGGCTCACCCCTGCACCGCCTCGAGCGCGGCGCGCAGGTGCGCGCGCCCGCGGTGCAGCAGGACGCGCTGGTTGGCCGGGGTCAGGTCCAGCAGCTCGCACACCTCCGCAGCGTCGAGGCCGTGGACGTCGCGCAGCTCCACGACGGCCCGCTGGCGCTCGGGGAGACCGCCGAGCGTCGCCGCCAGCACATCACGGAACTCCGCGGCCAGCAGCGCGGGTTCCGGTCCCCAGTCCGCGGGCGCGGCCTCGTCACGCCAGTGGTGCGGCCATTCCGGGTCGCCGCCGCCGCGGAACCGGTCGGGGTCGACGGTCGGCCCGGCCAGCTCGGAGCTCATCCGGGCCTCGCGCGTGCCGTGGCGGCGCGCCACGTTGACGAGGATCCGGAAGACCCAGGTGCGCAGCTGTGCACGGCCCTCGAAGCGGTCCAACCCGCGCAGGACGCCCAGCCAGGCCTCCTGCACGACCTCCTCGGCCGTGGCGCGGGTGCGCACGTGGGTGAGGGCCACCCGGAGCATCGCGGGCGACCAGGACCGGACGATCGACGCAAAGGCGACGTCATCGCCCTTGCGGAGCCGGGACAGGAGCTCCGGATCCTCGGCGAGCACGCCCGCACCCTAGACCGCCGTGCGATCATGCCGCGATGAGCCGATCGCCGGACCCGGTCGAGGAGTGGACGCTGGCGCAGCGCCGCGTCATCGAGCTGGTGGGCCCGCTGACCGACGAGCAGGCGCAGCGGCGGGTGCCCGCCTGCCCGGACTGGACGGTGCGGGACCTGTTCTCGCACATGGTCGGGCTCGGGTCCGACGTGGTCGCCGGGGACGAGCCGGACGACCACAACGACGCCTGGACGACCCGCCAGGTGGCGGAGCGCCGCGACCACGACATCGCCGCGCTCGTCGCCGAGTGGGAGGCGACGGCCCCGTTGCTGGTGGAGTGGATGCACGCGCACGGGCCCCGCCCGCTCGGCGACGTGGTCATCCACGAGCAGGACCTGCGGGGCGCGCTGGGCGTCCCCGGCGGCCGGGACAGCGGGGGCGTCGCCCTCATCCGCGACCGGTTCGCCCCGCGCTTCGCCGCCGCGCTCCCCGAGGGCGTCGCGGTGGCCCTGGCCGGTGACCACTGGACGTGGGGCGACCCGGCCACCGCGGACACCGTGCTGCGGGCGCCCGACTTCGAGCTGGCCCGCGCGCTGGTCACCCGGCGGTCGGCCGCGCAGCTGCGCGCCTGGACGGTCCGGGGCGACGTGGAGCCCGTCCTCGGCGCGTTCGCGCTGCTCGGGGCGTTGCCGACGGCGGACCTCGCGGAGTGACCGGGGCATCCCGATCACCGTGTGACCGGGACGGCCGTGCGCGGCAGCAGGGCCAGCGCCGCGGCCGGGAACGCGAGCACCGACACCAGTCCGGCCGCGACCAGCCCGGCCCCGACGGCGGGGTCGAGCAGGTGCATCTCGGTGCCGATGGTGGTGGCCGCGAGCAGGAACGGCAGCGACGTGGCCTGCAGCAGCGCGACCGCACCCAGCTCGCGCCGTGACAGCTCGCGCCGGAACGCGAGCGCGGGCAGGCCGCGCACCAGCAGCAGCGCAGCGAGGAACGCCGGGACGGCGGCGAGCGCGGCCGGTTGCCCGACGAGCCCGCGCAGGTCGAGCGTCAGGCCGCTGTTGACGAAGAACACCGGCACGAGCAGCCCGTACCCCACCGCCTCCAGCTTGACCGGGTAGAGCGGGTGGGCCCGCTCGGGCTCGGGGTCGAGCGCGCGGACGAGCATGCCGGCCAGGAACGCGCCGAGGATCGCCTCGAACCCCAGCGCCTGCGCGGCCAGCGCCAGCCCGGCCACGAGCAGCACCGTGAGGCGTACCCGGATCTGCGCGCTCGTGTCGGCCAGGCGCGTGATCACGCCGCTCAGCCGCATCGAGTGCTCGACGCCGGTCACCGCCAGCGCGATCGCGCCGAGCGCCGCCACCAGCAGCACGAGCAGCAGGACCCGCCCGCCCAGCGGGGTGTCCCCGCCGGCCAGGCCGACCGAGAGCAGCACGACGGCCGCCACCTCGCCCGCCGACGCCCCGGCCACCGCCAGCCGCCCGACCGGCCGGGCCAGCGCGTCCGCGTCGGAGAGGACGGGCACGACCAGCCCGAGGGACGTGGCCAGCAACGCCACCCCGACCAGCGCCGCCCCGCCCACCCCGAGGGCGACCAGCACCCCGGCGACGGCCGCGGCCGCGACGAGGGAGATCGCCAGCGACAGCGCGACCTGCCGGCCCAGCGTGCCGCGGAACCGGCGCAGGTCCACCTCCGAGCCGGCCAGGAACAGCAGGAACGACAGCCCGAGCAGGGCGAACGCCGCGATCGTCGTGTCCGGGCGCACCCAGCCGAGCACCGACGGCCCGAGCACGATCCCGGCGACGATCTCCAGCAGTGCACCGGGCAGCCGGACGCCGGGCAACAGGCCCAGCAGCAGCGGGCCCACCGCCGCGACGGCGAACACGACCACCAGGCTGGTACTCACCTCAGACCAGCTCGGCGTCCGCGTGCACGTGCAGGAGAGCGGGGCCGTCGGCGGCGAAGAGCTCCTTCATGGCGCCGTCCAGCTCCTCGCCGCGGTGCACCGGGATGCCGGTGGCGCCGCAGAGCCGGGCGTAGGCGGTGAAGTCGGGGTTGACCAGCGAGGTCTGCCAGACCGGGTAGCTCCCGGCCAGCTGCTCCTTGCTGATCTTGCCCAGCGCGCCGTTGTCGAGCAGCACGTGCTTCACCGGGATGCCGTACTTCACGGCCGTCGTCAGCTCGGCGAGGTACTGGCCGAACCGCCCGTCGCCGGTCACGGCCACGACCGGGCTCGCCGGCCGGGCCGCCCAGGCGCCCATCGCGGCCGGGTACCCGAAGCCGATCGAGCCGAGGTAGCCCGACATCAGCACGGGCTGGCCGGCGCTCTCGAAGTAGCGGCCGAACGAGTAGGCGTGGTTGCCGACGTCCACGGCGATCACGGCATCGGCCGGGCAGTGCCTGCCCAGCGCGGCGAACACCGCCGCGCTGGCGACGCCCCGGCCGCGGTCGTCGGCGGCGCGGCGCGCCTTCTCGGCGCGCCAGATGGCCCAGCGGGCGGCCGTGTCCGGCCGTTGGTCCGTCGCGGCGGTGCCGCTGGACTCGATGATCGTCCGCAGGGTCACGGCCGCGTCGCCGAGCACTCCGACCTCCACCGGGTGGAAGCGGCCGATCGCGCTCGGCACGTCGTCGACCTGCACGATCGGCTTGTAGGCCGCGATGCCGGTGTGGTTCGCGAACGACGCTCCGACGACGAGCAGCAGGTCGGACTCGTTCATCAGCCACGACGCCACCGGCGTGCCGGAGCGGCCGAGCACCCCCGCGCCGAGGGGGTGGGTGTCGGGAAGCAGGCCCTTCGCGCGGAACGTCGTGAGCACCGGCGCACCGAGGCGCTCGGCCAGCTCCCGCACCTCGCGGGTCGCGTCGCGGGCGCCCTGGCCCACGATGATCACCGGCCGGCGCGCGGTGCGGAGCCATGCCACGGCCGGGCCGAGGTCGGCGGGGGAGACGCGTCGGTCCGCCCGCCGTCCCTCGGGCCGGGCCACCGCGGCGTCGGACGGGAGGTCCTGCACCTCGTCGGGGAGCACGAGGTGGGCCACGCCGCGCCCGTCGACCGCGTGCTTGACGGCCGTGGCGGCCAGCTCGGCGTGGTCGGAGCCGGCGTGCACCGTGACCGTCGAGAGGGCGACGTCGCGGAACACGGCCGAGAGGTCGACGTCCTGGAACGCGCCGCGGCCCAGGACCTTCGACGGCACCTGGCCGGAGATCGCGAGCACCGGGGAGCCGTCGAGCTTGGCGTCGTAGAGGCCGGTCAGCAGGTTCGTCGAGCCCGGCCCGGCGATCGCGAAGCAGGCCGCGGGGCGCCCGGTGAGCTTGCCGTAGGCCGATGCCGCGAACGCGGCCGCTCCCTCGTGCCGGATCCCGACGAACCGCAGGTCGCCGCGCTCCTCGGCCTTGCGCAGGGCCTCGGCGAAGCCCAGGTTGGAGTGTCCGACCATGCCGAACACGGTGTCGACGCCCCACGCCACCAGGGTCTCGACGAGCACGTCGGAGACGGTGCGCGGGCGGGGCACCACGTCGGGCAGCGCGACGTACGTGCCGTCGGCACGCTCCTGCACCTCGTAGGCGTCGGGGGCGTCGGAGAAGCCGGCGGGCGGCCGGCCGGTGGTGGGGTCGTAGTCGTAGCCGTGCCACGGGCAGCGCAGCAGGCCGTTCTCGATCGAGCCCTCGCCGAGCGGGCCGCCCTGGTGCGGGCAGTGGTTGTCCAGCGCCCCCACCTTTCCACCGCAGCGGGTGAGTGCGAGCGTCCGCCCGTCGACGACAGCCGTGCGCACCCGCCCCTCCTCGGGCACGGAGTCGATCTTGTGCCAGGCGGTGCTCATCGGGACACCCCCGCGTAGCTCACGCCCACCAGGTCGGCGACGTCGCGCTTCCAGCTCGTCAGGTCCCTCGGGGTGAAGTGGGAGAGGCTGTCGTGGCCGCAGGCACGGGCCAGCACCACCATCAGCTCGGTGATCGCGCCGAGGTAGCGGGTGAGCTGCTCGGCCGCGCGCTGGACGGGCAGCCGCGCGCGCAGGTGGGGCTTCTGCGTGGCGATGCCCATCGGGCAGTTGTCGGTGTGGCACGCGCGCATGCCGACGCAGCCGATGGCCTGCAGCGCCACGTTGGACACCGCGATCGCGTCGGCCCCCAGGGCCAGCGCCTTCACCATGTCCTGCGCGCGGCGGAACCCGCCGGTCGCCACGAGCGTGACGTCGCGGGCGCCGGCCAGGTCGAGGTGGCGCCGCGCGCGGGCGAGCGCGGCCATCGTCGGCACGCTGATCGTGTCGCGGAAGATCGTCGGAGCGGCGCCGGTGCCGCCGCCCCGGCCGTCGAGGATGACGTAGTCGACGCCGAGGTCCAGCGCCGCGTCCAGGTCCTCCTCCACGTGCTGCGCCGACATCTTCACCCCGACCGGGATGCCGCCCGAACGCTCGCGGACCTGGTCGACCAGCGCTTTCGCGTCGAGCAGCGTGACCCAGTCGACGAACCGGGCCGGGGAGACCGCGGAGGTGCCCTCGGGCAGGCCGCGGACCTCCGCGATCCGGCCGGTGACCTTGTTCCCGGGCAGGTGCCCGCCGGTGCCGGTCTTGGCGCCCTGGCCGAGCTTGAGGTGCAGTGCCTGCACGACATCGAGGTGCATCTCGTCCCAGCCGAAGCGGCCCGACGCCAGCTCGTAGAGGTAGCGGGAGCACTCGGCCTTCTCCTCGGGCAGCATGCCGCCCTCGCCGGAGCAGATCGCGGTGCCCGCGCCCTCCGCGCCGCGGCCCAGCGCCGTCTTGGCCTCCGCGGAGAGCGCGCCGAAGCTCATGTCGGAGACGAACACGGGGATGTCGAGGCGCAGCGGGCGCGCGGCGGAGGGGCCGATCGTCACGGCCGTGTCGACGGGTTCGGCGTCGAGCTTGGGGAAGCGGTGCAGCTGCGCGGTGAGCACCTGCAGGTCGTCCCAGCTGGGGAGCTGGTCGCGCGGCACGCCCATGGCGGCGACCGTGCCGTGCGCTCCGCTCAACCCGTTCTTCGCGAGCGCGTGGATCTCCGCGACGAAGGGCTCCTCGGCCGTGTCCTGGTGCGGGTCGTCGAAGAGGCGGTCGTAGGTGGAGACGACGCGCCGCTCCGGTCGCATCGCGCGGTACTCCACCAGCTCGTCCTTGGCCAGCAGCACCTCGCCGCCGACGACGTGGCAGCTGAACTTGTAGATCCGCTCCGCCGGGTTGTAGGCCGAGACGCCGGAGTCGAGCCGGTAGTCCCAGCCGTGCACGCCGCAGATCAGGTTGGGGCCCTCGACGCGGCCGTCCGCGAGCAGGGCGCCGCGGTGGGGGCACCGACCCTCGAACACGTGCACCTGCTCGCCGCGGCGGACCAGCACGAGGTCGATCCCGTCGGCGTCGGCGTGGGCGGGGGCGTCCTCGGGGAGGTCGGCGAGCTTCGCGATCGGCAGGTGGGACATGTGTAACGCTCCGGGGGTCGGGCGGCACGGGTGCGAGGACAGTGCCGCGACAGGTGTCGGGCGTTACACGGAGGACGAACATGGACGAGAACGTGCTCACCGCAACCCGCAGGTCGCTGCACGCGGTGGCCGAGCAGCTGCTGGCCGGGCCGCAGTACCGCGAGAGCGGGACGATCCGGCTGCGTGTCACGCCGGGCGGGTTCGGGCAGGTCGAGGGCCCGTTGCGGGTGGAGGGTGCCGAGCTGGTTGCGGGCGGGCGGCGGATCCCGCTGACCGGCACGATCGCCGAGGTCGCCACCGCGGCGGGCGTCGAGCCGGGGGTTCCTGCGGGGCTCTACCCCGACCACGCCGACCTCGGCCCCGACGAGCCGCTGGCCGTCGACCCGGCCGCCGCCGGTGTGCTCGCCGAGTGGTTCGCCCGCGGCGACGCCGCCCTGCGCGCGTTCGCCGACGAGGAGCCGGTGATCTGGCCCGAGCACTTCGACCTCGCGATCGCGACCGGCGAGGTCAACTACGGCGTGTCCCTCGGCGACGGCGGGCACGCCGGTCCGTACGCCTACGTCGGGCCCTGGACCCCGCGCGAGGGCGCGTTCTGGAACGCCTCGTTCGGCGCGCTGCGGCCGGCCGAGGAGCTCCCCGACGTCGACGCCGTCGCCGCGTTCTTCGCCGCCGGCCGCGACGCCTGACGTGCCCCGCCCGACCGTGGGCTCGGTGCTGCCCGACGTCACCCTGCCCGACTCCGGTGACGTCCCGCGCCTGCTCTCCGACCTGCCCGCGGGTGACCCGCTGATCGTCCACACCTACCGCGGCTGGTTCTGTCCGAAGGAGCGCGGCTACTTCCGTGAGGTGCTGCTGCCGCTGCAGGAGGTGGCCGAGGTCGGGTACGTGCGGATGGTGTCGGTGAGCGTCGAGCCCTCGGCCGTGCAGGCGGCGTTCCGGGCCGGGCTCGACGCGCGCTGGACGTTCCTGTCCGACGCCGACCGCGCCTGGCAGGCGGCGCTGGACCTGCGCGAGATCACCGACACCGTGCACGACCCGTACCTGCCGGCCGTCCTGGTCTGCGGTCCCGACCTCACGGTGCGGCGCGTCTACGACGGCTACTGGATGTGGGGCCGCCCGACGCTGCACGAGCTGTGGGCCGACCTGCGCGACGCCACGGCCGCGATCCGCCCCGACTGGGAGGCGCCCCATGCCTGAGCTGGGCTGGCTTGCCCTGCTCGACGTCCCCGACCCGCGCGCCGTCCCGGTCGGTCCGGGGTACCTGCTGCTCACGGTCGGCCGGGCCAAGCCGCACCGCACGGCCGTCCGGGTCGAGCCCGCGCTGATCGGCGACGGCCCGGCGCTCGCGGTCTCCCTGGTGCTGCCGCCGCGCGGCACGCGGCCGCTCTTCGACGACCCGGCCGTCGTCGGGGCGATGAAGGCGGTGCTCCGCGACCCGCACCGCGCGCCGCTGTTCAGCACGCTCGTGGACGGGTCGACGCGGTGGGCCGGGGCGATCAGCGGCACCGGGCACGCCGATCCGGCCTGGTGGGACGGCGACCCGTTCGCGCGGCTCGGCCCGCAGCTGCGGCTGGCGGTGCCGGCCGGGGTGCTGCGGCCGGTGCCGCTCCCGGCCGGGCCGGGGCATCAGCGGCACGCCGGTGCACCGTGGCCGTGGGGGGAGTTCTGAGGCCGGGTTGGAACCGGTCGGGGTGGACCGCGCTCCTACACTCACGCGCATGTCCGGGGGGAGCGCCGACGTGATGATCCGGCCCGCGGTGCGCCGGCGGGTGCCGTGGAGCGGGCCGTCCACGCCCGACCGGCTGCGCCGCGTCGGTGCGGTGGTGGTGGTCGGGTGCCTGATCACCGCCGCTGTCAGCCTGTTCAGCGGCCTGGCCAGGGTCGACGCCGTCAGCGACGGCGGCGGCCGGGTGGCGGCGATCACCGCCGACGCCGCCGCGCTCTACCGCGCGCTCGCCGACGCCGACGCGTCCGCCACCACCGGTTACGTGTCCGGAGGGGTCGAGCCAGCCGAGGTCCGCGCCCGCTACGACGACGACATCGCCCGCGCGTCCGGCGGGCTGGTGAGCGCGGCCGACCGGATCCCCGCGGGCGACGCGGCCGCGGCGTCGGTGGCGACGGTCGCCACGCAGCTGCCCGTCTACACCGGGCTGGTCGAGACCGCCCGCACCTACAACCGGCAGAACCTCCCGCTCGGCCAGTCCTACCTGACCACCGCGTCCACGCTGATGCGCACGACGATCCTCCCCGCGGCGGCCGAGCTGCGGCGGGTGGAGACCGCCGTGCTCGCGCAGGACTACGCGCGGGGCGGCGCGTTCCCGTTCGGGGTGGTGCTGCTCGGGGTCGCGGTGCTGGCCGCGCTCGCCGACCTCGGGGTGCGGGAGTACCGCCGCACGCACCGCGTGCTGAGCCCGGGGCTGGCCGCCGCCGCGGCGCTGGTGGTGGTCGCGCTCGTCTGGTGGGTGGTGGTCACCGCGCTGGTCGGCTCGGCCCTGTCGGACGCGCAGCGCCGCAGCAGCGGCACCACCGCACTCGACGACGCCCGCACGGCCGTGCTCCAGGCCCGCAGCAACGAGAGCCTCGTACTCGTGGCCCGCGGGGGCGGCGCCGCCGACGCCCAGTTCGTCGTGCAGCTCGACCGGGTGCTCGCCCCCGGCGGCCTGCTCGACGCCGCGGCGGAGGGCGGGGCCGACGTCGACGCCGTCCGGGCCGCCGCGACCGCCTGGCAGGCCGCGCACCGGCAGCTGCGTCAACGCGACGACCGCGGCGACTACGCGGGCGCCGTCCGGTCCGCGGTCGGGGCCGACCCGAACGGCTCCGACGCCACGTTCCAGGAGCTCGACGCGGCGCTCGGCACCGCCGTCGACACGCAGCGCGGCGCGTTCACCGACGCCATCGCACGCGCGGGCGGCACACAGACCCTGCTGGTCGCGGGGCCGGCGGTGCTGCTGGTGCTGGCCGCGGCGGCGGTGGTCACCGGGGTCGGACGCCGGGTGGGGGAGTACCGGTGAGCGCCTCGGTCGAGGTGCGCAGGCCGGTGGCCTACCTGGCCGTCGCGGCGGTCCTCGCGCTCGGCACGCTGCTCCTGCCGGACGGCGGCTCCGGGGCCGCACCCGCCGCGCCGGCCGCGCCGCCCGCCGCCGCGCCGGCCGCGCCCGCGTGCACGCAGGTCGTCGGCAGCCTGCGCCCGCAGGGCCCGCTGCCCGCGCCCGGCGCCATGCCGGCCGGCTCGGCGATGGCGACGATCGCGGCCC
>CAXTTN010000185.1:0-12146 GCA_964247105.1 uncultured Pseudonocardia sp.
TGGACGTGTGGAACAGGTGCGCGCCGTAGCGGTGGATCTCGATGCCGGTCTCGGGCTCGGACTCGGAGTAGGCGTTGCCGCCGATGTGCGAGCGGCGCTCCAGCACGAGCACGCGCTTGTCCAGCTCGGACGCGGCGCGTTCGGCGATGGTCAGGCCGAAGAAGCCCGACCCGACGACGACGAGGTCGTATCCCGTGTATCCCACGAGGCCCGAGGGTAACGGGCCACCACGACGGCACCGACCACCGCCACCGCGCACACCGCGAGGAGGTACGCCGCGAGCCAGACGTGCTTCGCGATCTCGAAGTAGCCGTCGCCGAGCACGGCCACGGCCACGAGCCCGACCGCCGAGACCGACGTGACGCCGGCGACGCGTCCCAACGCCGTGACGGTGTCGCCGCGGCCCCGGGTGGCGATCGCGGTCGCCACGCCCGCGAGCGCCACCCCGACCGGCAGCCAGGGAGCGGGGAGCCAGGACAGGAGCTGCGCGCGGTCGGCGCCCTGCTCCCCCACCGTCGTCCCGAGGGTGGGGGCGGCGGTGGTTCGTGTCCACGGCTGCGCGGGCAGGTAGTCCAGCCCGGCGCCGAGCGTCGACGCCATGCCGGTGCGCAGGGCCGCCACCGCCGCGCCCGGATGGGTGAGCAGCAGGCGGTAGGCGACGCCGCGGACCTCCGCGGGCCGGGCCGCGACCACCTCCGAACCGGGGTAGCCGTTGGCGGCCTCCGGGAAGTAGGCGCGGCCGGCGAAGGGCGCGGCGGCGGGCGGGAGGCCCAGCGGGGCCAGTGCGTCGTCGCCGATCTCGGGCAGGACGACGGTGAACACGAGGTCGTGGGCGTTGACGACCTCGTAGTTGCGCTGCTGCCAGGCGACCGCGGCGGAGATCGGCCCGACGGCGAGCACCACGACGGCGACCGCGACGAGCGGCCCGGCGATCCGGTCGCGGCGGCCGGTCGGCAGCGCCGTCAGCGCGCAGGCCACGACCGCGACCAGCAGCAACGGCGCGTAGGAGGTCTTGGCCGTGGCGGCCAGCAACCCGCCGCCCGCGGTCAGGAGGAGCCCGATCGCGCGTTCCGGCCGGTCGGTGCGGCTCGTCACCGCGATCACGCCGACGCCCAGCAGCAGCACGCACGCCCCGAGCAGCCCGGCCGGCTCGCCGTAGGTCGAGACGAAGAAGCGGGAGAACGTGGGACCGGCCAGCGGGACGAGCGCCGGAAGCAGCACCAGCGTGCTGAGGAGGCGAAGACCGCGTGCCGAGGAGGTCGACTCGCGGGGGGACGGGCGGCGCCACCGTGCCGTGTCGAGGAGGCGGACACGGCGGGTCGAGAAGGTCGACTCGCGCGGGGGGGTGGGGAGGGTGGCCCACGCGGCCAGGGCTGTCGCCACGGCGATCGCCACCGCGTAGAGGAGGCCGAGGCGCCGCAGGGACCACGTCGGGCCGGCGCCGAGCGTCGCGAGCTCCAGGACGGGCAGGGCCGAGGACGCGATCGGGTCGGGGCAGGCGGGGCCGCCGGTGGCGAAGCCGAGGACGACGCCGCCCTTCCAGTTGGCGCGGCCGTCCGGGGTCAGGGGGGTCAGGCCGGCGCCGCAGTAGAGGCGGAAGCCGTCGCCGTTGTCGCCCGCTCCCGACGGGGCCGGTGGCAGGCCGAGCGAGACGGCGACCAGCAGCATGGCTCCCACCCCGAAGGCGGCCGCGACCATCGCCCGTCGCCACTGCATGGGCCCATTAGACCCGCCATGACCGTCGGGCACGGAATCGCACGGCTGAGGTCCCCGCGGTCGACCGGTCGCACCGGCGGGCACCGGGCCGGGCCCGTGGTCGGCAGCTCGGGGCACACAACCGTGCCGGGCCCTGCTCACCGCCCCGAAACGACGATCGCGTGCCGCCACCGCCGGCACCGAGCGTCGTCGTTAGCATCGAGAGGTGTCGATACCCGAGGTGACGCCCGCCGACATCGGCGTGGTCGGCACCTACGTCGTCACACTCCTGCTCCCGGGCGGCATCGTCGGCCTGCTCGCCGGGCAGCGCGGCTGGACGCTCGTGGCGTCGGCGCCGCTGTTCACGTACGCGATCGCCGGGCTGGCCGGGCCGCTCGTGCCGTGGTCACCGGCGACCTTCGCGCTGGCCACGCTGGCGGCCTGCGTCGTCGTGGCCGGGGCGCGGTTCCTGCTGCGCGGGAGCAGGCCGGTGCGGGAGGCCGGCGTGCCGCCGTGGGCCCGCACCGCGCAGCTCGGCGTGGCGGGCAGCGTCGTCGTCGCGGTGGGCGTCGGTGCGCTCGCCATCCTCGGCGGGATCAGGAACCTCGGTGCCGTCCCCCAGGACTGGGACGCCGTCTTCCACGCCAACGGGATCCGCCTGATCGCCGACACGGGCAACGGCGGCCTCTACGCGATGGCCACCACCAACTGGTACGAGGACGGCGTCACCGTCTTCTACCCCAACGCCTACCACCTCGTCGCCGCCGCGGTGTACGACCTGACCGGCGCGAGCATCCCGACCGTCCTCAACGCCCACACCGTGCTCATCCCCGGCCTGCTCGCGCTGTCGCTCGCGGCGATGGTGCGGCGCTTCGGCGGGCGCCCGCTGCTCGCGGGGGCCACGGCGCTGGCGGCGGTGTCGGTCACGTCGATCTACGACATGCTGTGGCGCGGGCCGCTGCTGCCGTTCGCCACCGGGGTGGCGCTCACGCCGGTGCTGCTGATCCTGGTCCTCGACGTGCTCGACGCCCCCGGTCTGCGCGCCGCGCTCCGGCCGGCCGCGCTGTTCGCCACCGGGCTGGCCGCGCTGCTGTGCCTGCACCCGGCGATCCTCGTCGGCGCCGTGCTGTTCAGCCTGCCCGCGCTGGTGCAGCGCTGGTGGGGGCGGCCGCGCGCGGTCCTGCGCGAGGGCGCGCTGCTCGTGGTGCCGGGGATCGTGGCGGCGGCGGCGTGCGCGCTGCAGGTGGCCGGCACGCTCAGCAGCGGTAGCAGCATCACCACCGTCACCTGGCCCGCGGTGAAGACCATGCCGCAGGCGCTCGGCGAGGTCCTGACGTTCAGCCACGACACCGACACGGCCCAGCTGCGGCTCTCGCTCGTGCTGGTCGTGGGCCTGGTCGCGTACCGGCGGCTGGGCGCGCTGCGCTGGGTCGGCGCCACCGCGGCGATCTTCGGCACGCTGTTCGTGCTGGCCGCGTCGTCGGATGCGCCGTGGGTCAAGACGATCACCAGCATCTGGTGGAACGACCGCTACCGCCTCGTCGCGCTGACCGCCCTGCCGCTCTGCGTCGTCATCGGGCACGGGGTGGCGTCGGCGCAGAGCTGGGTGGTCGGGGCGCTGCGGCTCCGCCGGCCGTTGTTCGCGGCGGCGCTCGTCACGTCCGTGGTCGCGATCCTCGCCTTCGGGTACGTCACGCGCGGGCTCTACGTCGGGCGCGACCAGCTGCAGATGACCAGGAACACCGGCGACGGGCCCGCCGTGTCCGCGCTGGAGATCGAGGGGATGCAGGCGATCGCGAAGATCGTCCCGCCCGGTGAGCGGGTGCTCAACGACCGCGGCGACGGCTCCGCCTGGATGTACGCGCTCACCGGCGTGCGCCCCGTGGCCGCGCACTACGACGACACGCGCACCGGGCCGGATGCGAAGCTGCTCGCCGCGCGGTTCAACCAGTACCCCGACGACCCCGCCGTCCGCGCGGCCGTGACCCAGCTCGACATCCGCTACGTGCAGCTCGACGCCGGGTTCCTGCGCAGCTACGCCGTGCGCGAGCCCGGGCTGGTCAGCCTGGCCGGGCAGCCGTGGCTGACGAAGGTGTACAGCAACCGGGACGTGGTGCTGTACGAGATCGACGCGGCGCAGGCCCCGGCCGGCGCCGCGCGCCCCGCCCTCGCGGATGCCCCGCGGTGACGCCACCACCACCCCTCCCGAACGAGTGGCACTCTCGTACGAACCTATGCGACGAGAGTGCCACTCGTCCGGTGGTCGACGGTGCGGCGGAGGCGGCGGAGACGGCGGCGGGCCGGTGAAGGCCGCCGTGCTGCGGCGGGGAGGGCCGGCCGCTCAGGTCGCCGGCAGCCAGCTGGCGCTCGCCGCGTCCAACTACGTGGTGCTGGCGATCGCGGCCCGCAACCTCGACGCGGCCGGCCTCGCCGCGGTCAGCTCCTACTACCTGCTGATCAACACCGTCGGGCGTGGGCTGTTCGCGGCCGTCGAGCTGGAGACGACGCGGGCCGTCGCGGCCACGGCGGCCGCCGGGCAGGACAACGGGCCGGCGCGACGCGCGGCACTGCGGCACACCGGGATGCTGCTCGCGGGCGCGCTCGTGCTGCTGGTGGCGAGCACGCCGCTGCTGGGCGGGATCATGGGATCGGCCCTGTCCGCGATCGCGCTGCTCGCGGTCGGCGCGGTCGGGATGGCGGCGTCGTACCTGCTGCGCGGGCCGCTCGCCGGGCGTCGCCGGTACGGGCTGTACGCGGCCACGTTCTGGGTGGAGGCGGGCCTCGGGCTGGCCGCGGCCGCGGTGCTCGTCGCGCTGGGCGACGCCGATCCGACCTGGTGGATCGCCTCGCTGGCGCTGGCCCCGCTCGCCGCGGCCGCCGTGCTCGCGCGTCCGGTCCGGGGCGGCGCGACCGGCACCAGCACGGCGGGCACCGGCGCGGGGCGGGGTGCCGCCGATGGCTCGCCGAGCTCGTCGGCCACCCGCGCGGTGATCTGGTCGGCCGCGCTCCTGCTCGCCGGGCAGGGGGTGTGGAACCTGGCGCCGGTGCTCGTGACGGCCCGCCTCACCGACACCCCGGCCGTCGCCGCCGGGTTCTTCACGGTGGCGGTGATCCTGCGGGCACCCGTCCTGTTCTTCCCGTCGGTGCAGGCCCTGCTGCTGCCGGTGTTCACCGAGATGGCCGCCACCGGACGCCACGACGCCGTGCGCCGCATGACCCGTCTGATCAGCGGTTTCCTCGTGGCCGCCGGGGCCGCCTGGGTCGCCGTCGCGATCTTCGTGGTACCCACGGTGTCGCACCTGGTGTTCGGGGCCACGGTCACGCCGCCGGCGTGGGTGCTCGCCGTCCTGGCCGCGTCGACCGTCGTGGGGGCGGCCGCGCAGATCGGCCAGACCCATCTCGTCGCCGTCCGCCGTCCGGCGGCGGCCGCCGCGGCGTGGATCGTCGGGCTCGGCGTGCTGCTGGGCGCGGGGCTGCTGGCCACGCCGCCGCTGCCGGCCGCGGCGGTGGGGCAGTTGGCCGGGGCGTTCGCGGTACTGGTAGTCCTGTCGCTCGTGCGCCGCCGAGCCGTGAGGCCCTCATGACCGTGCCCGTGACCGTGGGTGTCGTCGTGCTCGCCTGGCAGGACGAGCCCTACCTGGTCGAGTGCGTCGGCTCGATCCTCGGCTCGACGGGCGTGGACGTGCGGCTCGTGCTCGTCGACAACGGCTGCACCCCCGCACATCTCGCGGCCGTCCCGCCCGACGACCGCATCGAGATCCTCCGCCCCGGCCGCAACACCGGCTTCGCGGGCGGCTGCAACCTCGGCGTCGAGGCGTTGGACACCGAGTTCGTCACGCTGGTGAACTCCGACTGCGTGCTGCGCCCGGACACGCTCGCCCTGCTGGTGGCGGAGGCGTCGCGGGCGGGGGTCGGGCCGGTGATGGCCGGTATCCGGCTGGCCGAGCCGCCGCACCTGATCAACAGCGCCGGCAACCCGGTGCACCTGATCGGGCTGTCGTGGGCGGGCGACATGGACACCGTCGAGACGCGCACCGAGCCCTACGACGTCACCGGCGCGAGCGGGGCCTGCGTGCTGCTCGCGAGCTCGGTGTGGAAGACGCTCGGCGGGTTCGACGAGGAGTACTTCGCGTACCTGGAGGACACCGAGCTGAGCCTGCGCGCGTGGCGGCTGGGGCTGCGTGCGCGCTGCGTGCCGTCGGCCGTGGCGCTGCACCACTACGAGTTCTCCCGCAACGCGCACAAGATGTACCTGCTCGAACGCAACCGGCTGATGCTGGTCTCGACGCTCTGGAGCAGGCGCGCGCTTCTGGTGCTGGCGCCGCTGCTGCTGGTGATGGAGGTGCTGCTCGCGGGCTACGCCATCGCGTCCGGGTGGGGCGGCGGCAAGATCCGGGGCTGGGTCTGGCTCTGGCGTCACCGCGGCCACATCGCGGTGCGACGGGCGGCGGTGCAGGCCGAGCGGCTCGTCCCCGACGCGGAGTGGATGGCGCTCCTGACGCCGTCCTTCGACCCGTCCGCGATCGGCCCGGCCCCGCTCACGAGGATCGTGAACGTGGTGGTGCGCGCCTACTGGTCGCTGGCCCGCCGCGCCCTCTGAGCCCGCCGACGAGCCTGCCCCCTCCCGACGAGTGGCACTCTCGTCACCTAGGTTGCGACGAGAGTGCCACTCGTAGGCGGTGCGGGGGGGGCTACTACTCCGCGTCCGGCACCGTTACGGGCGGCTCGGCCGCGTTCTGGTTCTCGAGCGCGTCCATGCGCAGGCGCAGGCCGCCGACCTCCTCGGCCAGCCGCCTCGACTGCTCCTCCAGCAGGCCGACCTCGCGCGAGAGCTGCAGCGACACCGCGAACAGGATGACCAGCGAGGTGAAGAACAGCAGGTTGCTGGGGGTCTGGATGCCCACCAGCGCGGCGATCCAGCCCAGCAGCGGCGGGAACAGCGCCACCACGAGCGTCCCGAGCGAGATCACCACCCAGATCACGGCGTACTTCTCGCGCAGCCGTCGCCGGCGCAGCAGCTCGAAGACCAGCACGAGGGCCGCGAGGGCGACGACCACCGAGATGATCGTCAGGCGGGCGCCGGCCATCACAGGTCCCGGCCGTCCCGGGGCGAGCGGCGGATCAGCGCCAGCCCGACGGCCACGACCACGCGCAGCAGGTAGACGCCCGACCGGATCGGGTTGGTGCTGGCCGTGCCGGTCTCGCGGGGCCGCATGGCCACCGGCACCTGCGTGATCCGCAGGCCAGCGCGGTGGGCGATCACCAGCGCCTCGACCGTGTCGCCCAGGTACTCCTCGGGGTAGTGCTCGGCGAACAGCGCGACGGCCCTGTGGTTGACCAGCCGGAACCCCGAGGTCGGGTCCTTGACCGACGTCCCGACGATCCCGCTGAGCGCCATCGACAGCAACCGCATGGCCCACCGGCGGGGGCCGCGCACCGCGTAGTCGCCGCGACCGGCGAACCGCGAGCCCACCACGACGTCGGCGTCGGTGTCGACCACGGCCAGCAGGTCCTCGATCTCCGACGCGTCGTGCTGGCCGTCGGCGTCGACCTGCACGACGTAGGAGAAGCCCTGCTCGCGCGCGTAGCGGTAGGCCGCGCGCATCGCGCCCCCGACGCCGAGGTTGAACGGCAGCCGCATCACCAGCGCCCCGGCCCGGGCGGCGCGGGCGGCGGTGGCGTCGGTGGAGCCGTCGTCGACGACGAGGACGGTGGCACGCGGTTGCGCCGCACGCGCCTCGGCGACGACGCGCGCCACGCTGTCCTGCTCGTTGAGCGCGGGGAGCACGATGAGGAGCTCGCCCACGCGCGTCACGGGAACGGCGGGAGCCGGCCGGACGTCCTCCTGGGTCATCTCCCGGCGACCGTGACGAACTCGTTGTACGTGAACACCTTCCCCGCCAGGCGCGGCAGCGGGAACGAGTACTGCTTCTGCACGCGCAGGCCCAGCTCCCGGGCGAGCGCGCCGAGCCTGGCCTGGTCGGTGAAGACGGTGTGGGTGGCGTCGGAGGCGAAGCCGCGCTCCTGCGGGCAGATCAGCACCAGCTTCGCGTCGGGCGCGAGGTAGGGCAGGTAGGGCGCGAGGACGTCGTGGGCGCCGCCCTCGGGCAGGTGCTCGACGAGGTGCGCGGCGAGCATGCCGCCGAAGCCGCCGTGCTCGGCCGGATCCCGGGCGAGGAACTCGTCGACGGTCAGCGCGGTGTACCCGGCGTCGCGGCAGACCTGCACCGACGTGACGTTGTGGTCGACGCCGACGCTCCCCGCGGGCAGGTTGGCCAGGTTGCGCCCGATGCCGCAGCCGACGTCGAGCGTGCGGCGCTCGCCGAGGATGCGCCGCAGGTTCCACCGGTAGGGCGCCTGGACGTCGAGGACCTGCTTCCACCGAGCCCCTGAGTGCTGGGTGAGCCGCTCGGTGTACGCCGCCGACGCGGTGTCGCCATCCTGTCCCGCCACGGAGGGCACCCTACCGGGCTGGGAGACTGCGCCCTGTGGCCGACTCGCTCCAGGTGCAGGAAACGACCATTCCCGGGCTCCTCCACGTCGACCTCGCCCTGCTCGAGGACGGTCGCGGCTGGTTCAAGGAGGGCTTCCAACGCGCGAAGCTGGAGGCCCAGGGCTTCCCGCCGTTCGAGATCGTGCAGAACAACGTCTCGTTCAACGCCGAGGTCGGCGTCACGCGCGGCATCCACGCCGAGCCCTGGGACAAGTACGTCTCGCTCGCGCACGGCCGGGCGTTCGCCGCGATCGTGGACCTGCGCGGCGGGGGGACCCACGGCCGCGTCGAGACGTTCGAGCTGCACCCCGGCAACGCGATCTTCGTGCCGCGGGGGTGCGGGAACTCGTACCAGACGCTGACACAAGACGTCGTCTACACCTACCTGGTCAACGAGCACTGGTCCCCCGACGCGGAGTACACGCTGATCCAGGCGTTCGACCCGGCCCTGGGCATCCGCTGGCCGATCGACGAGGCCCACGCCATCCGCTCCGAGAAGGACCGTCGCCACCCGCCGCTCGCGGAGCTGTCGTGCGCGCGCTGATCCTCGGGGCCGGCGGGCAGGTCGGGCGGGCGTTGGCGGCGGCACTGCCCGACGCGACGGCGCTCGGCAGGGCCGAGTTCGACATCGCTGCGGTCGACGGCGGCGCTGCGGTCGACTGGCCGGCCCACGACGTCGTGATCAACGCCGCCGCGTTCACCGACGTCGACGGCGCCGAGACCGCGGCGGGCCGGGCGGCGGCCTGGCGGGCCAACGCGGCGGGTCCCGCCGCCCTGGCCGCGCTCGCCCGGCGGCACGACCTGGCGCTGGTGCACCTGTCCAGCGAGTACGTCTTCGACGGCGCGCTGGACCGCCCGTACCGCGAGGACGACGCGGTGGCCCCGCTCTCGGCGTACGGCGCGTCGAAGGCGGCCGGGGACCTGGCCGTGCGGGGCGCCCCGCGGCACTACCTGCTGCGCCCGACCTGGGTGGTCGGGGAGGGCCGCAACTTCGTCGCGACGATGCTCGGCCTCGCCGCCCGCGGGATCGAGCCGGCCGTGGTGGACGACCAGATCGGGCGCCCGACCTTCGCCCCCGACCTCGCCGTCGCGATCGTGCACCTGCTGGCCACCGACGCGCCGTACGGGAGCTACCACGTCACCGGCGGCGGCGAGCCGGCGTCGTGGGCGGACGTGGCCCGCGCGGTGTACGAGCTGAGCGGCCACGGCGGGCTCACGGTCACCGCCACCACCACGGAGGCGTACTTCGCGGGCAGGCCCGGGGCGGCCCGGCGCCCGTTGAACAGCGTGCTGGACACGGAGAAGGCCGAGAAGGCCGGCGTCGAGCTCCCCGACTGGCGCGAGCAGCTCGCGGCCTACGTCAGCGCCCACGTCTGAGCGCACGCGCGCGTTCCCGGCTGCACGCGCGCGCAGCAGTGCGCGCGCGGCAGGCAGAACGCGCGCGCGGACCGGGCTCCGCGATGCCTGCGCCGCGCCGCGTTCACAGCACGCCACCGCGCGCGCATCTCCACACCGCCGCGCGCACCGCTCACAGAACGCGCGCCTTCCCAGCGCGCTACACCCCTTTGAGGGGCTCCCACCAGCTCCGGTTGTCGCGGTACCAGGCCACCGTCGCGGCCAGGCCCTCGTCGAAGCCCACCTGCGGCGCGTAGCCCAGCTCACCCGCGATCTTGCTCCAGTCCACGCTGTAGCGGCGGTCGTGGCCCTTCCGGTCGGCCACGGGCTGGATCATGTCCTCGCCCGCGCCGAGCGCGGCGAGCAGGCGGTAGGTCAGGTCGCGGTTGGTGAGCTCGGTGCCGCCGCCGATGTTGTAGACCTCGCCGTCGCGCCCCTTCTCCGCGACGAGCTGGATGCCGCGGCAGTGGTCGTCGACGTGCAGCCAGTCGCGCACGTTCTGCCCGTCGCCGTAGAGCGGCACCTTCCTCCCGTCCAGCAGGTTCGACACGAACAGCGGGATGACCTTCTCCGGGAACTGGTGCGGCCCGTAGTTGTTGGAGCAGCGCGTGATGCACACCGGCAGGCCGTGGGTGCGGTGGTAGGAGCGCGCGAGCAGGTCCGAGCCCGCCTTGGCCGCGGAGTAGGGCGAGTTCGGCTCCAGCGGGTGCGTCTCGGGCCAGGACCCGTGCTCGATCGAGCCGTACACCTCGTCGGTGGACACGTGCACGAACCGCCCGACCCCCGCCTCCAACGCCGCCTGCAGCAGCACCTGGGTGCCCACGACGTTCGTGGAGACGAAGTCGGCGGCCCCGGCGATGGACCGGTCGACGTGCGACTCGGCCGCGAAGTGCACCACCACGTCCGTGCCGGCCATCACCGACGCGACCGTGGAGGTGTCGCGGATGTCGCCGTGCACGAACCGGTACCGCCCCGCGCACTCCGCGAGGTTGGTGAGGGTGCCGGCGTAGGTCAGCAGGTCCAACACCACCACCTCGGCCCCCCGGAACGCGGGGTACGCGCCCGCCACCAGCTGCCGCACGTAGTTCGACCCGATGAACCCGGCCCCGCCGGTGACCAGAACCCGCATCAGTACCCCCGCGTGAAGGACGCCGCGACGTCCATGACGTACTCGCCGTACCCCGACTTCGCCTGCCGCTCCCCCAACGCGTGGCACGCCGCCGCGTCGATGAAGCCCATCCGCATCGCGATCTCCTCGACGCACGCGATCCGGATGCCCTGCCGGTTCTCCAGCACCCGCACGTACTCCCCCGCCTCCAGCAGCGACTCGTGCGTGCCGGTGTCGAGCCACGCGAAACCGCGGCCGAGGTCGATCAACCGGGCGGTGCCGCGTTCCAGGTACGCGCGGTTGACGTCGGTGATCTCCAGCTCGCCCCGCGGCGACGGACGCAACCCGCGCGCGATCTCCACCACGTCGTTGTCGTAGAAGTACAGGCCCGTGACCGCCCGGTTGGAACGCGGCTCGGCCGGCTTCTCCTCGATCGAGACCAGCCGCCCGCCCGCGTCGGCCTCGGCCACGCCGTACCGCTCCGGATCACGCACCGGGTAGCCGAACAGCGCACAGCCGGCACGCCCCGACTCGATGTCGCCGATCGCGGCCGTCAACATCCCGGAGAAGCCCGGGCCGTGGAAGATGTTGTCGCCCAGCACCAGCGCGGCCGGGTCGTCCCCGACGTGATCGGCCCCGATCACGAACGCCTGCGCCAGCCCGTCCGGCGACGGCTGCTCGGCGTAGCCGATCGCCAGCCCCAGCTCCTCGCCCGAGCCCAGCAGGCGGCGGAACTGCGGCAGGTCGTGCGGGGTGGAGATGAGCAGGATCTCCCGGATACCGGCCAGCATCAACACCGACAACGGGTAGTAGACCATCGGCTTGTCGTAGACCGGCAACAGCTGCTTCGACACCGCCCGGGTGATCGGATGCAACCGGGTGCCCGAGCCCCCGGCGAGGATGATCCCCTTGCGTGCCGTCATGGCGCGTCCCCGTAGCTGAAGGGGGAGGCGAAGTCCTCCCACCTGGGCGCCGCCCGGTCCTTGTCCGACAGCACCGCGCTCGCGGGGTCGAGGCCCCAGTCGATGCCGCAGGAATCCCAGGCGACCGCCCCGTCATGCGCGCCGGAATAGGTGTCCGAGCACTTGTAGAGAAGCTCGGCATCCGCCGTGAGCGTGGCGAAACCATGGAGGAATCCGGCCGGGATCAGGAGCTGGCGGCCGTTCGCGGCCGACAGCTCCTCGCCGTGCCAGCGGCCATAGGTGGGCGAGCCCACCCGCGCGTCCACCGCCACGTCGAGGAGCGCGCCGGCGCCGCAGCGCACCAGCTTCCACTGGGCGCGCGGCGGCGCCTGGAAGTGGAGGCCCCGCACCGTGCCCCTGGCCCGGCTCAGGGAATGGTTGTCCTGCCGCCACTCGATGTCGATGCCGGCGGCGGCGAGGGTGTCGCGGTTCCAGGTCTCGCTGAACCAGCCCCGCGCATCCTCGAAGCGTCGGGGCGTCAGCCGCATCAGGC
>CAXTTN010000186.1:0-7368 GCA_964247105.1 uncultured Pseudonocardia sp.
GCTCCAGTCTCCTTGTTAGATCAGGAGCCTCTCCCGCACCCAGGGCGGTTCAGGTGTTCGCCCAGCGCGTGCAGGTCGAGACCGAGGTTGTTGGCTGAACCGAGGGTGGAGGGGTGATCCTCGCCCAGGACGCTGCGGCGGCGGGCGAGGGTGTCCTCGTCGAGGGTGCGGGCCTGCTGGTGCTCGCCCAGCGCGTGGAGGTCACGGGCGAGGTTGTTGGCCGAGTTGAGGGTGGAGGGGTGGTCGTCGCCCAGGACGCTGCGGCGGCGGGCGAGGGTGTCCTCGTCGAGGGTGCGGGCCTGCTGGTGGTCGCCCACCGCGCGCAGGTCGAGGGCGAGGTTGTTGGCCGAGGCGAGGGTGGCGGGGTGGTCGCCGCCGAGCACCTCCCGGCTGAGGCCATGAGCTCGCTGGAAGAGGGGTAGCGCGGCTCGGGGTTCGCCCCGTGTATGGAGGTAGGTGGCGGCGCGGTCGAGCAGCCGCGCCACGCTCCCGGCGAAAGCGTCGAGCGTGCGCGGCGGGTCGGTCGCGGCGAGAACGTGTGGCAGCAGGTCCTGCCATTGTGGCCAGACCGCTGGGTTGTTCCACACGTCCTTGGGCATCGCGGCGATCAGCAGCCGAACGACGTCGGCGGGCCAGTTGCTCGGGCCGGGCCGGCCGGCACGGGTCCGCGCCCGTAGCAGCGCCGCGGATACCCGGTGGAGCTTCAGGGAGTGGGGCGACACGGTGGCCAAGCCCCTCCGGCGGAGAACGCCGGTGCACCGGGCCAGCGCCAGCGCGTCGGCCACCGGGCGCAGCGAGGGCGGCAGGGCGTCGGGCACATCGGTGAACAGGGTCAGCGGGACGGGTTCGGGCCCGCACCACGCCACCAGCGTCAAGAGGTCCAGGGCCATCGGGTCGTCAGTGGCAAGCCGGTCGAACGCCACCGCCCACGACGCGGCCAGCGACGTCGGGTAGGTCCCGCCAGGATCGTGGTCGAACAGGTCATCGGCCCGCTCGGTCAACAACCGCAGGTAGGCGTCGGGGTCGAGGCCGGTCTCGCCCAGCAGCGATCCGGCCTGCTCCACGGCCTGCGGGAGATCCCCCACCGCTGCCGCGATCCGGCTCGCGTCCACCTCGGACAGGTCGGGAGCCAGGGCGCGCAACAGTTCCACCGACTCGCTGCGAGCGAACTCGCTCACCCCCACCGCAGCCGCGACACCGCGCCAGGCCGGGTTGCGTGAGGTGATCACCACCTGGCCCGGGCCCGACGGCAGGTACGGGGCGAGCGCGCGGGGGTCCTCCGCGTTGTCGAACACGACCAGCCACCGCTCCCTCTGCGCCAGCTCGGCGTGCAGCCGCGCCACCCCGACGGGCGCCGGGTCGGCCGGTGCGACCAGGTCCAGCGCGCAGGCGAGGGTGAACAGCTGGTCGGGGACGAGCGTGGGGTTCTCGGCGGCGACCCACCACGCGATGTCGAACTCGTCGCGGTGGCGGTGGGCGTACTCGATCGCGGTGCTGGTCTTGCCGACCCCGCCGATCCCGGTCACCGCCTGCACGACCGCCGGCCCGTCCCGCAGCGCGGCCCCGACCTCCGCCAGCAGCCGCTCACGTCCGGTGAACTCCCGCACCCGCGGCGGGATCGTCCAGGCGCGCCGCGTCTGGCCCACTCGCTCGACCAGCGCCTGCACCAGGGCGGCCTCCAACCCGTCCGGGCCGGTCACGAACGCGGTGGTGACCCCGCTGTCGGCCAGCCGCTCTCGGAACGCCTGCTGGCGGGCGCCGTGCTCGACGTCGCGGAGCAGGCCGGTAGGGCCCTCGATGTCGTCGCCCAGCACGAACACCAGCCGCGGGATCCCGGCATGCTCGGCCGTCTCGTGCTCCAGCTCGGTGTAGGACAGCTCGGGCCGGTCCCGCACGGGCGAGCCGTAGCAGAACCCGGCGATCAGCACGAACACGTCCGCGTCCTGCACCGCGTCGCGGCACACCTGCGCGGGAGTCTCGGCGCCGGCGGTGAAGTAGGCCATGTCGGCGACCGCGTCACCCGCCCGCGCAACCGCCGCCTCCGCCGCGTCCACGAACGACCGCTTCTCCGGGAACCGCCGCAGCTCGGAGGTGTGCGACAGGAACACCCGACGCGGTCGCGTTCGGTCACCGGGCATGACACACAGCATCCCACCGACCCACCCGCCAGCGCGCCGATCATGGGCAGAAGGCGGCCGGTGGCGCGTCGAGCACGACCATCCGCCCGTGATCGGCGACGGGTCGGTGCGGTTCAACGGGCGCGGCGGGGCTCTTGTAAGCTGCTCCGCGGTAGCGTGTCCGAGCGGCCGAAGGAGCACGCCTCGAAAGCGTGTGAGGTGCAAGCCTCCGTGGGTTCAAATCCCACCGCTACCGCCAGCCTGACAGGCGAAACGCCGGGCCTCCAGATCGCGGAGTGCCCGGCGTTCGCCGTCTAGTCTCAGTTCTCGTCTCATTCGCCCTCGGCAGCCGGCCAGATCAGCCCTCCGACGCGGCCCGCGATGTCGCGTTGGATCGCCGACGTGACGTGCTGGTAGCGAGCGGCCATCGCTGTGTTCGACCAGCCCCGTTGCGGCCGGACATCGCGGCCTTGAGCAGCAGCCGGACCTCGTCGACGTTGTACGGCTCCACCTCCTTCTCGCTGACTCGCGGCGCCTTGGCGAGCGTGACCGGGTTCCGGACGAGATGGCCGCGCCGCACGGCCTCGTTGAGCGCGGCCCGCATGGTCCGGTGCGCCTGGTGGGCAGGGCGCCTGCGGCCCGAATCCGTCCGAGTGCGCATCCTGGTACCCGACCCGGCCAATCCGTGGACCCTGCCCGCCCGCGTCGACGACCTCGCCGACAGCCCCGCGTTCCGGCAGCGCGCGATGCGCATCATGGAACGCCACACCCTCGCGATCGTCGACGCCGTCAACGAACTGGGCGAGCTGGGCCTCATCGCCGAGGCACACGCGGAGGTCCGCGTCGCACCAGCGGTACCGCTGTTCAAGCTCTATCTGATCAACAGCACCGAAGCGTTCTTCGGCTACTACCCCGTCCAGGAGCACACGGTGAAGCTGGACGACCAGCCCACCGCGATGTGGGACCTGATGGGCAAGGACGCCGTTCTGTTCCACCACAGCGCCGACACCGATCCCGACTCCATGGCGTCCCAGTACATCGCCCAATCCCTGATGTGGTTCAACAGCATCTGGGACACCGTCGCCCGCGAGCCCGCCCGGTGACCCTCGCCCAACTCCTCACCGAGCACCCACACCTGCTTTTGATTTCGACGGACCCGTCTGGACCGTGTTCGCAGGCATCCCCGCCGACCACATCGCCCGCCACTACGCCGCCGCGCTCCGCGCCCACGGTGTACCCCTGTCAGCAGCCATCGACGAGGTCGACGACCCCTTCGACGTGTTCCGCGCCGCCGCAGACGTCCAACCGAACAGCGCGCGATACGCCGAGCAAATGCTACGAGACCTCGAAGTGCACGCCGTCGCGACAGCCACCCTCACCCCCGGCGTCCACGACACGCTCACCGCGCTGAACCTCACCGGCCACACCGTCACGATCGTCAGCAACAACTCCGCAGACGCCGTCCGCGCCTTCCTCGCCGGGCACGAGCTGCTGCCACTCATCCGCGCGATCGTGGGGCGCACCCAACCTGACCCCGCACTGCTCAAGCCGAGCACGCATCTCGTCGACCTTGCCATCGCCGGTCTCTCCGTCGCGCCGGAGCTGTGCGTCCTGCTGGGCGACTCCACCACCGACATCACCGCCGCCCACGCCGCGGGCGCAGCCGCCATCGGGTACGCAAACAAGCCCGGCAAGTACGCCACCCTCGCGACCGCCAACCCAGACGCGATCATCCATGCGCTCTCCGAGGTCGCACAAGCGCTCAGCCACCAGCCCAACCACTGATGCCGCTACCGGCTCAGCAACGACAGCAGGCCGACAGCAGGCCGATCGGTTCAGAACCTCCTTACTTGTTCAAGGCGGCGCCCTGCCGGGCGCCGCGCGGCGCTGTTTCCGATGCAGCCGCAAGCGCTCGCGCGGAGCGTGCGGCCTCCGGCCGGTCCCCGCGCGGCGCGCGGCTGCGGGAGTCACGCCACTGTCGGACAGAGCCTGTACTCTCGGACCTGCGGGCACGCTCCTGTACGACACCTGTACAAGAGGTCCGCTCCCTCCTGTACGTTGCACATGTGGATGTACATGAGCTGGCGCTGCTACTGGCCGATCTACGAGCCGAAGGCAACGACTTCGCCGAGGTCGAAGTCAAGCGCGCAAGCGGCGGCTTTCCCGAGAATATCTCGACCACACTTTCCGCTTTCGGCAATACTCCTGGCGGAGGAATAATAGTGTTCGGCCTGGATGAAAGTCATTCTTTTGAGCCAGTAGGCGTATGGGATGCGCCAGGCTGCAAACAGGCCATCGCCTCTTCTGCTCGCAACTCGGTCGATCCGCCACTGACCGTATCAGTTGAAAGTGTTCAAGTCGACGATGTGGAACTCGTTGTGGCAGCGGTAAACGAGCTTCCGGCATCTGCGAAACCATGTAAGGCGCGCTCGACCGGCCGCGCCTACCTACGCTCTTACGACGGAGATTACCCACTATCCGAACTCGAAGAACAGGCCTTTATAGCGAACCGATCGACACCGCGTTTCGATCAAGCGCCTGTGCTGGGGGCTACATACGATGACGATCTTGACGCCGATCTTGTCAGTTCGTACTGTCGCACCGCATCCGAAGCATCTCCGGGACTGCGACGCTTCGACAACAACGAGATTTTGTTTCGCACTGGGGTCCTCGTAGGGGACGAACGGCTGCCTAGTATCGGAGGTCTCCTCGCTCTCGGTGTCTATCCTCAACAGTTCTACCCGAACCTTGTTATCCAGGCCAGCGCATCGCCGCGGGCCAGCGACCCAGAAGGAACTCGCGTAAGCGACGCCCGTCGATTTGATGGCCCGATACCAACCATGCTCGAAGAAGCCGTCCGTTGGGTTGCCCGTAACTCACGAACCCGCATCAGATTTGGTAGCGACGGACAAGGCCGCGACGAACCTGAGTACCCAATAGTGGCAGTCCGCGAACTCCTATCCAATGCCCTGATACATCGCGACCTCGGACCATATGCACTTGGCGAGGCTATCGCTCTCAAGGTAACCGAGGACCAGATGATCCTCTCGAACCCTGGCGGATTGTACGGGATTACCGCCGAGCGCCTGGGCAAAACTGGTGTGACCTCGGCGCGGAATGGCTACCTTCTCCGAATATGCCAGTACGTCAGGACCGCCAGTGGAAACCGAGTCGTGGAGGCGCTCGCGACAGGAATTCCAACAATCCTAAGCTCGCTAGCGGCTGCAGGTATGGTGCCGCCGCGGTTCCACGATCAAGGTATCAAGTTCGCGGTTCGAATGCCTAGTCACGCTCTACTTGCACCCGGCGATCTCGAATGGCTATCACGCGTAACTATGGGCCTATCTCTAAGTGACACACAACGGCATGTTCTTGCACGAATGAGACACGGCGAAGTTTTCAACAATAAGTCCCTGCGGGACGATTTTCCGATGGACTCGCGGGACGCAACTCGATTGCTTGCAGAACTTGTCGACGCTGGTCTTGCGGAAGCGCACGGCGAGCGAGGCGGGCGATTCTACGTCCTCGACGACACTCTCTCCGGCCAGCTGTCGCTCCTGGGGGACGACGAGAGCACGCCCGACACTGAAACAAGTATCCTGTCACTCTTGACAGAAGGCCCAGCGAGCAGGAAAGAATTGCAGGACCGGGCAGGTCTTTCCCATCGACAAGTCCAGTACGCATTACAGGCGCTTCGCGAGTCGGGTCAGGTCGAGATGCGCGGCACGCGCGGAAGCCGTAACAGCACCTACCATCTCATTGCCGGGGAGCGCGCGTCCAAGTTGGATTGAGTCCGGACGAATCTGTATTCCAGAACCTTCACTTTCAACTGCTGATGTCCTCGCCGGACGGGCAGGTCTCTGAGATGGCCTAGCCCCGGCCTAGCCCCGACCATGGCGGCGGTCGAGACGTGGCGGCAGGGTGCATCATCCCGCCGACCTCCCTGAAGGGTTACCACACGACGGCCCGGGAGCAGAACTTGGCCAGGCACGCTGCGGTTGCGTCAAGGACTGCCCCAAGCCGCCGCGCGGTCGAACTGCGTCAGGTCGACGAGATGCAGCACGACTCCCAGCGTGGGCAAAATCCACGGGCAGTCTCAATCGCAGTCTCATTCGCCGCCGTCCGTCAGTGTTCACGAGGTCGCACACGCGAGCCAGCGGCCAAGGTCGGGACTACCGCGACACCTGATGAACACCGGCGGGGCGACTTGGAAAGCGTGGTGATCGCGGCGCAAACTACCAACAGACGTGCCCTCGCCGGGCGGGCAGATCTCCGGGATGGGGGCGTGCCATCCCGACGACCTCCCGGAGGGCTACCACGCGGACGCCCGGTCGGGCTGCGCTAGGTCGACGGGATGGCACTTGGAACGCAGCCGGTACGCGTACGGGGGCGATGCCCCGTTCATGCGGACGATCTTGACTAGTCTCAGTTCTCGTCTCATTCGCCCCCGTTCGTGCACGTCCGCCGAGTGCAGCGGGCGAGCAGATCCGCAGGACGACCACCAGGCGGCCCCGTCTGGACGCGCCACGGCAGACCTCGAAAGCGTGTGAGGTGCAAGCCTCCGTGGGTTCACATCCCACCGCTACCGCCAGCTGACCAGCAGGAGCGCCGGCACGACCCACCCGGGTCGGCCGGCGTTTCTCGCGCGATGCTGGTAGGCCGACGGGATGGCCGACCTCCACGCGCTCTGCGTCGCCGCGAACGACCCGCCCCGTCTCACGCGCTTCTGGACCGGCCTGCTGGGCCGGGCGTCGTCCGGTGACGCGCTCCCGCCCGGTGACGACGGCGGCTTCCGGATCCGGTTCCTCCCGACGGCCGAGCAGAAGGCCGGCCGGAACCACATGCACCTCGACCTGACGAGCGCGTCGCCCGCGGACCAGCAGCGGACGGTGACGAGGGCGCTGGAGCTCGGCGCCCGGCACATCGACATCGGTCAACGCCCGGAGGAGGGCCACGTCGTGCTCGCCGATCCGGAGGGCAACGAGTTCTGCGTCATCGCGGCGGGCAACGCGTTCCTCGCCGGCTGCGGGTTCGTCGGGGCGCTGGCGTGCGACGGGTCGCAGGAGGTCGGGTACTTCTGGAGCGCGGCGCTGCGCTGGCCGCTGGTCTGGGACCAGGACCGGGAGACCGCGATCCGCTCGCCGCACGGCGGCCCGAAGATCACGTGGGGCGGCCTGCCGCGGACGGGGAGGGACCGGCTGCACCTCGACCTCGTCCCGGTCGATGAGGTCGAGTGGGCCGACGGCGACCG
>CAXTTN010000186.1:7378-12079 GCA_964247105.1 uncultured Pseudonocardia sp.
GCTGCGGACCGTCGTGGACGGTCGGACCGTTTACGCCGCTTAGCCGCCGCAGACGCCTAAAACTCGTCCCACCCGCCGACGGCGATCAACAGGCGGAGGTCGACCGTCTCGTCTCCCTCGGGGCGACCCGCGTCGGGGCCGGCGGGGCGGGCCGGGTGGTCCTGGCCGATCCTGACGGCCACGAGTTCTGCCTGCTGGCCCGCAGCGGCGGTGCCGCCGGGCACCGGTCATCCCGAGCCCGGGGTCAACGCAGCAGCTCCGCGTAGCGGCCCAGGTCGACGTTGCCGCCGCTCACGATCACCCCGACGCGTCCCGCCGCCCCCCGCCTCGCCGCGGCGAAGGCCAGGCATCCCGTCGGTTCGACCACGATCTTCAGCGTGCTCGCGAAGACCCGCATGGCGTCGACCAGCTCGGCGTCGGTCGCGGTCAGGATGTCGTCCACACCCTCGCGGATGATCGGGAACGTCAGGGCACCGAGGTGCTGGGTCTGGGCGCCGTCGGCGATGGTGTCGGGGGTGTCGATGTGGACGATGGCGCCGCTGCGCAGCGACCGCAGCCCGTCGTCCCCGGCTTCCGGCTCGACCCCGTAGATCCGCGTGGACGGCGACAGCGCCCGCGCCGACAGGATCGATCCGGACAGCAGCCCGCCTCCACCCAGGCAGACGAACAGCGCGTCCAGCCCGCTGACCTCCTCGAACAGCTCCTTGGCCGCGGTGCCCTGGCCGGCGATGACGTCGGGGTGGTCGTACGGCGGCACCAGCGTGAGCCCGCGCTCGGCAGCCAGCGCGCGTCCGATCGCCTCGCGGTCCTCGGTGTACCGGTCGTAGCCGACGATCTCTGCGCCGTACCCGCGCGTGGCGGCGACCTTGGCGGCCGGGGCGTCGTGCGGCATCACGATCGTGGCCGGGACGCCCAGCAGCCGGGCCGAGAGCGCGACGGCCTGCGCGTGGTTGCCCGACGAGTACGCGACGACGCCGGCGCGGCGCTGCACGTCGTCGAAGCGGGACAGCGCGTTGAACGCCCCGCGGAACTTGAAGGCGCCCATCCGCTGGAAGTTCTCGCACTTGAAGAACACCGACGCCCCGAGCTCCGCGTCCACCCGGCTCGACGTGAGCACCGGCGTCCGGTGGGCGTGTCCGCGCAGTCGGGCGGCGGCGGCCTCGACGTCGGCGTACGTGATCACGACCGGGCCACCAGCGCGGCCGTCGCCGCCTCGATCTGCTGCTGCGCGTCGGCCCGGTCCACCGCGGGCTCGCCGTCGCCCGACTGCGGGCCGTAGTCGCCGAAGTAGGCGTGGACGCCGCCGGCGATCACCGTGAACGCCGTGCCCGGCGGGAGCTTCGCGCGGGAGGCGGCGATGTCGGCCGGGGTGGCGAGGCCGTCGCGGTCACCGGAGATCGACGCCGCCGCGACCGGGGCCCCGGAGATGTCCTGCGACGGGTAGGACGCCCACAGGAAGAGCGCGCGGACGCGTGGATCCCCGACGGCGCCGGACGCCGCGACGCCACCGAGGGAGTGGCCGCCCACCGCCCACGTCCGTATGTCGGGATGGGTGTCGATCGCGGAGGTGACCGCTCCGGGTGCGAGGAACGCGATGTCGAGCGGTGCGTTGACGACGACCACGAGATGCCCCTGCTCGGCCAGCGGGCGCAGCAGGGCGAGGTAGGCGCGCGGGTCGACCAGCGCGCCCGGGTAGAACACGACACCAGCGCCCTGCGGGCCGCCCCGCGGCCGCAGCTCCCAGGTGGTCAGCGTGTGGACGACCTCGACCGTCGCCGAGGACTCGTCGGCCGCCGAGGGCGTGGCCGGGTACGGCCGCAGCCACACGATCGCGGCCAGTGCCAGCACCACGGCGCCACCGACGACGATCAGCGCGGCCCGGTGCCGGCATTCCCGTCGCGCCCGCAGCCCGAGGACGATGCCGACCAGTGCGGTCACCACGAGCAGCACCGGGTACGCCGGATGCCCGGCGAGCAGCGCGTCCCAGCGCGTGAGCGCGACCCACGCCGGAACCGCGAGGCACACGAGCGCCAGGACGACCATCACGGGTCACAGTGTGCTGTACGCACGAAAAAGCGCCGGGCCCGTCCGACGTGGACGGGCCCGGCGCTCGGTGCGGCTGCGGTCAGCGAGTGACCGAGCGCCTCCCGTACAGGTTGGCCACGAGGACCACGAGCACGGCGGCCACGACGACCTGCACGATCAGCTCGAGCCAGTCGATGCCGGACGTCTGGGTCGGGATGCCGAACAGGCGCGCGACGAACGTGCCGATGAACGCGGCGACGATGCCGACGATGATGGTGAGCCAGATCGGGATCGGCTGACGGCCCGGGACGACGAGGCGTCCCAGGGCTCCGATGATCGCGCCGACGACAATGGCGGTGATGATTCCCGTGACGGTCACGGATTCCTCCAGTAGTGCCCCGGGGGCCGCACGTGACGACCCGCTGGAGGCTGAGTGCCCGGTCCAAGCGCGTCTCACTCCACCGTCACAGAATCGTGATCCCAGTTAGCCCTTACGGACTAGCAGAGTGCTCCTCATGGTGCCCGGTTCTGTCGGTGACGCGCCGTAATCTCCGCCTGTGCAACTGATCCAGATGACGTGCTGCGGCTCCAGCTGGGTCGGGGTCGATCGTGCCCACTGCTGTCGTCGCACGGGCGGGTGCGGCGAGGTCTTCGACGACGCGGAGCTCTGGGACGCCCACCGGTCGAGCCGCGGGTGCGCGGATCCGCGGACGATGGACCTGGTGCAGACGAAGAACGGCATCTGGCTCCGCGCCCCGGATCGCGCTTGAGATAGCAGTCGGAGCGCTGAGTATTTCACGCATCCGGACGAGGAGGTCTCGTGAGCGATGTGGTCCAGCGGTTGCACGCGGACGGGCGCGATCGACGTTTCGTCGCCTGATTCCCTGACGCCTGCCGCCCGGTGAAGCCGGGCCCGGGCGACGGGCGATCTGACGACCGCTTGTGGGCAACGTGGCAGTACGGTCTTCGCGAGCCCTCACCGAGACCGCCCGTCGTGCGGATTCTCTCGGCTCGTCATGCGCAGGGTCAAGGCCGCGTGTTCAGGCCGTGGGGAGTGGCTGCTGGCTGGAGAACATCGTCGAGCCGGCTGCGCGGAGAACGGTCCTCCTGCTGCTCGGTCTGCCGGAACGGACCGTCACGTCGGCGATGGGTCTGGTCAGGTCGGCGCCACCGCTGAAGGGGCGGGGACAGGGGCCGCCGGGCGCCGCGTAGCGGGACCATTGCCACCAGAACTGTCACCGGGACGACGAGCGCCGGGCGCCCTCGACGGGCGGCCCGGCGTTGTCGCTGCTCAGGTGGCGGAGGATGGGGGATTCGAACCCCCGAGGGCTTGCACCCAACACGCTTTCCAAGCGTGCGCCATAGGCCACTAGGCGAATCCTCCAGCACGACGAGCATAGCCGGGTGGTCGTGGCCGTCCGCGAGGGCACTACACTTCTCCACGGGTCCCGCGCGGCGCGCATCCTGTGAACTCCCCCAGGGCCGGAAGGCAGCAAGGGTCAACGGGCTCTGCCGGGTGCGCGGGGCCCGCTCACGTCCCGGCCGTGCCGAGGGTGTCGCGCCTCCCCCGCACCACGCCGAGCAGAAGATGCGCAGGCGCGCGGCAGCGGGCAGGTGTGGGCCGGGCCGGAGTTCGTCGAGGGGACGGATCGCGCGGAGCGGCAGGAGTCCCTCGCCGCCGCCCTGCGTCCCGTCGCGGTGTGTCGCCGTGGTGAGGTCGGCCGGCGCGCGGCGCAGCTGCGGCGGGAGTTCGACGGGCCGGGGCGGGACCCGTCGCGCAGCGCGGGAATGCGCGCGCCGGGTGCAGGACGCGCGCGTCGGCGGGTCGGGGTTGTTGTGTTGGGGTGCTGTCCGGGGTTGGTGCGCGCGTTCTTGTTGCGGGGCGTGCGCTGCGATGCGCGCGTGGGGTGCAGGACGCGTGCGTCGGCGGGTCGGGGTTGTTGTGTTGGGGTGCTGTCCGGGGTTGGTGCGCGCGTTCTCGTTGTGGCGCGTGCGCTGCGATGCGCGCGTGGGGCTCGGGACGCGCGCGCCGGCGGGTCGGGTTGTGGTGGCTCGTGTCGGTTGGGGTCGGCGCGCGCGTTGCCGTGCGCGCTCGGGGGGCGCAACGCGCGCGGCCTGGGACCCGTCGCCGGGAACCGTCGGTGCCGGTCGGTAGCCTCGCTGGCGTGGCGCTGGCTCTGTACCGCAAGTACCGCCCGGCGAAGTTCGCCGAGGTGGTGGGGCAGGAGCACGTCACCGAGCCGCTGAGCATCGCCCTCGCCGCCGGCCGCATCAACCACGCGTACCTCTTCTCCGGCCCGCGCGGCTGCGGCAAGACCTCCAGCGCCCGGATCCTGGCCCGTTCGCTGAACTGCGTGGAGGGCCCCACGCCGGATCCGTGCGGGGTCTGCTCGTCGTGCGTGTCGCTGGCTCCCGGCGGCCCGGGCAACATCGACGTCACCGAGCTCGACGCCGCCTCGCACGGCGGCGTGGACGACACCCGCGAGCTGCGCGACCGCGCGTTCTTCGCGCCCGCCGAGTCGCGCTACCGCGTGTTCATCGTCGACGAGGCCCACATGATCACCACGCAGGGCTTCAACGCCCTGCTCAAGATCGTGGAGGAGCCGCCGGAGCACCTCGTCTTCGTGTTCGCCACCACCGAGCCGGAGAAGGTGCTGCCCACCATCCGGTCGCGCA
>CAXTTN010000187.1:0-3745 GCA_964247105.1 uncultured Pseudonocardia sp.
GAGCTGCTTGGCCTTCGACTTGCCGAAGGACATCACCCGGTTGCCGCCGCCCTGGGCGTTGTTCATCATCCAGAACAGGATGAGCAGGACGATCCCGAGCGGGACGATGAAGATCAGCATCTGGGTCAGGAACGAATCCTGGTGGACCGCCGTGTTGAACGACGGCTTGTTGGGCGCCGCCTCGAGCTTCTCGACGATCGTCGAGCCGGTGAGCGCCGGGTACTGCGTGATGACCTGGGTGGAGCCGTCGACGGCGTTGGTGAGGGTGAGGCGCAGGCGCTGCTCACGGTCCTCGACCAGGGCGTCCTTGACGTTGCCGCTGTCGATCTGGGTGAGCGCGACGGACGTGGGCACCTGGGTGTAGCCGCGGGTGTCGTCGAACAGCACGCTGAAGGTGAAGTAGACCAGGATCGCGGCGAGGATCCAGATCAGCGGGTTTCGGAGCAGGCGCTTGCGGTCCATGCAGCTTCGGCCGAGTGCGGCCTTCACCCTCCCAGACGAGTTTCGGCAGGCAGCGGCGCAGTGCGCAGACCGGCCCGAGTCCGCCAGGATAGCGGGCCCGAGCGCGGCCTGCGCCGCGGCGCCGACCGTTCGCCCCCTGCGGGGCACGTGACGGGACAACGATCGACAGGGGACCGGTGTTCCCCGTCGCCGGGGAGACCGGGATGATGCTCCCATCGCATCGGGGGGAGCACGGCTGAAGGTCAGGCTGCGTGTCGCGGCCGTCGTCGCCGTGCTCGCCTCGGCCGCGCTGATCCCGCCCGCGGCCGCCGCCGCGCCGGCCGCCGCACCCTCGTGGGTCGCGCCGTCGTGGGCGCCGGCCGCCACCGCCGCGATCCGGCCCGGCGTGGTCACCGAGACCGACGGCGGCGGCGTCTGCACCACCAACTTCGTGTTCACCACCGCCGGCCACACCTACCTCGGCCAGGCCGCCCACTGCGGCAGCACCGGCGCGGTCACCCAGACCAACGGCTGCCGCACCGGGAGCGTCCCGCTCGGTGCCGCGGTCACGGTCCGGGGAGTCGACGGCCGCGACCACCGCGGCACGCTGGCGTACAGCTCGTGGGTGGCGATGCGGGCCGTCGGCGAGTCCGATCCCGACACCTGCGCCTCCAACGACCTCGCGCTGGTGGAGATCGACGCGGCCGGGGTCAACCCGAGCATCCCGTTCTTCGGCGGCCCCACGGGCATCGACACCGACGGCCTCAGGGCCGGTGAGCAGGTGTTCACCTACGGTAACGCGCGGCTGGGCACGCTGACCCCGAAGGTGGGCGTCGCCGCGCGCGACGCCGGGGGCGGCCACACGATCTACACTCTCGGCCCGGGCATCCCCGGCGATTCCGGGAGCGCGTTCCTCGACGCCACCGGTGCCGCGGTCGGGCAGCTCTCCACGCTCGACCTCGCGCCGCCGGTGAGCAACGGCGTCGGCGACATCGCGAGGGAGCTGGCCTACGCCGATGCGCACGGCGGGCTGGGCGACATCGAGCTGGCGCTGGGCACGGAGCCGTTCACCCCGTCACCGGCGGGGGTGGCGGACACCCAACTGGCGACACCGGCGGGCCCGCCCCTGGGTCAGGCGTAGACCTTCGGGTCCAGGGTTCCGATGAAGGGCAGGTCGCGGTAGCGCTCGGCGTAGTCCAGGCCGTAGCCGACCACGAACTCGTTGGGGATGTCGAAGCCCACGTACCTGACGGGCACCTCGACCTTCACCGCGTCCGGCTTGCGCAGCAGCGTGCACACCTCGAGCGTGGCGGGCTGGCGCGACTCCAGGTTCTTGAGCAGCCACGACAGCGTCAGGCCGGAGTCGATGATGTCCTCGACGATGAGGACGTTGCGGCCGGCGATGTCGCGGTCGAGGTCCTTGAGGATCCGCACCACGCCCGACGACGACGTGGACGAGCCGTACGAGCTGACGGCCATGAACTCCAGCTGCACCGGTACCGGCAGTGCCCGCGCGAGATCGGTCATGAACATCACGGCGCCCTTGAGGACGCCGACCAGCAGCAGGTCCGACGGCGTGTCCCGGTAGTCCCGGCCGATCTGCCCGGCCAGCTCGACGGTCTTGTCGCGGATCGCCTGCTCGGTGACCAGCGTCGATGCGATGTCACCGTCGTACACGGCAGGGTCCTCCTGGCTCGTGGGCTACGTCCGCGGCCACCGGACCGGGCGCAGGGAGAGCCTGCCACGCGCACGCACCAGCTCCAACCCACCCGGCAGGGCGACGCCACCGCGGTCGGGTCCGCGAGCTGCGAGAACGTCGGCGGCCCCGAGATGGGTCGCCGTGAGCCCCGTCACGTTCACCGCATCGAGCCACCCGCGGATCACCCGTCTGCGCAGCGCCGGGTGTAACCCTTTCAGCGGGGCGGTGCACAGCTCGTCCCCGTCGCGGGCGCCGTCGAGGAGGCCGGCGGCCACGGCGTCGAGGGCGTCGACGTCCTCGCGCAGCTGCGCCGCCGTGCGCGCCAGCGCCGCCGCGACGCCGCCCGCCAGCACGTCCTCCAGCAGCGGCAGGACCTCGTGGCGCAGGCGGACGCGGGTGAAGCGGGGGTCGGTGTTGTGCGGGTCCTCCCAGACGGGGAGGCCCAGCTCGGCGCAGGCGGCGCGGGTGACGGCGCGCCGCGTCGCGAGCAGCGGGCGCAGCCACGGCGCGTCCCAGGTGCGCATGCCGGCCAGCGACCGCGCGCCCGAGCCGCGGCCGAGCCCGAGCAGGACGGTCTCGGCCTGGTCGTCGAGGGTGTGGCCGAGCAGGACCGGGGCGCCGCGGCGGGCTTCGTCGAGCGCGGCGTAGCGGGCGCGGCGGGCGGCGGCCTCGAGCCCGCCGGTGCCCTCGACCCGCACCGCGTGGACGGAGGCGCGCAGCCCCATCCCCTCCAGCACCTCGACGGTGGCGCGGGCGCGTTCCGCGGAACCGTCCTGCAGGCCGTGGTCGACGACGGCGGCGCGGGTGCCGTCCGGCCCGCGGACGGCGAGCGCGGCCGCGGCCAGGGCCAGCGAGTCCGCGCCGCCTGAGCAGGCGACGAGCACCGGCGCGTCCGGGAGCCCGGCGAGCGCGGCCCGCACCGCGCGCCGGACCTCGGCGACGGCGGTCACCGGCCCGCCCGTGATCGTCGAAGGTGGGCCATGAGCTGCACCGGTGCAGCGTATGACCCGCTTCCGGCGATCACGGTCGCTTCCGTGCGCGGATCGCCACCTCGGCGTGCCGAGAAGGTCGACTCGCGGGGGAGGGGCCGGGCGCGACGCACCCGGGGCGCAACTCGCGGGGTGGGGGTCGGGGGGTGGGGTCAGGGGTGGACGCGGCGGAGCCAGGCGCCGGGGTCGGCGAGCTCCGCGCGGCTCGGGAGGGTGTCGGGGCTCTGCCAGACCGCGTTGAAGCCGTCCATCCCCACGGCCAGGACGACGTGGTCGGTGAACGCCGAGCCCACCGCGTACTGCCGCACCTTCGCCTCCACGCCCAGCAGGGCGCGCAGGATGCGGTCGACCAGGCCGCCGCCGCGGCGGCGGACGGTGAAGCGGTCGCGGATGGTCGAGACGCTGGGCACGACGTCGGGGCCGACGGCGTCCATCACGTGGTCGGCGTGGCCCTCCAGCAACGTGGTGAGGGCGAGGAGCCTGTCGAGGATCGCGCGCTGCTCGGGGCCCTGCAGCAGCTCGACGACGGCGAGGGAGTCGCCCTTGCTCTCCTTCAGCGTGCGGATCAGCTCGGGCAGCTTCTCCAGCGTCAGCGAGACCTTGTCGGCCTCGGTCA
>CAXTTN010000187.1:3755-10521 GCA_964247105.1 uncultured Pseudonocardia sp.
CAGGAGCCTGCCGACCTCCTCGGCGAAGTACCCGCGGATCCACGGCACCGCGGTGAACTGCAGGCGGTGGGTGGCCTCGTGCAGGCAGACCCACAGGCCGAAGTCGACCGACGACACCCCGAGCGCCTGCTGCGCCGCGTGGATGTTGGGGGCCACCAGCAGCAGCCGGCCCTCGCCGTCGGGCCCGCCGAAGGGGTCGTACTGCCCCAGGACGCGCCCGCCGAGGTAGGCCACGACCCCGCCGATCTGCACGCCCGCGGTGCGGGCGGTGATCGCGCGGGCGGCGCGGCCGACCTCCGGCAGCCGCGCGCCTGCGGTCAGCGCGGCCATCCCGGACAGCGCGGCGGCCGACCACGCGGGACGGTCGACGACGTCGGCGGGCAGCAACGCCGCGCCGTGGCCCAGCCCGGTGACCTCGCGAACGTGCTGCTCGGCGACCGCGGCGTCGGTGCGCAGGCGGCCCACCAGCTCGACCGCGTCCTCCCGGCTCACCTCCGGCCCGGACCCGACGAGCCGGGCCGCGGTGCGGCGGGCCAGGTCCCAGTCGATCGGGAGCCCGCGGGTCGTCTCGAGTGATTGCGCCACGGACCCCACGCTACGCAAGGGTCAGCGCCACCGGGGTCAGCGACAGCCGCAGCCGCTCAGGGTGGCGGCGATGTCGTCCAGGCGGGGGCGGATGGTCGAGGGCGAGGGCCCGTTGGACATCAGCGCGAAGACCAGCAGCCGCCCGTCCCTGTCGGTGACGACGCCGGCGAGGCTGCTGACGCCCGTCAGCGTGCCGGTCTTGGCGCGGACGACCCCGCGCCCGGCGGCGGAATCGGCGTCGGGGGCGAAGCGGTCGTCGAGCGTGCCGTCGCCGCCCGCGACGGGCAGGCCCGACACGATCGGGCGCAGGAACTCGGTGTCCGTCGGGCCCTGCGCGGGGGCGGCGGCCGCGGCCAGCACGGCACCGAGCAGCTTCGCGGGCACCCGGTCGTCGGTGGAGAGCCCGCTGCCGTCGGACATCACGGCACCCGCGGGGTCGATGCCGGCCTGCGAGAGCGCGGCGATGGTCTGCGTGACGGCGCCGGTGAAGCTCGGGTCGCCGGAGCGGGCGATCGCCGTCTCGCGGGCGAGCACCTCGGCGGAGACGTTGTCCGAGGTCTGGATGAGGTGCTCGACGAGATCGCTGATCGGCGCGGACGACACCGTGCCCAGGACCGTGGCATCGGGGGCGCTCGTGATCTCGGTGACGCCGGCCGGATCGGCGCCCAGCATCGTCGCGAACGCCTTGCCCGCCGCCAGCGCCGGCTTCTGGACGCGGGCGCCGTCCTGCTCGGTGGGGTCGACGCGCCCGCCGTCGAGCATGAGGGACTGGATCGGGGCGATGTTGCCGGCCGCGACATCGGCGGGATCCCAGCCCGACGCCATGGTGGGGCCGGTGTAGCGGCTGGTGTCGATCAGCACCTTCTTCACGCCGCCCGGCATCACCGCCTTCACCGTGGTGGCCAGTGCGGTGAGCCGCGCCGGATCCGGGTAGACGCCCGTCTTCCCGTCCGGCAGGGCGGTGAGCGTGGGATCGCCGCCGCCGACGAGCACCACCGTGCCCGCCCCCGGCCCGGCCACCGCGCGGGTGACGAGCGAGCCCGTCGGGTTGAGCGTGAGCAGCGCCGCGGCGGTGGTGAGCAGCTTGGCGGTGGAGCCGGGCGCGAGCGCCTTGTCGGCCGCGGACTGCCACAGCACCCGGCCGTCGGCGGGATCGACGACGGTGCCGGTGAAGCGCCCGGGCATCGCCGCGGCGAGCGGGCCGAGCACGCCGCTCAGGCCGGTGGCCGTGGGGGCCGGGGCGGTGGTCGGGAGCGCAATGAGCACCGGCCTCGGGGACGGCGGCAGGTCGGCACCCGCCGGGGCCGGGCGGATCTTCGCCAGCAGGACCGGCGCGGTGACCGCGATGGCACCACCGAGCGCTCCGGCGACCACGAGGATCACCACGATGGCGATCCCCCGGCGCAACCCACGTCCGGGTACGCGCAACGTGTCACCTATGCGCCGCCCGAACCCCACGTGTACGAGACTATCGCCCACGCCGGACGACACCGATCGGCAGGAGAGGAGCGACAGTGGACTTCGACGTCACCATCGAGATCCCCAAGGGCGGCCGCAACAAGTACGAGGTGGACCACGCGTCCGGCCGTATCCGGCTGGACCGGACGCTGTTCACCGCCACCCAGTACCCGGCCGACTACGGCTTCATCGACGACAGCCTCGGCGAGGACGGCGACCCGCTCGACGCCCTCGTGCTGGTCCAGGAGCCGACGTTCCCCGGGTGCCTCATCCGCGCCCGCGCGATCGGGATGTTCCGCATGAAGGACGAGAAGGGCGGCGACGACAAGGTGCTCTGCGTCCCCAGCGACGACCCGCGCCAGGAGCACCTGCGCGACATCCACCACCTGGCCGAGTTCGACCGGGCCGAGATCCAGCACTTCTTCGAGATCTACAAGACGCTGGAGCCGGGCAAGAGCGTCGAGGGCGCCACCTGGGTGGGCCGCGCCGACGCCGAGCGGGAGATCAGGGCGAGCTGGGAGCGGGCGAAGCAGGCGGCGCACTGAGGCCCGACCGGGCCTTGTAGCTCTCGAAGTCGGTGGTGAAGCGGCTGAGCAGCTCGCTCAGGACCTCGCGGTCGTCCTCGGACCAGTGCGCGAGCATGCGCGCGATGTTCTCGTTGCGGAGCCTGCGGTTCTCCTCGAACACCCGGCGGCCCTCGGCGGTGGCGGCCAGCAGCGTGGCGCGCCCGTCCACCGGATCGGCCGTGCGCTCGACGTAGCCGAGCTTGACGAGGTGCCCGATCTGCCGGCTGATCGTCGACGGGTCGGAGTGCACGGCCTCGGCGAGCGCACCGGCGCGCCGCGGCCCGTCCTTCACCAGGTGCACCAGCAGGTGGTAGGTGGCGCGCTCGACGGTGTCCGGGTTGTCGGCCTGGTACTGGGCGTGGCCCCGCTCCATGAGCCGGACCAGCCGGATGAGCTGGGTGCCCACCGCGTCGGCGGTGTCGAGCTCGGCCTGCGACAGCACGCGGCTCCCTCCGGACGGCTTGCGTGTGGCACGCAACCAGTTGTCACCTGCAAGCATGTCCCGCCGCGAGTCGCGGGGCAACCGGCTGTGACCGGACGGTCCTGCTGCGGCTCAGCCCAGCGCGGCGACGCCCGCCGTCGTGAGCAGTGCCGGGCCCAGCGGGTGGGCGGGGTCGGGCGGTGCCACCAGCCCCGCGGCGACCAGGCGGCCGCCCGTCGAGAAATCGGCGCAGCCGAGGCCGTCCACCAGCAGGACGGGCTCGCACCCCGCTCCGAGCTGGCAGCGGCCCATCGCGATCGCGCGCAGCACGGCGCGATCCCGACCGCTCACGGTGAACGTCTCCACGACTTCCTCCCCCACGCTGACTCAACAGGGGTGTCGTCGCAGGACGTCCAAGTGTTTCACATCACTGGGGCGGAAGTTAACCTGCCGGAAACCTCTCGAGGACCGCCGCCAGTCCCTGGCCGCCGCCGATGCACATCGTCTCCAGGCCGTAGCGCGCCTGGCGGCGGTCCATCTCCCTGGTCAGCGTGGCCAGGATCCGCCCGCCGGTGGCTCCGACGGGATGGCCGAGCGAGATGCCCGAGCCGTTGACGTTGACGCGCTCGAAGTCCTCGGGCACCAGCTTCCACTCCCGCGTGCACGCCAGGACCTGGGCGGCGAACGCCTCGTTCAGCTCGATGAGGTCGATGTCGGCGAGGGTGAGCGCGGCGGCGTCCAGGGCCTTCGCGACGGCCGGGACCGGCCCGATCCCCATCGTCGTGGGCGGCACTCCCCCGACGCCCCACGACACGAGCCGCACCAGCGGCCGCAGGCCCAGCTCCGCGGCCTTGGCGGGGTGGGTCACGACGCAGATGGACGCGCCGTCGTTCTGGCCGCTGGCGTTGCCCGCGGTGACCGTGGCGTCGGGGTCGTCCCTCCCCAGGATCGGACGCAGCGCGGCGAGCTTCTCGACCGACGAGTCGGCGCGGATGTGCTCGTCGGCGTCCACGACCACAGCGTCGATGCCCGCTCCGCCTGCGCTCCGCGACGAGCCCTTCCGCCCCTTCACCGTCACCGGGACGATCTCGTCGGCGAACCGGCCCGCGTCGCGCGCGGCGGCGGCGCGGTGGTGGCTGCGCACGGCGTACTCGTCCTGCTCCTCGCGCGGCACGGCGTAGTCGCGGCGGAGGTTCTCGGCGGTCTCGATCATCCCGCCGGGGACGGGGAAGTTCACCCCGCCCGCCGTGACGCGGCCGCGGGCGAGCGAGTCGTGCAGCATGACGCCCGGCCCGGCCTTCGTGCCCCAGCGCATCGACGTCGAGTAGAACGACGCGTTCGACATCGACTCGGCGCCGCCCGCCAGCACCACCTCCGACGCCCCGGCCTGCACCTGCATCGCCGCGTAGAGCACGGCCTGCAGGCCGGAGCCGCAGCGGCGGTCGATCTGCAGGCCGGTGACGGTGACCGGCAGGCCGGCGTCGAGCGCGGCGACCCGGCCGATCGCGGGCGCGTCCATCGTCGGGTAGCAGTGGCCGAGGATGACGTCGTCGACGGCATCGGGGGCCATGCCGGTGCGGGCGAGCAGCCCGCGGATCACCGTGGCCGCGAGCTCGTGCGCGGGGACGTCGCGCAGCGAGCCGCCGAAGCCCCCCACCGGCGTCCGCAGGGGCTCGCAGATGACGGCGTCACGCATGGGGATGCTCCTTCTAGACGTACTGGCGGGTCAGCCACTCCGCGACGAGCGCCGGACGCTCCGAGCCCTCGATCTCCACGGTGACCTTCATCGTGAGCTGGACCCCGCCCGTCACGTCCGCGACGTCGACGAGCTCGACGTTGCCACGGACCTTGCTGCCCACGGGCACCGGCGAGGTGAACCTCACCTTGTTCAGGCCGTAGTTGATGCCCATCTTCACGCCGTCGACGCGGTAGACGTCCTTCACGAGGGACGGCAGCAGCGACAGCGTGAGGAAGCCGTGGGCGATCGTCGTGCCGAACGGGCCGTCCTCCGCCTTCTCCTCGTCGACGTGGATCCACTGGTGGTCGTCGGTGGCGTCGGCGAACGTGTCGATCCGGCCCTGCTCGATCGTGTACCACTCGCTGGCTCCCACCTGGGTGCCGGCGGCTGCCCGCAGGTCGTCCACTCCGTTGAAGACGCGCATGTCGTTCGCTCCCTGATCTCGACGGCACCGATCACCCTGCCACACCGCGGACGCCTTCCACGCTGCTCCACTCGGACGCGGGCCGTATCGTCCGGACGCAGCCAACGGGGGACGGGAGCCATGACGACCGCAGTTCGGACCGGGCCGGCACACGAGGCGGTCGTGCACGCCTCCGCCACCGATCTCGCCCGGCTGCTGGCGCCGCGGGTGCGTGCGGCGCTCGGCGGCGGGCCCGTCGTCGCCGCGCTCGCGCCCGCCGCCACCACCGCGCTGCGGGCGGCGCTCGGTCCGGCCGTGGACGCCGTCGAGTTCACCGATCCGGCGCAGGTCCATGCCGTGCCGGCGTTCACGGCCGCGGGGCGGCTGGCCCGCCTGAGCCGGCGGGCGCGGCGCGCGCTGGTGATCGCGCAGCACGTCCCCGGGCTCCCCGGCTGCGGACCCGCCCACTGGGCGCGGTTCGACATCGCGCTGAACGTCGCCATCGCCGAGCTCCCGATCACGGTGCTGTGCCCCTACGCGGCCGACCACCCCGACACGGCACGGGCCCGCACCACCCACCCGCTGATCACCGACGCGCGCGGGTCGGCGGCGAGCGAGCACTACCGGCCGCCGCGCGAGGCCGTGGTCGACTACCCGCCGCCGCCCCCGCCCGACCTCGGCCCGCCGACCAGCGAGCTGAGCTTCACCGCCGGGGACCTGGTGGGGCTGCGCCGGCTCGTCGGACGGGTCGCGGCCGACCTCACCCCCGACCGCGCCGCCGACCTCGTGCTCGCCGTCAACGAGCTGGCGTCCAACAGCATCGAGCACGGCCCGGGGTACGGGCGGCTGCGGCTGTGGGCGGGCGACCCGCTGGTCGCCGAGGTCAGCGACGGCGGCGGCCCGCTCGACGTGCCCTTCCCCGGCCTCGCCCTGCCCCCGCCGGAGGGGGCGCGGGGGCGGGGGCTGTGGCTGGCGTCGGAGCTGTGCGACGTGCTCCAGGTGTGGAGCGAGCGGGGCGCGACGGTGATCCGGGTGCACATGGACCGGGCGGCGGCCGAGTTGCAGCATGGTGGCTTCGCTCCAACCTGGTTGGAGTGAAGCCACCATGCTGCGGCGCGGGAGCGCGGCGGGCGGTCAGCGTGCCGGCAGCTGCAGCACCAGCTTGCCGGTGTTCTCCCCGCGGAAGAGCCTGAGCAGGGTGTCGGGGAAGTCGGCCACCGTGCCCGCGACGACGTCCTCGCGGCTCTGCAGCTTCCCCTCCCGCAGCCAGCCCGACATCTCCGCGACCGCCTCGGGGAAGCGGTCGACGTAGTCGAACACCACGAAGCCCTCCATCCGCGCCCGGTTGACCAGCAGGCTCATGTAGTTGGCCGGGCCCGGCTGCGGTTCGGTGGCGTTGTAGGTGCTGATGGCCCCGCAGATCGGCACCCGGGCGCCGCGGCGCAGGCGGGTGAGCGCGGCGTCCAGGATCGCGCCGCCGACGTTGTCGAAGTAGACGTCGATGCCGTCGGGCGCGGCGGCCCGCAGCGCGCGCTTGACGTTCTCGGCGCGGTAGTCGATCGTCAGACCGCTCTGGCTGGCGTGAAGCTTCGCAA
>CAXTTN010000187.1:10531-11915 GCA_964247105.1 uncultured Pseudonocardia sp.
CCGCCCGCGATGCCGACCACCCGGCAGTCCCTGATCTTCGCCAGCTGCCCCACGACGCTGCCGACCGCGCCCGCGGCACCGGAGACCACGACGGTCTCGCCGTCCTTCAGCGCGCCGACGTCGAAGAGGCCGAAGTAGGCGGTCATGCCCGTCATGCCGAGCAGGGCCAGGTAGGTGGGCAGCGGCACGACCGTCGGATCCACCTTCTGCACGCCCGCACCGTCGGAGACCGCGTACTCCTGCGCGCCGAACACCCCCGTGACGTGGTCGCCCACCGCGAACCCGGGATGGGCCGAGGCCACCACCCGCCCGGCCGCGAGCGCCCGCATCACCTCGCCGATCCCCACCGGCGGCACGTAGCTGCGGCCCTCGTTCATCCAGCCGCGCATGGCGGGGTCAAGCGAGATGTGGCTGACCTCGACGACGAACGTGCCGTCCGCGGGATCCGCGACGGGCTCGGTGGTGTGCTCCCAGACGTCGGGGGTGGGCAGGCCGATCGGTCGGGCGGCGAGGCGGACCTGGTGGTTGAGGGTCGTGGTCATGCTGGGTCTCCTCGACGAGCGACGCGTGGACAACGACTGCCTACCACTCGACCTGCGGCCCGGGCGCGCGCAGGATGGCCGCATGGACGCGGTGGCGCGGTTCACCGAGCTGGTCGGGGCGCCCGACCCGCCGCTGGACCGCGCCGCGCTGGCGCTGGCCTCCGGCCCGGCGGTGAGCGAGGCGGCTGCGCGCAGCGACTCCGGCTGGGGGCTCGCCGAGCTCGACCGGCTCGCGCTGGGCGTCGGATCGCTCGACGCGCTGCTGCACCGGCTGTTCGTCGAGGAGGCGTTCGCGGGCAACGGCAGCGACTACTACGACCCGCGCAACTCGCTGCTCCCCTTCGTGCTGCGCCGCAGGGTCGGCATCCCGATCACGCTCGCGGTCGTCGCGATCGAGGTGGGGCGGCGCGCCGGTGTCGCGCTGGAGGGCGTGGGGATGCCCGGTCACTTCCTCGTGCGCGTGGTGGGAACGCACACCCACCTCGACGTCTTCGCCGGCGGCGCGACGCTGAGCCCGGCCGAGTGCGAGGCCCGGTTCCGGGCGGTGGCCGGCGCGCGGGCGCCGTTCGGCCCGCACCTGCTCGCGGCCACCCCGACGCGCGCGATCCTCGTCCGGATGCTGGAGAACCTGCGCGGGATCTACCGCGCGCGCCGCCGCCCGGCCGACCTGGAATGGGTGCTGCGGATGCGGCTCGCCCTGCCCGGGGCGGGCCTCGCCGAGCACGTCGAGCTGGCCGAGGCGCTCGGCGCGCAGGCGCGGTGGGTCGAGGGCGCGCGGATCCTGGAGCGGTTCGCCGAGGGACCGGGCGCGGGCCAGGCCGAGCAGCTGCACGACGCGGCGC
>CAXTTN010000188.1:0-11828 GCA_964247105.1 uncultured Pseudonocardia sp.
ATGGCGAAGAACTCGATAACGCAGAACTCGTTCACCGGGGAGCTGAGTGCCGAGTTCCTCGGCACCATGATCCTCATCCTGTTCGGCAACGGGGTGGTTGCCCAGGTCGTGACCAGCTCCGACAAGAGCCTCGGTGGCCACGACGCGATCGCGTGGGCCTGGGGCATCGGCGTGACGCTCGGGGTGTACGTCGCGGCGCGACTCTCGGGCGCCCACCTCAACCCGGCGGTGACGGTCGCGCTGGCCGCGTTCAAGGGATTCGAGTGGCGGAAGGTGCTGCCGTACTCGCTCGCGCAGACCGCGGGCGCGTTCGTAGCGGCGTTGATCGTCCGTTTCGTGTACTCCGACCTGATCAACGCGATGGACCCCGGGCACACCTACAAGACCCAGGGCATCTTCTCGACCCTGCCCGGCAACGGCTCCGGGCCGGTCTCGATCCCGATCGCCTTCTTCGACCAGATCGTCGGCACCGCGATCCTGGTCTTCGTGATCTTCGCGCTGACCACGGCCGCCAACAACGGCCCGCTGGCCAACCTCGGGCCCGTCGTGGTGGGCCTGCTCGTCGTCGGGATCGGGATGGCGTGGGGCGCGAATGCCGGCTACGCGATCAACCCGGCCCGCGACTTCGGCCCCCGGCTGGCCTCGCTGGTGACGGGATACGGCACCGCCATGTTCGACCAGAACGGCGGGTTGTACTTCTGGCTACCCATCGTCGCGCCGATCATCGGCGGCCTGATCGGTGGAGCACTCTTCAAGTTCATGATCGAGGGCTTCTTGCCAGCCGAGGGCGAAGAGGTCACCGTGTCCGAGCCCGCGCAGTCCCGCTAGGAGGAGAGCTCAATGGCCGAGTTCGTCGGTGCCCTGGACCAGGGCACCACCAGTACCCGATTCATGGTCTTCGACCACTCCGGCAACGAGGTGGGCCGCCACCAGCTGGAGCACGAGCAGATCCTGCCGCAGGCGGGTTGGGTGGAGCACGACCCCGTCGAGATCTGGGAGCGCACCTCGTCGGTGATCCAGACCGGGCTGAACAAGACCGGGCTCACCGCGAAGGACCTCGTCGCGCTCGGCATCACCAACCAGCGCGAGACGGCGGTGGTGTGGGACCGGAGGACCGGGCGTCCGCTCTACAACGCGATCGTCTGGCAGGACACCCGCACCGACCGGATCGCCTCCGCGCTCGACCGCGACGGCCGTGGCGACGTGATCCGGCGCAAGGCCGGCCTGCCGCCCGCCACCTACTTCTCCGGCGGCAAGATCCAGTGGATCCTGGAGAACGTCGACGGCGTCCGTGCGGCCGCCGAACGCGGCGACGCGATCTTCGGCAACACCGACAGCTGGGTGATCTGGCACCTCACCGGCGGGGTGAACGGCGGCGTGCACGTCACCGATCCCACCAACGCCAGCCGCACGATGCTGATGGACCTCGAGACCCTCGAGTGGGACGACGAGCTGCTGGGGTTCTTCGACATCCCGCGCGCGATGCTGCCGGAGATCAAGCCCAGCTCCGCGCCGACGCCGTACGGGATGACGCTGGCCAACGGGCCGCTCGGCGGCGAGGTGCCGATCACCGGTGACCTCGGCGACCAGCAGGCCGCCACCGTCGGGCAGGTGTGCTTCGCGCCCGGCGAGGCCAAGAACACCTACGGCACCGGCAACTTCATGCTGCTCAACACGGGCACCGAGCTGGTCCGGTCGAAGGCGGGGCTGCTCACCACCATCGGGTACAAGTTCGGCGACGAGCCGACCGTGTACGCGCTGGAGGGCTCCATCGCGGTGACCGGCTCGGCCGTGCAGTGGCTGCGCGACCAGCTCGGGATCATCTCCGGCGCGTCGCAGAGCGAGTCGCTGGCCCGGCAGGTGGAGGACAACGGCGGCGTCTACTTCGTGCCCGCGTTCTCCGGCCTCTTCGCGCCGTACTGGCGCTCCGACGCGCGCGGCGCGATCGTCGGGCTGTCGCGGTTCAACACCAACGCCCACCTGGCGCGGGCCACCCTCGAGGCGATCTGCTACCAGAGCCGCGACGTGGCCGAGGCCATGGAGAAGGACTCCGGGGTGCACCTGGAGGTGCTCAAGGTCGACGGCGGCGTCACCGCCAACGAGCTGTGCATGCAGATCCAGGCCGACGTCCTCGGCGTGCCGGTGAGCCGGCCCGTCGTGGCGGAGACGACGGCGCTGGGTGCGGCCTACGCCGCCGGGCTCGCGGTCGGGTTCTGGAAGAACACCGACGAGCTGCGCGCCAACTGGAACGAGAGCAAGCGCTGGACCCCGGTGTGGAGCGAGGAGCAGCGCGACAAGGCGTACGGCATGTGGAAGAAGGCAGTGGAGCGCACGCTCAACTGGGTGGACGTGGACTAGCTCACCCGTTCGGGAGAACGAGTGGCACTTTCGTCGGATAGGTTCCGACGAAGGTGCCACTCGTCGGACACGACCTAGGGAGGAAACACCCGTGCGATCCGTTGCTTTGTCGCCGGCTCTGCGGTCCGCGGCGCTCGACGCCATGGCCGCAACCGAGCTCGACGTGCTCGTCATCGGCGGTGGGGTGGTGGGCTCCGGGGCGGCGCTCGACGCGGCCACGCGGGGGTTGTCCGTGGGGCTCGTGGAGGCGCGTGATTTCGCCTCGGGCACGTCGAGCCGCTCCAGCAAGCTCATCCACGGGGGCCTGCGCTACCTGGAGATGCTGGACTTCCGGCTGGTCGCCGAGGCGCTGGCCGAGCGGGGGCTGTTGATCGAGACGCTCGCGCCGCACCTGGTACGCCCCGTACCGTTCCTCTACCCGCTCAAGCACCGAGGGTGGGAGCGGTTCTACGCGGGCAGCGGCGTGGCGCTCTACGACGCGCTCGCCCGCCTGTCGGGGCACGGGGCCGGGCTGCCGCTGCACCGGCACCTCACCCGCACCGGGGCGCGCCGGATCGTGCCGTCGCTACGCAAGGACGCGCTGGTCGGAGCCCTGCAGTACTACGACGCGCAGGTCGACGACGCCCGGCACACGATGTTCATCGCGCGAACGGCCGCGGCCTACGGCGCGCACGTCGCAACCCGCGCGCGGGTCACGGCGCTGCTGCGCGAGGGGGAGCGCGTGACGGGCGCGGAGGTGCACGACCAGGAGTCGGGCCGCCGACTGAACGTCCGTGCCAAGCAGGTGATCAACGCGACGGGTGTGTGGACCGACGAGACGCAGAGCCTGGTCGGCGAGCGCGGCCAGTTCAAGGTGCGGGCCAGCAAGGGCATCCACCTGGTGGTGCCCCGCGACCGCATCCAGGGCGACTCCGGACTGATCCTGCGCACCGAGAAGTCGGTGCTGTTCGTCATCCCGTGGGGCCGGCACTGGATCATCGGCACCACCGACACCGACTGGGACCTCGACAAGGCCCACCCCGCCGCGTCCGCCGCCGACATCGACTACCTGCTCGACCACGTCAACACCGTGCTCGAGCAGCCGCTCACCCACACCGACGTCGAGGGCGTCTACGCGGGGCTGCGGCCGCTGCTGTCGGGCGAGTCGGACTCCACGTCCAAGCTCTCCCGCGAGCACGCCGTCGCCCACACGGTGCCGGGGCTCGTCGTCGTCGCGGGCGGGAAGTACACCACCTACCGGATCATGGCCAGGGACGCCGTGGACGCGGCCGTGCACGCCCTCGACGCGAAGGTGCCGCCGTCGGTGACCGAGCACGTGCCCCTGCTGGGCGCCGAGGGCTACGGCGCGATGAAGAACAACCGCTACCAGCTGGCGCAGCGCTACGGCGTGCACGTGGCGCGCATCGAGCACCTGCTCGGCCGGTACGGCTCGCTCATCGAGGAGGTCCTGGAGCTCGTCGTGGCGGATCCGACGCTCGGCGAGCCGCTGACCGGGGCGCCCGACTACCTGCGGGCCGAGATCGTCTACGCGGCGCAGTCCGAGGGCGCACGGCACGTGGAGGACCTGCTGGCCCGGCGCACCCGCATCTCGATCGAGACGTTCGACCGCGGCATCGGGGTGATGGAGGAGACCGCTCGCCTCGCCGCACCCGTGCTGGGCTGGAGCGACGAGCAGGTGGTGGCCGAGGTGGAGCACTACCGCAAGCGGGTCGAGGCCGAGCGCGAGAGCCAGAAGATGCCCGACGACGAGACGGCCGACTCCGCCCGTCTGGGCGCACCCGAGGTCGTGCCGCTGCGCTGAGTAGCGTGAGCGTGTGATCGAGATCGCCGACGTCCGGGCCGCAGCCGAGCGCATCGCGGGGCACGTGGTGCACACCCCGACCGTCCCGTCGCCCGGGTTGTCGGCGCTGCTCGGCGCGCCCGTCACGCTCAAGCTGGAGCTGCTGCAGCGCACCGGCTCGTTCAAGGCGCGCGGGGCGTACCACAAGCTGCTCGGCCTCTCCACGGCCGAGCGCGCGGCCGGTGTGGTGGCGGTCAGCGGCGGCAACCACGGCACCGCGCTGTCGGACGCGGCGGGCGCGCTGGGCATCGCGGCCACCGTCGTGATGCCGTCGTCGGCACCCGTCCGGTCCGTGGACGCGGCCCGGGACGCGGGCGCGGAGGTGCGCCTGACCCCGGACATGCCGAGCGCGTTCGCGCTGATGGACGAGCTGGTGGCCGCGGGACGCACGCTGGTGCACCCGTTCGACGACCCGGTGGTGATCGCCGGCCAGGGCACCGTCGGGTTGGAGTTCGCGATCGCGGCGCCCACGGTGACCGACGTGCTCGTCAGCATCGGGGGTGGCGGGCTGGTCGCCGGCATCGCCACGGCGTTCGACGCCCTCGCCCCGGACGTGCGCGTGTGGGGCGTCGAGACCGAGGGCGCCGACGCGATGTCCCGCGCGCTCGCGGCGGACGGGCCGGTGCCGATCACGCCGACCTCGATCGTCAGCACGCTCAGCGCGCCCCACGTCTCGGCGCTCACGCTGGAGCACGTCACGGCGCTGGTGACCGAGGTGCTGGTGGTCCCCGACATCGACGCGGTGCGGGGCACGCTCACCCTGGCCGAGGCGGCCAAGGTGTGGGCCGAGCCCGCGGCGGGGTGCCTGGTGCCGGCGGCGATGCAGGTGCTCGACCGGGTCGGCCCCGACGCGCACCTGGGCCTCGTGATCTGCGGCGGCAACGTGACCACGGCCGACGTCGCGAGCTGGACGCGGGCCTTCGAGGCCACCCCCTTCCGCGCCCGCACCTCCGCCACAGCTGAGCCGCCGCCCCGCTGAGCCCCGCCCCGCTGATCACGGGCAAAGGGGTCGCCAGTGGATCACCACGGGCCACCATCCCGCCGTGATCAGCGCGGTGGGGGGCGCGACCATCAGCACAGCGCCGGACCGGCGGGAAGGGGCGGCCCCCGAGAGTTGTTCACCGACCGTGCGCACGGACGTGGTGGTGGTCGGGGCCGGGCAGGCCGGGCTCTCGGCCGCGTACGGCCTGCGGCACGCCGGGCTCGAGCCCGGCCCCGGCTTCGTGGTGCTCGACGGCGAGGACGGCCCGGGCGGGGCGTGGCGGCACCGCTGGCCGACGCTGCGGGTCGACACCACGCACCGCATCGACGACCTGCCCGGCCTGCACTTCGACCCCGCCGACCCGACGCGCCCGGCGGCCGAGGTCGTGCCCGCCTACTTCGCCGACCACGAGCGCGAGTTCGACCTGCGGGTCGCGCGCCCGGTGCACGTGTCGGCGGTCCGTGACGAGGCCCCGAAGCTGCTGGTCGAGACGGACGCCGGCACCTGGCGCACCCGCGCGCTGATCAACGCGACGGGCACGTGGACGCGCCCGTTCCGCCCGATCCACCCGGCCAGGAGCTCTTCCGTGGCCGTCAGCTCCATCCGGCGCAGTACCGCGGACCGGACGAGCTCACCGGGCTGCGCGTGGTGGTCGTCGGCGGCGGCACCTCGGCGGTGCAGCTGCTGATGGAGATCGCGGCCGTCGCCGCGTCGACCACCTGGGTGACCCGGCGCCCGCCGGTGTTCCACGACGGTCCCTTCGACGCCGAGGCCGGGCGCGCGGCCGTCGCACGGGTGGACGAGCGCGTCCGGGCGGGGCTGCCGCCGCAGAGCGTGGTCGGTGTGACCGGGCTGGCGCTCACCCCGGCCGTCCGCGCGGCGCAGGAGGCGGGCGTGCTGGAGCGCAGGCCGATGTTCGACCACCTCACGGCCCATCGCGTGGTGTGGGCCGACGGCACCTCGGAGCCCGCCGACGCGATCCTCTGGGCCACCGGCTGGCGCGCCGCCCTGGCCCACCTGGCCCCGCTCGGCCTGCGCGGGCCCGGTGGCGGCATCGTCATGGACGGCACCCGCGTGGTGGCCGACCCGCGGATCCACCTCGTCGGCTACGGCCCCAGCGCCAGCACGACCGGCGCCAACCGGGCCGGGCGGGCCGCGGCCCGCGAGGTCGTGCGCCTGCTCACCGCACCGGTGTGACCGCTACTTCTGCAGCGCGGCGAACGCCTCCGCGTCCCAGAACAGCACCCCCCAGAGGTGCCCGTCGAGGTCCTGGAAACCCCACTCGTACATGAAGCCGTGGTCCTCCTTCTCCCCCACCGCGCTGCCCCCGGCGCCGATCGCGGTGGCCACGAGCTCGTCGACCTCCTCGCGGCTCCCCGCGGTGAACGAGAAGATCACCTCGGCCTGCGCGGCGGTGTCGACGATCTTCTTCGAGGTGAAGTCCGAGAAGCGCGACTCCAGGAGCAACATCACGGTGGTGTGCTCGTTGACGATCATGCTGGCGGCGTTCGCGTCCGTGAGGGTGGGGTCGAACGTGAAGCCCAGCTTGCCGAAGAACGCGACTGTGGCGTCGAGGTTCTTGACGGGGAGGTTGACGAACAGCTTGCGGGACATCGCGGTCTCCTTGGCGTTGTTTCGGCCTGCACCGGATTAGACCGGGGAGCGCGCCGGTACTCATCGGTGGTCGCCTAGTGCCTCGCCAAGGAAGGTCCGGCACGGAACTCGGCGGCCCACGCGCCCGCAGGCGGCGTTGCCGACCGACCCGAGTACGCCCGGTACGAGGGCCGGTCGGCGCCTTGCCTGCGGACGCGTGGATCCACCGATTTCCGCACCAACCTTCCTTGACGAGGCACTAGATTCGCGCGATGAGCATGCCCGCCTGGCGGCGCCCGACGAGGGGCGAGCACCGCTGGCCCGCGGTGCTCGCCGTGATCGCGGCGATCGTGTTGCAGGTACTGCTGCCCGACCAGATGACGCTGGGCAGCCGCTGGACGCTGCCCGTCCTGGAGACGCTGATCCTGCTGGGCCTGCTGGCCACGAACCCGTTCCGGATCGACCGCGAGTCGACGGTGCTGCGGGTGCTGGGCATCGGGCTGGCGATCGCGCTGATCCTGGCCACGGCCATCTCCACGGTGAACCTCGTCGTCGGGATCGTCGGCGGCCGGTTCGGCGGCGACGCGAAGGCGCTGCTCGCCACGGGCGGATCGATCTGGCTGACCAACGTGATCGCGTTCGGGTTCCTGTTCTGGGAGTTCGACCGCGGCGGCCCGGCCGCGCGCGCCACGGGGCGCCGGGTGCACCCGGACTTCCTCTTCCCGCAGATGCAGTCGCCGGACATGGCCGACGCCGAGTGGGAGCCCCGGTTCGTCGACTACCTCTACGTCGCCTTCACCAACGCCACCGCGTTCAGCCCCACCGACACGTTGCCGCTGTCGCGCTGGGCCAAGACCGGGATGGCGCTCGAGTCACTCGTCGCGCTGGTGACCGTCGGGCTGGTCGTCGCCAGGGCCGTCAACGTCCTGGGGGGCCCGTAGCGACCGGTACTCGCGGATCACCAGCCCGATGATCGCGACGTCGAGCGCGGCGAGGAACGGCAGCAGCACCGAACCGGTCTGCGTGGCCCGGTAGATCTCGTAGCCGACGAAGAGCCCGAGCACCACCACGGCCACCGGGTACATCGGCCTGATCCTGCGCAGCAACGCGACGACCAGCAGCAGCTTCACCACGCCGTGCAGGCCCAGGTACACCACGGCGAACGTGCGGTCGCCCGAGGCGAACTCCGCGGTGCCGGAGACGAAGTGCCGGGCCAGCGAGCCGTCGGGAGGCCCGAGCAGGTCGCGGCTGATCACGTCGTTGATCAGGGTCTGGACCGCGCCGCCGGGGATCAGCAGCAGCGCGATCGCGCCGATCAGCTCGATCGCCCCGTCGACCCCCTTGACGACCATGGCGACCTTGAACAGCCGTTCGGTACCGATCACCGCGTGATCCCCGTGTGCCCCAACGAGTAGCGCCCTGGCTGCGGCCACACGCACAGCCCGTGCGGGCCGTCACCCACCGGGATCTGCTTGATCAGGTGGCCGTCGGCCGTGGACAGGACGTAGACGGCCCGGCTGTAGCGCCCGGAGAGCCAGAGCTGGGTGCCGTCGGCGGTCACGTTGCCCATGTCGGGGCTGGCCTGGCCCGGGATCACCCATGTCGTCCGCACGGCCCCGGTGTAGGCGTCGAGCACGCTGACGCTGCTGGCGAGCCGGTTGGTGACGTACAGCTCCGTCGCGTCGCGCGAGAGGTAGAGGCCGTGCGCGCCCGCGCCCGTCGGGATCTCCCGCAGCACCTTCGTGGCGGCGCCGTCGAGCACCCAGACCCCGCCCTCCTCGCTGTCGGCGATGTAGAACACCGAGCCGTCCGGGGCGAGCTTGATGTCCTGCGGGCCCATCCGCATGTGCCGCACCGGCAGGTCGATCGTGCGCAGCAGCTTGCGCGCCACCAGGTCGATCACCGCGACGCGGCCGGCGAACTCGCAGGTGAAGACGGCGGTGCGGCCGTCGGGCAGGTAGTCGGCGTGGTCGATGCCCGCGCACTCCGGCGTGGGCAGGGTCTGCTGCACCTGCCAGGTGTGCGGGTCGTAGAACACGAGCATCCGGCGCGCCTCGGCGACGGAGATCGCGGAGCGCCCGTCGGGGGTGAAGTACATGTTGTACGGGTCGATCACCGGGATGTTCTTGCCCGGCAGGCCCGTGACCGGGTCGAACGGCGTGAGCTTGTTCGTCGTGTCGTCGCTCGCGTAGAGCGTCTTCATGTCGTAGGACGGCACGATGTGCTGCAGCTCGCCGCCCAGGCGGTACTTCCCGACCACCGCGTACGTCGTCGGGTCGATCACCCAGACCTCGCCGGACTTGGTGTGCGGCACGTAGACCAGCGGCTTCGCGGCCTTCGCCGCGGCGGAGAGCATGTTGGCACCAGCGGCGGCGTAGACGTTGTGGGGGTCGGTCACCGGCGGCATGCCCGGCAGGGCGTCGGCCACCGGAGCGGGGGCGGCGGCGGGCGCCGGGGCCGTCACGGCCGGGGTGGCCGTGCATCCCGCGAGGAGGGCGAGGGCCACCCCGAGCAGCGCCGCACGGCGGATGGGCAGTGACACGGGCGGATCCCTTTCAGCGGAACAGGTCGCCGGCGGTGACCGGCTTGAGGCCGCGCGCGGCCAGGTCGTCGAGGACGCCGGGGAGCGCGTCGAGGGTGCCCGGGTGGCCCAGGTGCATGCTCACGACGCTCCCCGCGACGGCCTTCCGGACGTTGCGGCGGATCGCGGCGGCGCCCGGATCGGTGAAGTCGCGCGAGTCGACGTCGTAGGAGAGGACCCGCGCGTAGCCCGCCGCGCCCGCCAGCTTCCGGACCTCCGCCGTGGCGTGCTGCGCCGCCGACGGCCGGAAGAACGCGCCGGGCGAGCCGGTCAGCTGGGCGAGCCGGTCGCGGCAGCGCTCGATCTCGGCCCGGACGGCCGCCTCGCCCATCCCGGCCAGGTTCGGGTGCGACCACGTGTGGTTGCCCAGCTCGTGTCCGTGGTCGGTGACGACCTTCGCGGCGTCCGGGGAGGCCTGCAGCCAGGTGCCGATGGCGAGCACCGTGACGGCGGCACCGCGGTCGGCGAAGCCGGTGAGGATCCTCGTGGCGAGGTCGAGGTCGCCGGCGCCGTGGAAGGTCAGGGCGACCTCCGGGCGGCCCGACGTCGCGTGGACCAGCTCGGCGGCGGGCCCGGTGGCGGGCGCCGGCGGGGCGGCGGCGGCCGGGGCGGACGGCGGCGCGGCCGGTGTGGCGGCCGGGATCGCCGTCGCCGCGCCCGGCACGGGCCCCGCGCACGCGGCGGCGGCGAGCACCGGCACGGCGGTGAGGAAGGCCCGCCGCTTCATCGTCACCCGGTGGAGGGTACTGGCCGCCTGACCTGGTAATTCCTTTACCCGACCGGCATAGGTGAGGGGACGGTTAACCCGCCGGTCAGGGCTGGTGCTCGGCGCGCAGCACGCGTTTGAGGAGCTTGCCGGAATCGGTGCGCGGCAGGGCGTCGCGCACCTGCCAGCTGCGCGGGTGCTTGTAGCGGGCGAGCCGCTCGGCGACGTGCGCCTCCAGTGCGGCGACGTCGATCTCGTGCCCGTCGCGCGGCACGACGACCGCGTGCACCGTCTGGCCCCACTCCGCCGAGGGCAGGCCGAACACGGCCGCGTCGAGCACGTCGGGGTGGGCGTGGAGCACGGACTCGACCTCGGCCGGGTAGACGTTCATGCCGCCGGTGATCACCAGGTCGCTGCCGCGGTCGCGGATGTAGAGGTAGCCGTCGGCGTCGAGGTGGGCGACGTCGCCGACCGACTTCCACCCGTCGCCCTGCGCCTCGTGGCCGTGGTAGCCGTCGAACGTGACGCCGGAACGGACCTGCAGCTCGCCGGGCTCCCCGGCGGGCTGCGGCGTGCCGTCCGGCCCGACCACCCGCAGCTCGACGCCCGGCACGGCCCGCCCGCACGAACCCGGCCGGGCGAGCTGCTCCTCGGGCGGCAGCACGGCGTCGACGCCCAGCTCGGTGGAGCCGTAGACCTCGAACAGGAACCCGTCTCCCAGCTTCGCGACGATCTCCTGCTTCAGCGCGTAGGGCACCGGCGCGGCGTTGGCGACGAGCGAGCGCATCGACGACAGGTCGGCGCGGGCCAGCACCTCGGGCGGCTGCGCCACGATGCGCTTGAGCGGCGTCGGCGCGGTGAACGTGTTGGTGACGCCGTGCTCGCGCACGAGATCGAGCCAGCGCGCGGCGTCGAACGCGCGCATGACCACGACGGTGCCGCCCAGCGTGTGGTTGAGCGTGGTCCAGGCCAGCGGGCCGGAGTGGTAGAGCGGGCCGGTCGTGAGGTGCACCTCGCGGCCGGGCTGCAGGCGCAGGGTGGCGACCAGCGCGGCGGTCATCGCCGGGTCGACGCGGGTGCGCAGCGCACCCTTCGGCTTCCCGGTGGTGCCGGAGGTGTAGATCATCTGGCCGCCGCCGTCGACCGGCGGGAGCGCGGCGTCGGAGCCCGTGACGTCGTCCCAGGCCAGCGCCCCCTCGAACGGCGGCCCGCGGAACACCACCACGTCCCGGACGTCCGGGAGGTCACCGCGCACGGTGGCCACGCGGTCGGCCTGCTCGGCGTCGACGAGGACGACGGGCGCGCCGCTGTCGGCGATGACGTAGCGCATCTCGTCGGCGGTGAAGCGGTAGGCCAGCGGGACGGCGACCAGCCCGGCCTTGCGCGCCGCGTGCAGGATCGTGATCACCTCGACGCTGTTGGGCCCGCACCAGACGATCCGGTCGCCCGGTGCGAGCCCGAGGCCCTGCAGCCCGCGGGCGAACCGGTTGGCCCGCGCCTCCAGTTCCGCGAACGTGAGGCTCGGCCCGTCGGGGTCGACGACGGCCACCTTGTCCGGGGTGGCGAGGGCGTGGGCGGTGAGGTGATCAGGCGCGGCGTCGGGCACAGCGCCACTCTGGCCGATCACCGGGCCCGGTGCCACCGCGCCGCGTCGCAGCATGGTGGCCTGCTCCAACCTGGCTGGTGTAGAGCCATCATGCTGCACTCCGCAGGGCTCGTCGGGACGGCCCGCGGCCGGCCTGTGGACAACTCCCGTGGACTGTCGGGG
>CAXTTN010000189.1:0-11766 GCA_964247105.1 uncultured Pseudonocardia sp.
CGCCGCAATGGCCGACCTCGCCCAGCGCCACCTCCGCGCGCTGCCAGCGCTCCAGGCCGTAGTTGGACACGCCCACGTCGTCGACCACCCCGACGTCCTGCAGCGCCCGCATGCCGCGCATCGTCCGGCCGTCGGAGATCACCGGGTTGGGCTGGTGCACCTGGTAGAGGTCGAGCTGCTTGACGCCCAGCCGCTGCGCGCTGGCCACGCCGCGCTGCTGCACGACCGGCGCCGTCGGCCAGACGGGGAAGATCTTCGTGGCGACGACGACGTCGCCGGTGCCCCCGGACGCCGCGAGCGCGCGGCCGAGGATCCGCTCGCTGCGGCCGAACCCGTAGACCTCGGCCGTGTCGAACACCGTGACGCCCAGCTCACGGGCCCGCGCCACGATCCGCGCCGCCTCGCCCTCGTCGTAGTCGACGCCGTAGCCCCATTCCCGCGACCCGAACTGCCAGGTGCCGAGGCCGATGACCGAGTACCGCTTCGCGGTGTCGAGCTCCAGGTATCGCATGACTCCAGTCTTACCCGGATACGGTCGCGGCGGTCAGGCCGTCAGGAACGTGTCGATGTGGAACCAGGTGGTGCTGCGGGCCCGGCGGCCGGTGAGGACGCCCAGGTGGCCGCCCGGCGCGGTCTCGAACCGCACCTCCGGCGCGCCGGTGAGCAGCTCCACCACCTTCTCGACCGACGCGAGCGGCGCGATCACGTCGTTGCGCCCGGCCACCACGAGCACCGGCACGTCGACGGCGGCGAGCGGGATGGAGCGGCCGCCGAGCACGAGCTTGCCGTCGGCGAGGTCGTTGCCGCGCAGCAGCAGGTGGTAGATCTGCCCGAACACGCGGCCGGGGTAGCCGCGCATGTTGTTCATCAGGTGGTCGACGGCCTGGATCTGCGCCAGGCAGTCGCGGTCGTCGATGCGCGAGAGCAGCGTCAGCGGCTTCGTGACGAGCCTGTCGACGGCCGTCAGCTGGAACGCGGCGCTCACCAGCGGCGCCGGGAAGCTCCCGATCAGCTGGTAGAGCGTGGAGAGCCCGCGCCCGCCGGTGGCGGCGGCGAGCGGGCGCAGCGGGGCCACCAGCGGCACCGCGGCGATGTCGACCGGGCTGCCGATCACCGTCAGCGAGACGACCGGCAGCGGCTCCCCCGCGTCCGCGGCGGCGGCCACGGCCAGCAGCGCGAAGATGCCGCCCAGCGACCAGGCGAGCACGTGCGGGCTCCCCGAACGCCAGGCGGCCTCGCGGATCGCCCAGGGCACGACGCCGTCGACCCAGTGCTCCATGCCCCGCGCCCGGTCGGCGAAGTGGATCGGGCCGTAGTCCACCAGGTACACCGTGCGACCCTCGGCGAGCAGGTGCTCGACGAGCGAGCAGCCGCGGCGCAGGTCGTAGGCGAAGTCGGGGGCGCCCAGCGGCGGCACGAGCAGCACCGGCGGCCCGCCGACGTCGGGGGCGCCCGGCGCGGGCCGGTAGCGGTAGAGCAGTGCCGGCCCTTCGGCGACCAGGTCACGGGGCATCCGCCGGAGGTCGGCGACGCCACCGTGGGTCGCGTCCCACGCGTTGACCACAGCCGCCCCGAGATCCATCCGCGGAGCGTAGACCGTCGCTTGTTACCGGCCGGTATGTGACACTCGCCCCATGGAGCGCGACATCTTCGACGCCGAGCACGACGCCTTCCGCGACCTGGTCCGCACGTTCCTGACCAGGGAGGTGCTGCCGTTCCACGACCGGTGGGAGGCCGACGGCCAGGTCGACAGGGCCGTCTGGAAGGCGGCGGGCGCTGCGGGGCTGCTGGGCACCGACGTTCCCGACGAGTTCGGCGGCGGCGGGGTCGACGACTTCCGCTACAACGCGATCGTCACCGAGGAGATCTCCCGCGCCGGCACCAGCGGGCTGGGCTTCCCGTTGCAGAACGACGTGGTGGCGCCCTACCTGCTGCGCCTGGCCACCGAGGAGCAGAAGCGCCGCTGGCTGCCCGGGTTCTGCTCCGGCGAGATCATCACCGCGATCGCGATGACCGAGCCGGGCACCGGGTCGGACCTGCAGGGCATCGCCACGAACGCGCGGCAGGACGGCGACGGCGACTGGATCCTCAACGGCTCCAAGACCTTCATCACCAACGGCATCCTCGCCGACCTGGTGATCGTCGTGGCCCGCACCGACCCGGACGCGGGCAGCCGCGGCTTCAGCCTGCTCGTCGTCGAGCGCGGGATGGCGGGCTTCGAGCGCGGCAGGCGGCTGAACAAGGTCGGGATGAAGGCCCAGGACACCGCGGAGCTGTCGTTCACCGACGTGCGGGTGCCCGCCGCCAACGTGCTCGGCGAGCTCGGCCGGGGCTTCGCCTACCTCATGCAGAACCTGGCGCAGGAGCGGCTCTCGATCGCGGTCGGCTCGATCGCGGGCGCGGCCAGGGCGCTGGATCTGACGCTCGCCTACACCAAGGACCGGAAGGCCTTCGGCCGCCCGGTGGCGAACTTCCAGAACACGCGCTTCGAGCTGGCCGAGATGGACACCGAGGTCACGGTCACGCAGGTGTTCGTCGACCGGTGCCTGCGCGGCCACGTCGACGGCGAGCTGTCCAACACCGACGCCGCGAAGGCCAAGTGGTGGGCCTCCGACGTGCTCAAGCGCGTGGTGGACCGCTGCGTGCAGCTGCACGGCGGCTACGGCTACATGCTGGAGTACCCGATCGCGAAGGCGTTCGTCGACTCCCGCGTGCAGGCCATCTACGGCGGCACCAACGAGATCATGAAAGAGATCATCGGGCGCTCGCTCGTGGGCTGATCAGGACCGTGCGGCGCAGGCCTTCTCGACGCCGGCGACGGCGGCCAGTATCCGGCTCATGTCCAGCTGCACCTTGTCCTGGGCCGCGTTGCCGCCCGCGGGCATCCCGGCCTTGCCCTGCGCGTCGAGGTCGTCGATCGCGGCCACCAGCTCGGCCTGGGCGGTGACGAGCGCGGGGTCGGTGATCCCGGGCGCGGCGGCCTTCTGCCGGGCGTCGAGCAGCAGCAGCGCGACCGCGGCGGGCAGCACCGGCTCCTTCTGCGCGACGGCGGCGATGCCGCGGACGGTGTCGGCCGTGCCGACGTCGGCGGCGCACGCGGCGTCGTCGGCGGTCTTCCCGGCGCTGGTCGTGGGCGTTCCCGCGCTCGGGGCGCTCGACGGGGTGACGGCCGGCGCGGCGGGGGCGCTGCACCCCGCGAGCACCAGCACGACCAGCCCGGCGAGCAGCCTGCGCCTCACGTGACCACGCTCGCGAGCACGCGGGCGCGCTCGGCCTCGACGTCCAGCGCCGGCTGCGGGTACCGCGGGTCCAGCTCGGCGAGGGTCTCGGCGAGCAGCGCGGCCACGGCCCAGTTGCGGTACCACTTGCGGTCGGACGGCACGACGTACCAGGGCGCGACGTCGGTGTCGCAGAACCGGAGCACATCGGTGTAGGCCTGCTGGTAGGCGGGCCACTCGGCGCGCGTGTCGAGGTCGCCCGGGTTGTACTTCCAGCGCTTCGTCGGCGCGTCGAGGCGGGCCAGCAGCCGCTCCTGCTGCGCGTCCGGCGAGATGTGCAGCATGCACTTGACCACGGTGACGCCGCGGGCGGCGAGCTGCGCCTCGAACACGTTGATCTCGTCGTACCGGGCGCGCCAGACCGATTCCGGCACCAGCGACGCGACGCGGGCGACCAGCACGTCCTCGTAGTGGGAGCGGTCGAACACACCGATCATCCCGGGCGCGGGCACCTGCTTCTCGATCCGCCAGAGGAAGGGGTGCGCGAGCTCCTCGGCCGTCGGCCTCTTGAACGAAGCGACGTGCACGCCCTGCGGGTTGACCAGCCCGGCGACGTGCTTGATGATCCCGCCCTTGCCGGAGGTGTCCATGCCCTGCAGCACCAGCAGCACCGCGCGGGCCGACTCGGCGTACAGCGCGTCCTGCAGCGTGTCGAGCCGATCGCCGAGCTCCGCCAGCTCGGCGGCGGCGGCGTCGGAGTCCTTCGGCCCGACCGGGCGGGAGCGCGGGCCGAGCGCAGCCAGGTCGGGATCGGCGGGCACCCGGAGCGTCTCGCGCACCGACGTGGACTTGGACACCTGCTCAACGTAGTCGAGCGCGCCTCACCCGGCCGCGCGCACCGCGTCGTGATCCGCGCCGGCGGCCGGGTCGATCTCCAACCGGAAGGGTTCCTCCAGCCGCAGCACGGCGTTCGCCTCGGCGTGGGCGTACTCGTGGTACCGCCCGCCGATGATCATGTTGGCCACCGCGAAGCGCGCGACGTGGTCGACGAGCACCGAGTACGGGATGCCGCTGCGCGCGTAGAGCTGCGGCTTGAACGACCGGTCGACGGCCCCGTGCTCGGCGCCGACGACCTCCAGCACCATGAGGGCGTCGTCGGCGTCGAGGACCTCGAGCACCTCGGTGACGCGGGTCACCACCAGATCGGGCACGAGCACGCAGTCGCGGCCCAGCCGCACGAAGACCGGGCCGATCACGTGCAGGCCGTCGGGCAACGCCGCCCCGACCGTCGCACGCAGGTGCTCCACGGACTGCCGGCGCTCGTCGGTGGTGCCCGGGCCGACCAGCAGCGCCCCGTCGGCCAGCTCCACGCGACCGTCACCCCGGGGCAGCTCGAGGTAGGCCGCCTCGGTCCAGGGGTCATCGTGGTCGAGCACGGCACCTCCTGACGTCGGGACGTCCATGGTGACACGGCCGCGCGGGCCGCGGAGGGTGAACGTGCGCCTCCCTGTGCTGGGATGGGCAGGTGATCACCCACGAGCTGGCCGATGTGGACCTGGCCGAGCACTACGCCTACCCCGAGGAGCGCGGCGCGCCCTGGGTGCGGGTCAACTTCGTGTCGAGCGCCGACGGCGCGGCGAGCGTCGACGGCACGTCGGGCGGCCTCGGCTCGGACGCCGACAAGCAGGTCTTCGGCGTGCTGCGCCAGCTGGCCGAGGTCGTTCTCGTGGGCGCGGGCACCGTGCGCGCCGAGAACTACCGCGGCGCCCGGCGCCCCACCCGCGGGCGCGACACGCCGCCGCCGATCGCCGTCGTCACCGGCTCGGCTGACCTCGACCCCACCAGCGCGCTGTTCACCGACACCCGCGTGCCGCCGATCGTGCTGACGCTCGCGACGGCACCGCAGCAGCGGCGCGAGCGTCTCGCCGCGGCCGGGGCCGACGTCGCGGTGCTCGACAGCCTCGCCGCCGACGCCCTCCTCGGCGAGCTGGCCCGCCGCGGCCTGCACCGGGTGCTCTGCGAGGGCGGGCCGTCCCTGTTCGGGGACCTCGTCGCCGCCGACGCCGTGGACGAGCTGTGCCTCACCGTCGCCCCGGTGCTGGCGGGCGGCGCCGCGGGGCGCATCGCGCGGGGCCCCGAGGGCTCGCCCGCCCGGCCGATGTCGCTGGCCGGAGCCCTGCACGCGGACGGCAGCCTGCTGCTCCGCTACGTCCGCGCTGCTCCGATCGGGTGACATGACGGGAGGGAGGGCCGCCGGCCCGCGTCAGAAGGGCAGACCATGACCACACGCAGCACGAAGGAGCTTCGATGACCACCCCCAGCCCCACCTCGACGATCACGACCCCGACCGTCTCCGCGGGCTCCCCCGCCCGGCTCGCCGACGACACCGCGCAGGGCAGGACCACGATCGCCGCGTCCGTCGTCCAGAAGATCGCCGGCATCGCCGCGCGCGAGATCTCCGGCGTGTACGCGATGGGCGGCGGCGTGTCCCGCGCGTTCGGCGCCATCCGCGAGCGCATCCCCGGCGGCGGCACCGGCGCGGCGAGCATCGCGGGCGTGCAGGTGGAGGTCGGCGAGAAGCAGGCCGCCGTGGACCTCGACATCGTCGTCGAGTACGGCGCGTCCATCGTGGAGCTCGCGCGCGCGGTGCGCCGCAACGTGATCACCGCCGTGGAGCGCATGACCGGCCTCGAGGTGATCGAGGTCAACATCGCCGTCAACGACATCCACCTGCCCGAGGTCGACGACGACGTGATCCCCACCGCCGCCGTGCCCGCGCGCGTCGAGTAGTGAACACCGACGAGCGGGCGGCCTACCGGGCGTTCGTCCGCGAGAACCACCCGGACCGGGGCGGTGACCCCGACGCGTTCGTCGCGGGCCTCGCCCGGTTCCGGGAGGGTCGCGCCGCACCGCCGGACGACCCGCGCTGGGACCGCCCCGTCGAGATCGTCACGCCGCTGCCCGCCCCGGTGCGGGTCGCCGTCGCCCTCGTCCGGACCCTGCGGCGGCACCGCAGGCGCCGCGTCCGGTGAGTACCACCCCATCACGTCAGGAGCACCCATGAACGCCACCCGGACCGGCCTGCTGGCAGGCCTCATCCTCGGCGCGGCCGGATCCATCGGCGGCTTCGGCGCCTTCCTCATCACCCTGCTGGTCGGCGTCGTCGGCCTCGTGATCGGGCTCGTGCTCGACGGCGACCTGGACGTCAGCGGCGTGCTCGGCCGGGGCAAGGACCGGTGACCACCACCGAGGCGCCGTCGGAGATCGAGCTGCGCGGCACGCTCGAGATCGCGCCCGCGGTCCTGCGGAAGATCGTCGAGCACGCCGCGGACCAGGTCCCCGGAACGCTGCGCCAGGGTAGGCGGCTGGCCGGCATCGACGTCGGCGAGTACGGCGCCACCGCGCGGATCACGGTCGGCTCCGGTGACCCGGACGCCGTGGACGTGCGGCTCGAGCTCACCCTCGCCTACCCGGCCGCGGTGCGCGACGTCGTCGACGCCGTGCGTGCCCGCGTCGGCGACGAGCTGGACCGGATCGCCGGCCGCCGCGTCCGCGCCCTGACCGTCACGGTGTCCGGGCTGCGCGGCGCCCCCACCGCCGTCCCAGCCCGCCTGCAGTAGGAAGGAAGGCCGGCCATGCGCGTACTGCTCCGCATCCTCGCCCCCCTGCTCGGCCTCGCGCTGGCCGCGGCCGGCGTGCTGTTCGTCATCGAGGTCGTCGCGGCCTGGGTCCGCCCCGACGTCGCCACCGGGCTGCTCGTGCCGTGGCCCGACTGGCGCGCCAGCCTGGAGAACCTGACCTGGGCCGACGACCCGGTGCCCGCCATCGCGATCGGCGTGGCCGTGCTCGGGCTGCTGCTCGTGCTGCTGGGGCTCTCGGCCCGCCGCTCCGACATCCACCTGGAGGCGCCCGGCGGGATCGCCGTCACCACCGCGCCGCGGGTGCTGGCCCGGCTCGTCGGCACGCGGGTGCGCGCCACCGACGACGTCGCGGGCGCCGCGGTGACCGCCTCGGCCCGCAAGGTCTCCGTCACCGCACAGGCCTGGGGCGATGCCACGCCCGAGCTGCGCGACACCGTCCGGGCGCGCGTCGAGGGGCTGCTCGACGAGCTGCCGCTGCGCCGCCGCCCCCGCGTGGGCGTCGCCCTGCAGGAACGGAAGGGACCCCAGTGACCACCCCCGTGACCACGGCCGCGCCCACCACGCCGAGCCGCCGGGCCCGGTCGGCCGTCGCCCGCTCGGCGGGCGGCGACCGCTGGACCACCGTGCTGCTGGGCCTCGTGCTGCTCGCCGCGGGCGTCCTCGTCGCGCTGCTGTCCTACGGCGTGTTCGGCACCGCCCGCGCCGGACGGCCCCTGCTCGACCCGATGATCGTCGACACGCTGCGGGCCCAGCCGCTGCCGTCGCGGGTGATCGCGATCGCGGTCGGTGTCGTGCTGGTGCTGCTCGGCCTGACCTGGGCCGCGCGGTCGGTCCGGCCCGAGCCGCGGCCCGACATCGCGCTGGACGGCGGCCCGGACACCACCATCGTGGTCAGCTCCACCGCCGTCGCCGACGCGGTGGCCGGCCAGGCCGCCACGCTGCACGGCGTCGGGCAGGCCCGCGCCCGGCTGGTCGGCGCCGACACCGCGCCCGCCCTGCGCCTGACGCTGTGGCTGGCCGACGACGCCGACGTCCGGGAGGTGCTGCGGCGGCTCGACGAGGAGGTGCTCGCCACCGCCCGGACGTCCCTCGGGCTGGCGGCGCTGCCGGTGGCCGTCCGGCTGGAGCTCGAACGCCCCCACCCGCACCCCCGGGTGGCCTGAGCGCCCGCCCTCACCGGGTCCATACCGGCGGTGCGCCACGGTGTGCGGGTGGCACGGGCACGCGCGGTGACGGTGGCCGTCTGCCTCGCGGTGCTGGCCGCCGGGTGCTCCGTCGGGCCGTCGACGCGCCCGCCGGTGGCCGTGCGCGGCGACGCGATGCCGGCCCCCGCGGCACCCGGGCCGGAACCGTCCGCGCCCGGCACGCTCCCGCCCGCCGACCCGCTGAACGCGTCCATCCCGTTCTTCGACTGCACGTCCGATACGGCCCCCGTCGCCGTGCCGGCCGGCCGCACGCTGCGGTTCGACTGCGGTGAGCTGACCGTGCCCGCCGATCCCGCGGACCCGTCGCTGGGCACCGTGTCGCTCCAGGTGCTGCGCGCCGGGCTCGCCGACGCGCCCGAGAACCGCCCGCCGCTGGTCGTGGTCGGCGACAGCGGCGGCGACGGCTCGGCGCGGGCCGCCGCCGTGCTCGCCGGGCAGGTGCCGGACGAGCTGCTCGCGTCGTACACGCTGGTGGGCGTCGACCGGCGCGGTGCCGGCAACGACCGGCTGGACTGCGCCCCCGTCGACGCCAGGGCCGCGCTCGTGGACGCCGATCCGGACGGCACGTCCGTGGCGGAGCTGACGGACCTGCTGGAGCAGGCCCGCGCCGTCGTGCAGGAGTGCACCCTCACCCTCGACGACACGCTCGGGACGTTCCGCAGCGCCGGTACCGCCGCCGACCTGGAGCGCCTGCGGATCGCGCTCGGGGTCGCCCACCTCAGCGCGATCGGCGTCGGCGACGGCGCGGGCGCGCTGGCGACCTGGGCCGCGGCCCGACCCGGCTCCGTCGGGCGGCTGGTGCTGGACGGCCCCCCGGCGCCCGGGCTCGACGAACCCGAGCGTGCCGAGGCCAGGGCCGCGGCTGCCGAGAGCGCGTTCGACGCGTTCGCGGTGTCGTGCACGGCGCGGCCCGGCTGCCCGCTCGGCGCCGGCCCCCGCACCGCCACCGCCGCGGTGATCCGGGCGCTGCACGAGCGGCCGCTGGCGACGCCGGACGGCCGCAGGCTCACTGCGGGCTCCGCCCTCCTCGCGGTCCGGTCCGCGCTCGGCGAGCCCGGCAGCTGGCCCGCGCTCGCCACCGCCGTCGCCGCGGCCGGCTCCGGCGACGCCGTCCCGATGCTCGCCCTCCTCGATCCCGTCACCGGCCCGCGCGGCCGTTTCGACGCGACGCTCGCCACCGCGTGCAACGACGCCCGGCGGCGGCTCGCGCCCGGCGAGATCTCGGCACTCGCCCAGCGGTGGCGCGGCACGTACCCGCTGTTCGGCGCGTCGTACGCGCTCGACCTGCTGGACTGCGCGCCGTGGCCCACCGGCGGGGCGGACCCCGCCCAGCCCGGAAGCGGCCTGCCGCCGGTGCTCGTGCTGGGCACGGCGGCCGATGCCCGCAACCCGCTGGAGGGCTCCCGGCGCGCGGCGGAATCGCTGCCCGCGGCCCGTTTCGTGAGCTGGCTGGGCGCCGGCGCGGGCGCCTACCCGCGCACGCCGTGCGTCAGCGCGGCGGTGGACACCGTGTTCCGTGACGGCACGCTGCCCCGGGCCGACCTCGTCTGCCCACCCTAGGAAAGCCCGTAGATACGAAACGCGGCGATCACGGGCAGAGGGTGGTCGATGGAGATCGACCCGCCACCCTCTGGCCGTGATGACGACCGGCCGCGGGTCGGTCGATCAGCGTGGTGGGGGCGGCAGGTAGCCGTCGTGGCGACGTCGTTCGTGTAGCTCAGCCGCCTCTGCCACGGTGCGGAACCGGTCGAGTGCATCGTCGAGCTCGGTGGCGCGCCAGACGTTGGACGGGACGAGCGTCCCCGAGTCGACGGCGAGCCCGCCGAGCTGCGCGGCCTCGTCGGGTCGGCGGTCGCGGGCGAGGATCAGCCCCAGATCCAGGCGTGCGGTGGCGAGGCGGCGCGGGGGACCACCGGAGGAGTAGACGTCGACGACGGACCGGGCCTCGCGCTCCCCGGCCCGGTCGCCGATCCACGCCAGCGCTGTCGCGCAGTAGCCGTCGAGCTTGCGGGCGTCGAACGCGAAGTGATGATCACGGGGCCGCTCGGGCGGCTGCTGGTCGATCATGCGGGCAGCCCGGTCGAGCGCGGCCCGCACGGTGTGGCCGTCGCCGAGCCGGGCGGCAGCGCGGGCGTGCTGCGCAGCGAGTTGAACGGCGGCGCCCGATCCGGTGGGGGCGATATCGCGCCCGGCCGAGGCGAGTGCAGCGGCGAGCCGCCAGTCCTGGTCGACCAGCGCGGCCCAGGTGTCGATCTCCACGGCCCACGCGCCGATCTCGCCGTGCTCGGTCTCGCGGTCGAGGGACGCGGCGACGGTACGGGCGGCCACGGCGGAACGGCGCTGCCCGAGATCGATGTGCAGAGTGGCGGACAGCAGCGCCAGCCAGCCCCCGGCGACCATGAGCCTCCGTCGCTGCGCCAGCGTGGACCGCCCGTCCAGGAGTGTCCCGATCTGTCGGGCGAGTGCACGGACGTCGCGAAGCAGCTGCTCGGGACGGGCACGGGCGTAGTCGCGGGCGAGGCCGTCCACGGCGGCGTCGATGGTGTCGAGCACGGTGGGGGTGACGTCGCTGCGTTCGGCGTGCTCCGCGAGAGCGTGTAGTTCGGCGAGCCCGGCGCCGTCGTACCCGACGACACCGGACCCGACCGGACCCGTGGCGGACGGGCCGTCCGCCCACAACGCGATGAGGGCACCGTCCGCGTCGAGGGCGCCGTCGAGGGCTTCGGTGACGGAGCGGGACGGCCAGCGGCGGCCGTGCTCGACGTGGGACAGGTACGTCCGGTGCACGTGCGCGGCGACGGCGACGTCGGCCAGCGACCGTCCCTTCTGCGCCCGGAGCCGGGCGAGTTCGGAGGCGAACCCTGCCCTCGCCTCACCTGCCACCTGTCACCTCCACCTGTTGACTCGTGGTGTTGTCGACAGTCTGACAACAGTCACAGTCTGCCCGGACGGTGACCGTCCCGCCACGGTCGGTTGATGAGCTACTCGTGGGGAGTCGGGCGCACAGTTCGGGAGCAGCAACCGCTGCTCGGGTTGCGCGTCGAGGTCATGTCCACGGCGGACTGTCGAACCCACTACGTGGCGGATCTCGTGTTCGGTACTGCCCTGGCCGGACGGACGGGAACGTGTCCCGCCGTCTGCGGAGCCGTCGTCGTCATGGCTTCTCTGACCACCGCGCCCGGGCCGGTGTGTGCGTTGTGTCGCGCCGCGACATGACCTGGAGCGGGCAAACGCCCCAGGGGTTTCGCCAGGCCCCCCGAGGAGCACAGACGGGCAGGCCGGGCGGCAGAGCTGCCGGCAACGGCACGCCACCGCTCACTCCTGCCTCCTACCCTCGTCCTCCTCAGGACGCCGCCGGCGCGTCCGCTCGCACAGAAGCCACCGCACCGCGTAGGCGGAGAACGAGGCAGCCCGATGAGCACCACCCCTCCGGCCCGACCCGGGCAAGACACTCCGTTCCTGCTCCGGAACGTCGTCCAGATGACGACGGCCAGAATCGCGGCCCTCATCGTCGGATCGGTCGCGTTCGTGCTCGCCAGTGCGTGGATGCTGGTCGCACACGACGAGCTCGCCGGGCACACCTTCCGGTTGCTGTTCGTGCGGTTCGTGGCCGGCGGCACCACCATCGCCGTCATCGGCGCGGTCGGCGTCCTGTTCTTCGGGCTCGGCGCGGTCATCGGTGTGTGGGAACTGATCAGGCGC
>CAXTTN010000190.1:0-11677 GCA_964247105.1 uncultured Pseudonocardia sp.
GCTATGGCCCCGAGGGCACCCTCGCGGCGCTGACGGCCGCCGGCTACGGCGCCGGCGACGTGACCCATGTCGTGCTCACCCACATGCACCCCGACCACATCGGCGGGCTGATCGACCAGGACGGGCAGACCGTGTTCCAGGCGGCGTCGCTCCATGCCGGACGGGTCGAGTTCGACTACTGGGCCGGCGCACACGGGCGCGTCCTGCACCCGCTGCGGCTGGAGCGTCCCGGCAACGGGCCCTTCGCCGGCCGCATCCGGGCCCACCGCGTCGGCGCCGTGACGGTGTTCCGCATCGAGGGTGACGCCTCGGCGATCGAACGCACCGCGCGGCTGGTCGCCCGCCAGGACCCGGAGGAGCTGCAGGTCACGCACCTGGTCCGGGGTCGGTTCCGGATCGAGCAGAACCACCGCACCGCCTTCGTCGGGGCCGGCGACCTGTCGGGCTACGAGACCTCGCACCCCTACCGCGTCGAGTCGGCGGGGCCGTTCGAGCTGCTGCTGTTCGCCCTGCCGCGCACGCTGCTGGGGGAGCGTGCCGACGCGATCTGCGCCCGGACCGCGGTGGCGCTCGACGGCCGCTCGGGGCCCGCCGCGGTGGCCGGCCCCTTCCTGCGCAGCATCGCCGACCGCATCGAGGACGGCACCCTCGACGCGGACGCGGCCGGGCTGGGCGACTGCGTGGCCGACATGGTCCGCATGGTGTTCGGCGGCGCCACCGCGCGTCCCCCTGACGATCCCCGGCCGGCCGACGCGCTCTTCGCACAGGTCACGGCCTACATCGACGCGCACCTGGCCGACCCGGCCCTCGGCCCGCGCGTGCTGGCGGCCGCGCACTTCGTCTCGCCCCGGTTGCTGCACCGGACGTTCGCCGAGCGCGGGCACACCGTGGCCGGCTGGATCCGCACCCGCCGGCTCGACGCGGTGTGCCGCGACCTGGGCGACCCGGCCCAGGACCGCCGATCCATCCGGGCGATCGCCGCGGCGCGGGGGTTCGCCGACGCGCCGCACTTCAACCGGCTGTTCCGGCAGGTCCACGGCTGCACTCCGGGCGAGTTCCGCGCGCTCAGCGGGTCAGCCGGTCCAGGAACGCGATGAGCAGGGCCTCGCGCAGCCGGGGCGGCGCCGCGTCGAGGAGGGCGTTGACCGGCGCCATCCGCTTCGGGACGCGGACCGCGCCGCCGTCGCCCTGGAGCCCCGCGATCGCCAGCAGGCCGTCGAACGCGGCATCGTCCAATGTGTACGGATCGAGCGCCGCGGCGGCCGCGCGCAGCTCGGGGGCGACCGCCACCGGCCCCGCCGCGACGGCCGCGGCGACGGCCTCGTCGAGCGCGGCCAGGAAGTCGTCCACGCCGCTCGCGGTGGCGGCGCAGACGGTGAGGTGCAGCGTCGCGGGCAGCTCGCGGAACGCCATCTGCGGCTGCACGAACCAGCCCCGCTCGCCCATCTCGTCGGCGAGGGTGAACACGTCGAGCGCCGCGTCGGTCTCGACGGCGAGCAGCGACGCCTCGGGGGCCGCCGCCAGCCGGAGGTGCTCCCGGGCGGCGATCCCGGCCGCGAGCCGCCGGGTGGCGTCCACAGTGGTCGCCACCAGCGCGCGGTAGCCGTCGGGACCGATGTGCTGGACGACGGCCCAGGCCGCGGCGAGCGGGCCGCCCGACTTCGTGGACTGCATGGTCGCGTTCAGCATCGTGTAGCCGGGCCAGTCCGCCCCGGCGAAGAACTGCGCCCGGCGCAGTGCGGGGGTGCGGTGCAGCAGCAGCGAGACGCCCTTGGGCGTGTAGGCGTACTTGTGCAGGTCGGCCGAGAGGCTGGTGACGCCCGGGCAGCGGAAGTCCCACGGCTGCTCCACGCCTGCCCAGGGGAGCACCCAGCCGCCGATGCACGCGTCGACGTGGCACCGGATCCCGCGCTCGGCGGCCGCCGCGGCGACCGGCGCGATCGGGTCGATCACGCCGTGGGCGTAGCTCGGCGCCGACACGGCCACGAGCACCACCCGGCCGGCGTGCGCGTCCATCGCCGCGGTCATCGCGCCGGGCACGGCCTTCTTCGTCACCGGGTCGACGTCGACCGCCACCAGCTCGACCCCGAAGTAGTGCGCCGCCTTGTGGAACGCGGCGTGGACCGTGGTCGGCACCACCATCACCGGCGCCGCGACGGCGGCGGCGTCGCGGGCGGTCTGCACGGCCAGCAGGATCGACTCGGTGCCGCCGGAGGTCACCGTGCCCACGGCCGCGTCGGGCGCGCCGAACAGCGGCCGCGCGAACGAGACGAGATCGCGCTCCATCGCCGCGAGGCTGGGGAACGCGGTGGGGTCCAGGCCGTTGGTGGCGGCGAACATCCCGAGCGCCCGGCGGCCGACCGCGTCGGCCTCGGCCAGCCCGGAGTCGTAGACGTAGGCCAGGGTCCGGCCGCCGTGGGTCGGCAGGTCGCCCGCGCGGAGCGCCTCCAGCCGCGCGACGATCTCCTCAGGCGACACGGGGCACGTCCAGGCGGTAGCGGCGCAGGGCCAGCAGGCTCGCCGTGACGATCACGGCGGGCACGACCGAGAAGCCGATCGCGATCGCGCTCAGGGCGGCCGGGGACTGGGCCGCCCCGGTGGTCGACGCCGCGTAGCCGCCCACCTGCAGCACGAGGGCGTACACGCCGGGGCCGAGCGCGAGGCCGAGGGTCTCGCCGGCCGTCCAGACGCCGGTGTAGACGCCGATCCGGTCGGCCCCGCCCGCCGCGGCGACGTCGGGCAGCATCGCCAGCGGGAACACCTGCGCCCCCGCGTACCCGATCCCCGCGAGCGCCGCGGCGGCGTACACGACGGCGGTGAGCCCGCCGCCCGTCGACGACAGCAGGCCCAGCGCCCCCACGGCGAGCACCACCGACGTGAACGTGTAGCCCGCTCGCTTGCCGCGCCGGGCGGCGAACCGCTCCCACAGCGGCGTCACGAGCAGCGCGGGCCCGATGAACGCCACGAAGAGCACCGACGCGACCGCCGGGTCGCCGAGCAGGTACCGCGTGACGTACGCGACGCCCGCGAGCATCGCGCCGATGCCCAGCGCCTGGGCGACGAACGTGATCAGCAGCCACCGGTAGTCGGTGTCGGCGGCGACCAGGCGCAACTGCTCGCGCAGCGAACCGCCGGCCGGGACGCCCGGGCGCAGCGGCGCGTCCCGGGTGCCGGCGTAGGCGCCGACCGCCCCGACCAGCACGACGATCCCGAACGCGGCGCCCATCGCCCGGTAGCCGAACGCGGTGGCGACCAGCGGCGCCGTCGCCCCCGACAGCAGGATCGCCAGCGCCAGCAGCACGACCCGCCACGTCATGAGGCGGGTGCGCTCGGCCGGGTCGTCGGTGATCTCGGCCGGCATGGCGACGTAGGGCACCTGGAAGAACGCGTACGCCGTGGCGCACGCCAGGAACGCCACGACCACCCACCCGCCCGCGAGCAGCGGGGGAGCCGACGGGCCCGCGAAGAGCAGCGCGAACCCCGCCGCCAGTGCCACGCCGCCGCGCAGCAGGAACGGCCGGCGCCGCCCGAGGGGCGACGCCGACCGGTCACTGATCCGCCCGGCGATCGGGTTGAGCACCACGTCCCAGACCTTGGGGGCGAGGACGACCACCCCCGCGAGCCCGGCCGCGATGCCCAGCGAGTCGGTCAGGTAGGGCAGCAGGAGCAGGCCCGGCACGGTGCCGAACGTGCCGGTCGCCACGCTGCCCAGGGCGTACCCGCGTCGCGTCGAGGCACGGAGGCTCATCCTCCGAGACTAGGACACGTCCTGGGTGTCAGGAGTTGGTGATCGGCAACCCGGGCGGGTTCACCTCCGAGGTCGGGACGGCCTCGTTGGACAGGTTCCACGAGTCGAGCCACGCCGTGTACTGGCCGTTCTGGATCAGGTAGTTGATCGCGTCGGCCACCGGTTTGGCGAGCCCGCTGTCCTTCTTCGTGGTGGCGCAGATCAGGCCCTGCAGCGACGCCCCGGCGCCGGAGAAGGTGCCCGCGCTGCGGGTCGGGTTCGGCGACGTCGCGCTCTGCGTGACGTGGTAGCTGATGCTCGGGTTCGGCGCGAAGTAGGCGTCGATCCTGCCCGAGGCCAGCGTGAGGTAGGTGCCGTTGGAGTCCGGGTAGTACTCGACGTCGAGGGTCTTGCCCTCGGCCTGCAGCTTCTTCTGCCACTCCAGCAGGATCTTCTCCTGGTTGGTGCCCGCACCGACCGACACCTTCTTCCCGGCCAGGACCTGGTAGTCGCCGGTGAAGGTCCAGTTCGCGGAGCCGAGGGTCTCGAACCCGAGGTTGTCCTGGCGGTAGCTCGCGAAGTCGTACTTGAGCTTGCGCTGCTCGGTGTCGGTGATGTTGGAGAACCCGACGTCGGTGCGGCCGCTGTCGATGCCGACGAACAGGTTCTCCCAGGTGGCGTTGTTCAGCTTCGGTTCGAGTCCGAGCACTCCCGCGACGAGCCGGGCGAGATCGGGCTCGGAGCCGGTGAGGGTGCTCTGGTCGGTTCCGACGTAGCCCAGCGGGGGCGAGCCCGCGGGCAGCAGCCCGAGCCCGACATCGAGGGTGCCCTTGTCGCGGATGGCCTGCGGGAGCTCGGCGCGGATCGAGTCCACGACGGGCACCGTGATGCTGGCCTCCTTCGCGGCGCCGTTGGACTCGGCGCCCACGGCGACGGTGGTGGGGCCGCCCGCGGGGCCCGACGCGGCGCTCGACGTGCCGCCGCCGCACGCCGCGAGCAGGCCTCCGAGGGTCAGCGCGGCCAACGCGAGGGGTACGGCTCTTCTCCTGGACACGGTTCTCTCCTTGGTGGGGGCGGGGCCTACAGCACCTTGCTGAGGAACTCCCGGGTGCGGGGGTGGCGCGGGTGGTCGATGACCTGGGCGGGCGGGCCCTGCTCGACGACGCGCCCGGCGTCGAGGAACACGACCTCGTCGGCCACCTCGCGGGCGAAGCCGATCTCGTGGGTGACGACGATCAGGGTGGTTCCGGTGCTGGCCAGGTCCTTGATCACGGCCAGCACGTCGCCGACGAGCTCCGGGTCCAGCGCCGAGGTGGGCTCGTCGAAGAGGATCACGCCGGGCCGCAGCGCGAGCGCCCGCGCGATGGCCACGCGCTGCTGCTGGCCGCCCGAGAGCTGGCGCGGGTAGGCGTCGGCCTTGTCCGCCAGCCCGACCCTGGCCAGCAGCGTGCGGGCCAGCTCCACGGCGTCGGACGTGTTGCTGAGACCGGTGGCGACCGGCGCGGCGACGACGTTGTCGAGCACCGTGAGGTGCGGGAACAGGTTGAAGCCCTGGAACACGAACCCGATGCGGGTGCGCTGGGCGAGGATCGCGCGCTCGGACAGCTCCTTGAACCGGTCGCCGACCCGCCGGACCCCGATCGGCTCGCCGTTGACGCTGACGTGGCCCGCGTCGAGCTTCTCCAGGTGGTTGATCGCGCGCAGCAGCGTCGACTTGCCCGATCCCGAGGGGCCGAGGATCACCGTGACGCGGCCGGGCTGCACGGTCAGGTCGATGCCGTCGAGCACGTGGTGGGTGCCGTAGGACTTGTGTGCGCCGTGGACCTCCACGGCGGCGGCGTGCACGGCGAGCGTGTCGGTCATCGGACCGCTCCGGCCCGCAGCTCGCCCAGGCCGCGGCGCAACCGCTGCAACGGGGTCGGCGGCAGCGTCCGCAGCGCACCGCGCGAGTAGTGCCGCTCGACGTAGAACTGCACCACCGAGATGACGCTGGTCAGGATCACGTACCAGACCGTCGCCACCAGCAGCAGCGGCACGATGTCCCCGGAGTAGGTGCTGCCGAGGCTCTGGACGGAGCCGAACAGGTCCAGCAGCGAGACGTAGAACACCAGCGACGTGCTCTTCACCAGCCCGATCAGCTGGTTGACGTACGACGGGACGATCGCGCGCAGCGCCTGGGGGAGCACGATGCGGCGGAACTGGTAGCCGCGCGGGATGCCCAGTGCCGCGGCCGCCTCGTGCTGGCCCTGGTCCACCGACAGGATGCCCGCCCGCACCACCTCGGCGGCGTACGCGGCCTCGTTCAGGCTCAGCCCGATCACCGCGATGACCATGTCGGTGGCCAGCGTCGTGACCCCGAACTCGACGAACGTCGGCCCGAACGGCACCCCGACGCCGAGGGTCTTGTAGAGCGCGCTGAAGTTGTAGAGGAACAGCAGCACGACGATCAGCGGGATCGACCGGAACAGCCAGATGTAGGCCCAGCTGACGGCCGACACGACCGGGCTCCTCGACAGCCGGCCCAGCGCCAGGAGGATCCCGCCCAGGAGGCCGAGCACCGCGCTCCACGCCGCCACCTCGAGCGTGATCACCAGGCCGTTCAGGATCACCGGCCGGAAGAACCAGTAGGCGAAGCGGTCCCACTGGTAGAAGGGGTTGGTCACCAGCCCGTGCGCGACCTGCGCGAGGACGACCAGCACCACGGCCGTGAGGATCCACCGGCCCGGATGGCGCAGCGGGATCACGCGCTGGGCCGGTCCCGCTCCCACCGGGGGTGGCGGCGCCGGGTCGGTGGCGGTGGCGGTGGCCGTGGCAGGGTCGGTCGTCTCGCCCATGGCGATGGCTCCGGGATGCGTGAGGCTCCGACCGCCGGTGGGGTCACGGCGCGCCGGAGTGAGGGGCCGCGCGGGGCGCGGTCAGGGGATGCGGAGAGGACGTGATCGGCGGCGTGGCCGCCCGTGGATCAGCGCCGACAGAGGGTGCCGTTGATGCGGAGCAGGTCGATGTGGCGGCGCGTGGAACCCGTGGCCCGCCCGTGGCGGTGCCACGCGACCGTCCAGGCTGCTGCCGTCATCGTCTCCGCCGTCGTCGCACGTCCGTTTCGGAGCGGACGGTATGTCGCCCGTCCGGGGGATGTCAACGCTCTTGCCGCTGGCCGTGGGCCCGCCGTAGCGTCGTCGTCACCATCCAGCGGCCGGAGGACCTGACCGTGACATCGATTCCTGCCCCGCGCCGGTCGGGCGACGCCGGTGTGGTGGACGTCGTGGTCGTCGGTGGCGGGGTGATCGGTGCCGCCGCGGCGTGGCAGCTCGCGCGCCGCGGGCGCCGGGTCGAGCTGCTGGACCGGTTCGGTGCCGGCCACGTGCGCGGCGCCTCGCACGGCTCGTCGCGGATCTACCGGCAGACCTACGTCGGCCCGCAGTACGTGCGGCTCGCGGCCGAGGCGCTGCCGCTGTGGCGGGAGCTGGAGTCGGAGACCGGGGCGTCGCTGCTGGCCATCACGGGCGGCGTCGACCACGGCGACGCCCGCCGCACGGCGGAGCTGGCCGCGTCGCTCGCGGAGCACGGCATCACCCACCGCTTCCTCGACCCGGGTGAGGCGGCGCTGCGGTGGCCGGGCATGCGTTTCGACGGGCCCGTGCTCTACCAACCCGACCGCACCGGGATCGTGCGCGCCGACCAGGCCGTCGCCGCGTTCACGGCCGCGGCGGTCGGCCGTGGTGCCGTGGTCCGGCGCTCCACGCGGGTCACCGCCATCCGGGTCTGCGACGACGACCTCGTCGAGGTCGTCACGCGCCGGGGCACGCTGCGGACCCGACGGGTCGTCGTCGCCGCCGGGGCGTGGATGGCGGAGCTGCTCGACGGGCTCGTGCCGCTGCCGCCGCTGCGGGTGACCCAGGAGCAGCCGGCCCTGTTCGCGCTGCGCGGGATCAACCCCTGCGCGCCGAGCGAATCGGCGTGGCCCACGTTCATCCACCACACCGGGCCCGAACGTGGATGGCCCGAGGGTGGCGTCTACGGGCTCGCCGATCCCTGCGGCGACGTGAAGGTGGGGTTCCACGGGGTCGGGCCGGAGTGCGACCCGGACCTGCGCACGTTCCAGCCCGAGCCCGCGCTGATGCGGCGGCTGCAGGAGTACGTGGCGCAGTGGCTGCCGGGACTGGACCACACCCGGCCCGACCCGATCAGCTGTACCTACACCACCACATCCGACTCGGCGTTCCTTGGAGCGGGCGGGCCCGGTGGTGGTGGGCGCGGGGTTCTCGGGGCACGGGTTCAAGTTCGCCCCCGCGGTCGGCCGGGTGTTGGCCGATCTCGCGACGGGGGCCATCGACCGGGCTCCGCTGGTGGGGGTGGCCTGAGGCCCGGTGGCTCACCGGCCGGGCCGGCCGCTTCGCGGCGCTTGACTTCAAGCGCGCTTCAAGATCTAGCGTTGCTCGCATGACTTCCACCGAACTCGTTCGCCAGGTCCTCGTCACCGGATTCAGCGGGCCCGAGGCTCTGCAGGTCGCGACAGGCGCCCGCCCCGAGCCGGGGCCGGGCGAGGCGCTCGTCTCGGTGCAGGCGAGCAGCGCCACGACGTCGGACAGCGTGGTGCGGCGCGGCCTGAACCCGTACACGTCCCACCTCGAGCCGCCGTTCGTCCTGGGATACGACCTCGTGGGCGTGGTGGCGGCACTCGGTCCCGGCGTGAGTGAGTTCGCCGTCGGTGATCGGGTGGTGGCCATCACCCGCGCGGGCGGCAACGCCGACGCCGTCGTGGTGCCGGTCCCGGCGTTGACCCGCCTGGAATCCACCGTCGACGCGGCCCTCGTGGAGCCCATGGTGATGACCGGCGCCACCGCGATGGCGATGGTGCGCCGCCTGGGCCGGGTGCAGGCGGGGGACGTCGTCTACGTCCAGGGCGCGTCGGGAGGGGTCGGGCTGCTCGCGGTGCAGGCCTCGCTCCTGCTCGGAGCCACCGTGATCGCGTCGGCCTCGCCGGGCAAGCACGCCACACTGGCCCGGCTCGGCGCGGCGACGCTCGACTACCGCGATCCCGACCTGGTGGCGAACGTCGGCAAGCTCGCGCCGGAGGGCGTGCAGTTCGTCTTCGACGCCGGCGGTGCGACCGCGAGCATCGCCGGCGCGGCCGAGACGCTGGCCGACGGCGGGCTGCTCGTCTCGTTCGGTTTCACGGCGGCCGCGCGGCGCGCGTCGGGACGGACGCCGGAGGTGCTCGCCGAGACCGGGCGGGTGTTCGCCGCGGCCGGCGAGGCGATCGCGGCCGTCAACGCCTCCCCGCGGGGGCTGCGGGCGCTGCAGTTCGACATCACCGGGCTGCGGGACGAGGACCCCGAGGCCTACGCCGCGGATCTCCACTGGCTCCTCGAGCACGTCGAGCAGGGCCGGTTGGTGCCCGTCGCGCGAGCGCTGCCGCTGGAGGAGGTGCAGGCGGCGCACCGGGCACTCGACGAGGGCACGGTCACCGGCCGGCTCGTGCTCGACCACCGTCTGCGGCCGGCCCGCTGACCTTCCCGGTCAGCGGGAGAGCGCGGGTGCGGAGACGGCGAGCGGGCTCAGTCGCGGGTCGAGCCCGGCCTCGGCGAAGCGGCGCTCGACGTCCGCGGCGCAGGCGGCGTCGTCGGGATCGGTGGAGGTGCAGTCGGCGCCGTGCTCGAAGATCGCCAGCGCTCGCGCCGAATCCTCGAGCTGCGCGCGGATCGCCTGCGCCCGCCGGCGGGCCGCGTCCCGGCGGGCCGCGACCCCGGCCGGCGTGTGGTCGAGCGCGACGGCCAGGTCGCGGATCCCCAGCCCGACGCGGCGCAGCAACAGGATCAGCTGCAGCCGGTACACCACCTGCGCCGGGTACCGCCGCTGGCCACCGACCCGCCGCGGCGGGTCGATCAGCCCGACCTGCTCGTAGTACCGCACCGCCGACGTGGCGCATCCGGCGAGACCCGCCACCTCGCCGATGCGGAGCAGCCCGTCGTCACCGTCCACAGCGATCCCCTTTTCCCGACATCGGAGGTTCACCCACCATGACATCACACACCGTGCTCGTCGCCGGTGCGACCGGCACCACCGGCGCAGCGGTACTCGCCCAGCTCGTCGAGGCGGGCCACGACGTTCGCGCGCTGAGCCGCTCGCCCGAACGGGCGGCCGCCCTGCGCCGTCCGGGCGTGGACGCCGTCGCCGCCCCGTTCGACGACGCCGACGCGCTGCGCCGGGCCTTCGAGGGCGTCACCGCCGCCTACCTCGTCACGCCGTCGTCCCCGACGCTGCCCGAGACGGAGGGGAGGTTCGCCCGAGCCGCAGCCGACGCGGGGGCGCACCTGGTCAAGCTGTCCGTCCTCGGCGCCGCACCCGAGTCGCCGCTGCGCTTCGGGCGGATGCACGCCGGGTCGGAGGCGGTGATCGAGGCGCTCGGCGGGTCGTGGACCTTCGTGCAGCCGACCGGCTTCATGCAGAACGACCTGGCCTGGGCCGCGCAGATCCCGAGCGGCACGATCGCGGGACCGGTCATGGACGCGGCCTGGTCGGTGGTCGACGTCCGCGACGTCGCCGCGGTCGCCGTCGCCGCGCTGGTCGATCCCGGCGCGCACGCCGGTCGTCGGATCGCCGTGACCGGGCCGGAGGCCCGTACCCCGCGTGACCGGGTCCGTGCCCTGGGCCAGATCCTCGGCCGCGCGCTCGACGCGGTGGACCTGCCGATCCCCGCGGTCCAGGAGACCCTGCACGGCTACGGGATGCCGCCGTGGGAGGTCGACGGGCTCGCCGAGCTCTTCGAGTTGTACGCGGGCGGACACGCCGCCGGTGTGGCCCCCGACGCGAAGGCGGTTCTCGGCCGTCCGACCCGGCGATGGGAGGCGTTCGCCACCGACCACGTCTCCCCCTTCACCGGAGGTGTCGACGTGGCGGGGTAGGCGCGGCACCGACGACGAACCGAGGAGACGAGGTGCTCCACGTCAACCGCGGTGATAATCTATCTCCTGACGATCAGCTCATAGACTATCCGAGGGAGACGAGATGCGGGTTTTCGTGACCGGTGGCACGGGGTTCATCGGAGGGGCGACCGCGCGCAGCCTGGCGGCGGCGGGGCACGAGGTCACCGGCCTCGCCCGGTCCGAACGCTCCGAGCGCCTGCTCCGTGACCAGGGCCTCGAGGTCGTCCGGGGGGAGCTGGTGGACCGGCCGGTCCTGGCGGCGGCCGCGCAGCGGGCGGACGCGGTGGTGCACTGCGCGGCGTCGTCGGTGGCCGAGCACCGGGCCGCGCTCGGCGCGCTGCTCCCCGCGTTGCGCGGAACCGGGAAGCCGCTGGTCTACAACTCGGGATCGCTGATCTACGGCGACACGGGCCCGGAGCCGGTCGCCGAGCACCACCCGCTGAGCCACGACTGGGTCGCCTGGCACATCGTCAACGAGCAGGACGTCTTCGATCCGCGATGGGAGGTGCGCGGTGTCTCGGTGCGGGTCCCGCTGGCCTTCGGCCGCGGCGGCGGCAACCTGCAGGTGCGGCTGCTGGCCGCCGCGCGCCAGGACGGCTACGCCGGCTACGTCGCGCCGGGGGAGAAGCGGTGGTCCACCGTGCACGTGGACGACCTCGGCGAGCTGTTCCGGCTCGCCGTCGAGCGCGGGCGGGCCGGGCGCGCCTACAACGCCGCGTCGGGCGCGCTGTCGATGCGCGACTGGGCCGTCGCGATCGCCCGGGCCATCGGCCGCTCCGGCGAGTACCGTCCGTGGACGCGGCAGGAGGCGGAGACGAAGGTCGGCAGCGGCAGCGTGTTCGAGCTGGACCAGCTGCTGGACGGCACTTCCGCGCGCACCGAGCTGGGCTGGACGCCGACGGGCCCCGACGCGCTCGACGACTTCGCCACCGGCTCGTACGTGGCCGGGGGCGTGGAACGCACGGGTTCCTAGTAGTACTATGTTAGGTGTGTCGCTACCGGTGATCCGGCCTGTCGTGTGATC
>CAXTTN010000191.1:0-9484 GCA_964247105.1 uncultured Pseudonocardia sp.
ACCATCGAGGGCGGCGTCATCCCGTTGAACGTCGGGCTGCTGGTGGCGTGCGCGCTGGGAACGGTCGGCGCGGCTGTGCTGGCCCGTGGCGGACCCGCCGCTGCGGCCGTGCGGTGCCGTGTGGCGGGCCTCGGGTTCGTCTCGCTGTTCGGTGCCGCGGCGGCGGCCGTGCTGATCGTCGTGCAGATCGCGACCAACGGCCGGGTGAGCTACTACGGCTTCAAGTTCATGGTCGGCATGCTGATCGTGCTGCTGGCCGTGCTGGTGATCCCGGTGGTGCACCTCGTGCCCCGCGGCGGCCGTCGGCGTGGGCTCGCCACGATCGGCGCGTCCACCCTGGTGACCGTGGCGCTGACGCAGGTCTTCGGGTTCACGTTCGACGCGTCCGACGTCAAGGTGCCCGCCGGCGCGGTGGGGGTGGCGAACCTGGTGGCGGACAACAAGGTCATCCGGACCCCGCCGCTGGCGGCCGCGCTGCCGTTCCGCCTGGAACGCGCGGGTCCCCTTCCCGCGCACGCCTACTACCTCGACGTCTCCGGCGACCGGCGGATCAGCGCGATCCTGGCCGCGCAGTGGTACCTCTCGCTCAGCGACACCTGGACCAGCCAGTCCAATCGCGTGGCCGTCGGCACCAGCTTCCACGACGACGGCCCGCAGGCCGTCGCCGACACGAGGCGGGTGCTCACGACCAGCACGGACACGGTGGTGCTGGTGCCGATGGAGTACCGGTACACGATCCTCGAGGGCCTCGACCGTCCCGACTGGGCGGGGCGCGTCATCGGCATCTGAGTTCGACGGCGTCCTCGCAGACCTTCTGCTGTGTTCGCAGGAGTTGGAACGCCTGCGAGGACCTCACAACCCCTGCGAGGACGACGTCGCCCGATCAGTCGATCGGCCACCTCCGACGGATGTGGTCGATCGCGTCTGCCAGCGTTGCTGCGACGTGGTCGTGGCCGGCGAAGTCCACTCCATCGACCGGGTCGACCGAGACTGCCCATTCATCGGGCGGCATCGCGTCAATGACCGCGGCGTGGTCACCTCGGCGCACGGTAATCGAGACCGCTCCCGAGGAGAACTCGTGGACATCGATCAGGACGTCGTGACCGAACGCCGCTCGGATCGTCTGCTTGGCCACGTCCACGTCTGATGTCATCGACGGTGCTCCTCATATCGCGTCAAGTGACCCGAAGTTCGACGACCCGTCCGTCCGGGTCGTGGCGAACATGTGTGCCCGGTTCGAGTCGCGGATCTGACTGCGAGCCTGCCAGGTCGAAACCCAACCTCAGCTCTCCGGTCGCCTTTCCGGCTGTTGCCGGATAGAGCTCGAAGACGCCGCCGTCCTCGAGAACTGCCGCGAAATGGCATGGACCAGCTCCGTGCTTCTCGGGTATGAACTCAAGGCCGAGGGATCGCCTCTGGCTGGATCATGTCGGACGCTCCGTCCCCTCACCCCCGACACGGACGACAGACCCGACTGGTTCAGTGTGAATCGCGTAGGTCACGACGAGCGGCACCGGCGTGGGTGGTCGATGACGGTGAGGAGCGCGGCCAGCCGGTCGTCGACGTGTTGCCCGGACCGGGTGACCGGGTCATCGGCATCTGGAAGTCACTATTGTGACCCTGACCGACACCACGCTCGACGACAGCGAGGAGAGTTTGCGTGCCGAAGCCCACGATCGTGTTGGTGCATGGGGCATGGGCCGACGGGTCCAGTTGGAACGCGGTCGCCACTGCGCTTCGCAAGCAGGACTTCCCGGTGTTCACCCCACCGAACCTGCTGCGCGGTGTCGCCGTCGACGCGCCGTACGTCGCCTCCTTCGTCGCCCAGCGCACCAGCGGTCCGGTGGTGCTGGTCGGCCACTCCTACGGCGGCTTCGTCATCACCAACGCCGCGCCGAGCGCCGAGGACAGCGGCGGCCAGGTGAAGGCGCTGGTCTTCGTCGACGCGTTCATCCCGGACGAGGGCGAGTTCGTCTTCCAGATCCTGGGCGGGTCGGGCTCCGCGCTGGCCGTGCCCGACCCGACCACCGTTCTCGACCTCGCCGGCTACCCGGGCAGCCCCGACGGCGACGTCGAAGCCTTCCTCAAGCCGGCCACCGTGCACGAGTTCTTCGCCCAGGACCTGCCCGAGGACGATCGCTGGCTCATCGCCGAGAGCCAGCGACCGATCACCCTGAGCGCGAACACCACGCCGTCGGGGAGTCCCGGGTGGAAGACGCTGCCGAGCTGGGCCGTCGTCGGCACCGAGGACCGGGTCATCCCCCCGGCGACGCAGCGGCACATGGCCGAACGCGCCGGCGCCACGATCACCGAGGTCGCGGGCTCCCACGTGTCCATGGTGTCGCATCCGCAGGTGACGATCGACGCGATCGTCGCCGCGGCCGCGGCGGTGGCCGACGGCTGACCCTGCGCGTTCCGCGGAACGTGGGTGATCGTCAACTCGGGACCGGGAACCGCGCTCACCGCGGTTTCCGGTCCCCTACCGCCGATCATGGTGCGGCTGCTCTCACCGGCCCTGGCGCGACCCGTCGGCTGCGGGCTTCCACTGCGCGAAGGGGCGGTCGAGGGTCCAGCCGGTGCCGCTGCCCGTCAGGACGCGTTCCTCGCAGCACTCCGGGTTGGACAGCGACTCGAACAGCGCCACCGACCACCCCAGCGCCCGGCGGGCGAGCAGCCGCATCGCCAGGCCGTGGGTCACGACCAGCAGCACCGGCGTGGTGCGGTCGACGCCGGTGAGGAACGCGGCCAGCCGGTCGTCGACGTCGGCGCCGGACTCGCCGTGGCTCAGGCGGTAGAAGAAGTGCCCGTAGACGTTGCGCTCGGCCTCCTGCCGCACCTGCTCCTCGGGGTCCTGCAGGTTGCCCCAGTCCTGCTCGCGCAGCCGCGGCTCCTGCACGGTCCAGGCGGGCTCGACGTCCAGCAGGTGCAGCGTCCGCAGGGTGCGCGCGTACGGGCTGACGTAGACGCCGAACCGCTCCCCGCCGATCAGGTCCTTGATCAGCGGGCCGGCGTCGCGGGCCTGCCGTTCCCCGAGCTCGGTGAGCGGCAACGCGTGGTCGGGGATCGTGGTGTAGGCGGACTTGTCGACGTTGCCGAGGCACTCGGCGTGCCGCAGCAGGATCAGGCGCACGTCGTCCATCCCACCATCAGCGGAGCGCGGCGGCCCGCCGGACGATCGCCTGGTACCCCGAGCCCAGCAGCCGCTGCATCCCGTCGAGCGCGAACGCGTCGGGGCCGACGAAGATCCGCGCCTTGTCGCGCTCGACGCCGCGCAGGATGGTCGCCGCCGCGACCTCCGGGGTGGTGCGGGCGATCTTGTCGAACGCCTCGGCCGTGACACCGCCGTCGACGCCTGCGGCGAACCGGCCGCCACGGGCGATGTTGGTCGTGATCCCGCCGGGGTGCACGCAGCTCACCGACACGCCGGTGCGCGCGCCGAGCATCTCCTGGCGCAGCGCCTCGGTGAACCCGCGCACCGCGAACTTCGACGCGTTGTAGGCCGCCTGCCCGGGCACCGCGATCATGCCGAAGATCGACGAGATGTTGACCAGGTGTGCGCCCCGGTTGGCCACGAGGTGCGGCAGGAACGCCTTGGTGCCGTGCACCACGCCCCAGAAGTTGATCCCCATGATCCACTCGATCTCGTCGAGGGTCAGGGCGAGGACGGGCCCGGTCATGCTGACGCCGGCGTTGTTGATCACCAGCTCGACGCGGCCGTGCGCCGCCACGACCTCGGTGGCGTGCGCGTCGACGGCGGCCCGGTCGGCCACGTCCAGCACGTGGTGCCGGGCTTTCGCGCCCAGGGCGAGGCAGCTGTCCGCGGTGGCCGCCACGCCGTCGGCGTCGACGTCCGAGAGCTCCAGCCGCGCACCCCGCGCCGCCAGGTCGAGCGCCAGTGCCCGTCCGATCCCCGACCCGGCCCCGGTGATGACGGCGACCCTGTCCCCGAAGTCCTTCATGGAAGTGAGGTTACCCGAAGTAACTTATCGCCGGCAGCCCTCCTCGACCCCACAACGAGTGGCACTCTCGTCGGATAGGTTGCGACGAGAGTGCCACTCGTTACGGGGGGTGGGGCTACTCCTCCACGCCGAACAGGCGGGCCCAGTTTCCTCGGCTCGTCAGCTCCGGCATTGCTTCCCGGTAGCGGGCCGCGACCGCGGGGCCCTCGGTGTGCAGGCGCTTCATCGCCTTCAGGCCCCGCCTCGCGAGCGCGAAGGCCAGGTCGCGGTCGCGCTGCCGGATCCGGACGCCGGTCTCGCCCATGTCCGTCACGACCGCCCGCTCGAACAGCGCGACGTGCCACCAGTGCGCGTCACCGGCCTGGACGGCACCCGAGCGGTGCACGGCCTTGCCCGCGAGCTGGTAGGCCGCGCGCTTGGCCCAGGTCAGGCCGAGGCGGCCGGGCTCGTTGGCGGCCCGGACCACCTGCATCCCGCGGAAGTCCTCGCCCACCTCCGACATCGGGTGCACGACCGTCTCGGGGTAGGCGGCCCGGATGCGCCGGATCTCCGCGGCCGCCGCGACGGAGCCGTCGCGCAGGATCTCCGGGCCGTCGAGGAAGTCGTCGATCGCCTGCAGCAGCGTGGCCGTCAACCCGTAGTGCATGCCGACCAGGTAGATCCCCAGCAGCTCCGCCACCCGCGCGTTGATCCGCGTGGTCGAGAAGCCGGTGTGCAGGGCCGCCATGATCAGGCCGTTGCGCAGGTTGAAGTACCGGTGCCACTCGTCCCAGTCCTTCCACCCGAAGTCGGCGTGCCAGACGCCGGCGCCGGGCAGCGTGACGGTGGGGATGCCGCGGGCGCGGGCGCGGTAGCCGTACTCGACGTCGTCCCACTGGAAGAACAGCGGCAGCGGGTAGCCGATGTCGCGCACGATCGAGGCCGGGATCAGGCACGACCACCAGCCGTTGTACTCCGCGTCGACGCGGCGCTCCTGGTTGATCGGGAGCTGCCGCTCGTCGAGGCCCAGCAGGTAGGCCTCCTTCAGCGCGCCGTCGACGGGCAGGCCGTTCACGAGCCGCTCGGGATCGGCGCGCTCGGCCGAGATGTGCAGGTGGGTGGGGTGCAGCAGGTTGAGCATCTGCCCGCCGACGATCGCGGGCGACGTGGTGCTGGCCGCGAACGCGGTGAGCCGCACGATCAGCTCGGGCTCCAGCATCACGTCGTCGTCCATCAGCAGGACGTCGGCCTGGTCCTCGGGGGCGCCCGCGGTGGCGTCGAACAGGCCGCGGGTGAACCCGCCCGCTCCGCCGAGGTTGGGCTGGCGGATGTAGCGCAGGTGCGAGCCGAGCGCAGCGGACACCTCGGCGAAGCGGGGCCGCGACTCCAGGGGGTCGCTGCCCTGGTCGACGACGTGCACGGTGCCGACGAGTGCGAGCGCCTCCGGGTCGTCGGCCATGGCCGCCAGCGTGTTGAGGCAGTCGTCGGCCCGGTTGTAGGTGCAGACCACGACGTCGGTGCGCGGCACCGGGCGGGGCGCGACGACGCTCCAGCGCACATCGGCCACGGTCAGCTCGCCGAGCTCGGTGGCCAGCTCCAGCCAGAGGCCGCCGCCGTCGAGGAAGCGGTCGATCGGGGAGACGAGCCGCACGGTCTGCCGCTCGGCGTCCTCGACGTCCACGGCGGCGGCGATGCGCCACACCTTGTTGGTGTCCGAGGCGTGGAGGCGGATCCGCCCGGTGCCCGAGACGACCGCCGAGACCTCCACCTCGCCGACCGGCGTCCAGCGCTGCCAGTAGGCGGCGTGGAAGCGGCCGAAGTAGGTGTTGGTGCTGACCCTCGTGCCCGGCGACAGGTGCACGCGGTGGCGCTCGCGCCGCGCGATGCCCTGCTCCACCACCGAGTACAGATCCTCCGGTGCGAGAGCGGACGGGCCGAAGAACAGGCCCCGCTGGGCCATCAGCCGGGTGGACGGCAGGGGCGTCAGCGCCATCGATTCGTCCGTGGTGTCCGGTGTGCGAAGCATGCGGGGCGGCCGTCCTCCTGGTCGGGTGTGTACGTCCATTGTGCGGGCGAGCCGCTCTGGTCGTCCGTTCGGGTCAACTCGGCGTGTCGAGCCCGGGTACGCGCGTGCGCCCGTCGGAGTACCAGCCCATGACCGTCCGATCAGCGACGACGGGCCGCGGGCTGCCCAGGTTCGCGACGGGGGTCCAGCGGTACAGCTGCGCGGCGTCGCGGGTCGGGTCACCGGCGAGGTAGGTGGCCATGCGCTGTTCGGTGACCAGCAGCCGTGGTGCGGCGAAGGGGCCACCGAACGACGGCGCGTAGGTGATGCCGGCCGAGGGGTCGCTCGCGGGCGGCGCGACGCGCCAGCGCGCGAGGCCCGCCGACCCGAGCGCGAGCGGCTCGGGGGTGAGGCAGCCGAACAGGAACGCGACGGGCCAGTCCAGGATCGCGCTGCTGCCCGGGGGGAGGAGCGTCTCCATCGGGGTCAGCCGCGGCACGCGCGGCAGCGTCACCAGCGCGGCGGGCCGGTTCTGCTGGATCGGCGCGTCGACCGCCAGGCGGACGGAGTCGGCATCGGCCGGGGCCATCTGCCGGACGTCGACGGGCCCGCTCGAGGAGGACGTGATGCGCCGCTGGTCGACGACCTGGTTCCCGCGGCCGAACTCCATGGTCAGCGCGTCGTTCGGGCCGGTGGAGCCCGACGTCGTGACGACGACGGGCAGCGCCCGCCGCGCGGGGTCGAGGGTGAACCAGGCCGTGGTCGTGGAGCCGGCGACGGCGATGCCGGGCAGGATGGCGCCGCCGACGTCGACGGTCAGCTCGGCGCGCGCCGGCGGGCCCGGGCGGGCCCGGAGCAGCCCGGCGGAAGGATCGGTCTCGACCGACAGCAGGCGTTCGAGGCCGCACGGCTCGCCGTCGACGGTCGCGAGGGCGTCGGAGGCGAGGGTGTAGCTGTCGCGGTGGCCGACCGCCGTCCTGGCGAGGCCGCCGACCTGCAACACCAGGACGCCGACCAGCATGATCGCGACGACCGGGGCGGGGGCGGGGACGCGGCGCGGGATCCCGGCCCCGGACGACGCGTGCCGCAGGACGAGCCCGCCCACCAGCAGCCCGCCGGCCACCAGCACCAGCGTCGAGACGCCCTTGCCGGCGATCTCGGGCGGCACGGTGCTGAACGTCGGGGTGAACCAGTTGGACGCGTACGGCCACACGTTGTACCCGGCCAGCGCGAGCGCGCCGACCCCGGTGACGGCGGCGAGCGCCGCGACGAAGCCCCGGTCGCGCGCCCGCAGCGGCGCCGCGGCGAAGGCGACCAGCCCGAGCGTCAGGACGGCGGCGCCGGTGCCGGCGAGGTCGCCGAAGTGCTGGGTCCACTTCGTCGGCGTGAACGTCATCGCCACCAGCGAGAGGCCGAACCCGGCGAGCAACCGCCCGGCCGGCCCGGTGGCGATCCCGGCGCGGTTGCGCCGCAGCGCCGTGACCAGTCCGACCGCCGCGAGCAGCGTGAACAGCACCGCCGCCCGCTTGCCGATCGACGCCTGGAACGAGCCGGGCTCCAGCAGGTTCGCGTAGCGCTGGTACTCCGCGAACCACGGCAGCCCGCCGCCGATCAGCGTCCGGACGCGGGTGCCCTCCAGCACGGCGGCGAGGCTCTGGTCGTCGACCATGAGCAGCACCGCGGCCAGTGGCGCCGCGACACAGGCGACCGGGTGGGCCCGCACGAGGCGCAGCACGGGCACCAGCGCGGCCAGCACCGGCGTGAACGCGATCAGCCCGCCGGGGGTCAGGGCCGTGGTGACCCCGGCGAGCAGAAGCCCCAGGACGAGCGGCAGCGGCCGGCGCGTCGCGACCGCCCGTTCCACGGCCACGAACACCCCGAGCACGCCGACCGCCACCCACGGCTCCGGGCGCAGGCCCAGGTTGTACGGGATCCACCAGGTGCCGAACGCGAGCGCGGCGAGCCAGGGCCGGTCGAAACGGCCCAGCCGGGGGAGCACGCCGCGCGACAACAGCGCCCACGCGACGACCCCGAGCAGGGTGGACGGCAACCGCATCCACAGCGTCGAGTCGCTGATGGTCGACCAGGCGTAGAACACGTCGTAGAACCAGCTGAACGGGGCCTCGGGCGCGTTGAGCCAGCGGTAGACGTTGCCGATGAACCCGTTCTCACCGCGGCTGCGGATGATCCCGGCGATGTAGCCGTCGTCGACGGTGAGCGCGCCGACCACCCACCAGACGGCGAGCAGCGCGGTGACGGCCAGGTCGACCAACCGGGGGCGCCACCAGCGGCGGGGGAGCTGCCGCGGCCCGCCGGGGCGACGCAGCGCCACCAGCATCCCGATCAGCGCGAGCACGCAGATCGCGGCGATCACGGCCTTGAGCGGGGAGATCGTGGTCTGGAAGCGGGTGTCGGCGGTGAGGGTGAGCCCGACGCCGGAGCGGGCGTCGGTGAAGGCGCCCGCGACGTCGGGGCGGACGTCGCCGTCGTGGGTGAGCACCGGTCGGCCGTCGACGGCGACGGTGGTGCGGCGCGGATCGGAGTCGACGGTGAGGGCACAGCCGGGGACGGTGCCGAGGTCGACGCCGGCGCTCGTGACCTGCAGCGCCCCGCCCACGGACCTGACCTGCAGTCCCGACAGCTGCTGGGCGGCGGGGTCGGGCCGGGGCGGGACGGTGTCGAGCAGCAACGCGCCCCGCGCCGCGCAGCCGACCGACGCCGTGAGGTGCACGGGCTGGTAGGGCATCAGGGGGAGGGCGGCGGGCCCGTCCGACGCGCTCCAGGTGTAGGTGACCTGCGGCTGCACGACCGGCGCGAACGGGAAGGCCACGGCCGCGACGGCGGCGATGATCCCCAGCACGACCGCGATCCGCCCGGTGCGGGGCCGGGTCGGCTCCGGCGCGTCGTCGGCCTGCGGCGGAGGCACGGTCCGTACGGGCGAGACCACGCGCGCCACCCTATGCGGCCACGGCCTGCCGGCCGGCGCGACCCGTCCCCGCGCGGGTCGTGTGTCGCGCGGTTGCGGAGCGACGCGCGTGGGGAGGAAGCGTGCGCGCGGTGTCGGTCCGGTGCGGGGCTGCCGCCGCCGCCACTCGGGCCCGTGCGCGCGTTGTGTGGCCCGCGCTGGTGCAGCAGTACTCGCGTGGGGAGGGAGCGTGCGCGCGGTGTCGCTCCGGTGCAGGGCTGCCGCCGCCGACCTCCGCCCCCGCGCGCGTTGTGTTGCCCGCGCTCGCGCAGCAGTACCCGCGCGGTGGAGGGAGCGTGCGCGCGGTGTCGCTTCGGTGCGGGGCTGCCGCCGACGCTCGGGCCCGCGCGCGTGTTGTGTGGCCCGCGCTCGCGCAGCAACACCCGCGCTGCGGACGGAACGCGCGCGGTGTCGCTTCGGTGCGGGGCTGCTGCTGTCGTTCGGGCCGGCGCGCGTGTTGTGTGGCCCGCGCTCGCGCAGCAACACCTGCGTGGGGAGGGAGCGTGCGCGCGGTGTCGTTCCGGTGCGGGGCTGCCGCCGACGCTCGGGCCCGCGCGCGTGTTGTGTGGCCCGCGC
>CAXTTN010000191.1:9584-11661 GCA_964247105.1 uncultured Pseudonocardia sp.
TCGCGCAGCAACACCCGCGCGGTGGAGGGAGCGTGCGCGCGGTGTCGCTTCGGTGCGGGGCTGCGGCTGCTGTCGCTCGGGCCGGCGCGCGTGTTGTGTGGCCCGCGCTCGCGCAGCAACACCCGCGTCGTGGGGGAAAGTGCGCGCGGTGTCTCTCCGGCGCGGAGGCGCCGCTGCCGCTCGGGCCCGTGCGCGCGTTGTGTGGCCCGCGCTCGCGCAGCAACACCCGCGCGGTGGAGGGAACGTGCGCGCGGCCGCTTTGCGCCGGGCTGCCCCGCCCCCGCCCCCGCCCCCGCGCGCGTACGCACGCCGCGCTCGCGCAGCGACACCCGCGCCACGGGTGGGACGCGCGCGCGGGCGGGGGCGTGGCGCATGATCGGCTCATGACGACGTTGCCACTCGGCCCCGACGAGCTGCTGACCACCACCCGCTCCGTGCGCAAGCGCCTCGACCTCGACCGGCCGGTCCCGATCGAGCTGGTGCGGGAGAGCCTCGAGGTCGCCCTGCAGGCGCCGACCGGCAGCAACCAGCAGGGCTGGCACTGGATGGTGATCACCGACGCGGGGCTGCGCAGGCAGATCGGCGACTACTACGCCGAGGCCTTCGCCGCCTACCGCAGCTCGGAGACGCGGCAGGCGCAGGTCGAGGCGCTCGGGCAGGAGCGGCAGGCGGTGCAGGCGCGCGTCCAGTCGTCGGCGGAGTGGCTCGCCGAGCGGATGGGCGACGTCCCGGTGCACGTCATCGGCGCGATCACCGCGGCCGAGGAGCTGCCGCCGGGCAACCAGGCCGGCCTCTGGGGCTCGCTGCTGCCCGCGGCGTGGAGCTACCAGATCGCCGCCCGCGCCCGCGGGCTCGGCAGCGCGTGGACCACGCTGCACCTGAAGTACGAGAAGGAGATCTCCGTGCTGCTCGGCATCCCTCCGCACGTGCGCCAGGGCGTGCTGCTGCCCACGGCGTACTTCACCGGTGAGACGTTCAAGCCCGCGAAGCGCGAGCCGCTCGACTCGGTGCTGCACGTCGACAGCTGGTAACCGGACGGCGCGGCCCGGGGCGGGAACGCGGCGGGCCGAGCACCCGATCGGCGCAGGCGCTCGTCGACGCTCGGTGAGCGTCACCGGCAGACCGGTACGGTCCAGGGGCTACCCGCACCGCTGGCGGAGAGCGCTTCGTTGCCCCGAACGTGACGACGGCAGCCCCGAAAGCCACCCCATCCGGTGAGTTCCGAGCCCTGACGGGGTTGCGGATCGTCGCGGCGGTGTGGGTGGTGGTCTTCCACTTCCACTTCACCCCGCTGCCGGGCGTCGCGCGGGTCGCGGGCTGGTTCGGGCCGCTGATCAGCCACGGCGCGCTGGGCGTCGACCTGTTCTTCGTCCTCAGCGGCTTCGTGATCGCGTTCACCTACCTCGACAAGCTCGGCCCGGCGCTGCGGGTGGGTCCGACGGCCCGGTTCGTGTGGGCGCGGGCGAGCCGGATGTGGCCGGTGTACGCGCTGGTGTTCCACCTGTTCGGGCTGTGGCTGGTGGTCCGACTGGTGTTCGGCTCGGGCGGGGACATCGCCTACCAGTCGGTGCAGCCCGTGGTCAGCGTCGGGCAGTGGGTGCAGCAGCTGTTCCTCGTGCAGATGTGGAGCAACCCGTTCCTCGACGGGGCCTCGTGGGTCGGGCCGACCTGGTCGCTGTCCGCCGAGTGGCTCGCCTACCTGCTGTTCCCGCTGACGGCGCTCGCCTTCTTCCGGATGCGGAACCTGCCGGTCCCGGTGCTCGCCCTCGGGGCGGTGGCGCTGATGACGCCGATCGCGTGGGCGTACCTGTCCACCGGCAGCCCGTACTACCCGTGGAGCTGGGCCGTCCGCGTCCTGTGCGGCTTCGGCGCCGGCGTGCTGGCCTACCTCGCGGTCCGGCGGTTGCACGCGGGCGAGCGGACGCGCCGACGTGCGTCCCGTGTCGCGGCGGCGACTCCGCCGGCGATCGCGGCCGGGCTGCTGCTGGGCGAGATGGCCGGTCCCGGCCGCGGTGGAGCGGTGATCGTGCTGTTCCCGGTGCTGGTCGGGGCGCTCGCGCTGGCCGACCGCGGCCCG
>CAXTTN010000192.1:0-11652 GCA_964247105.1 uncultured Pseudonocardia sp.
GGGCATCGCCTGGATGCGGCTGCACGCCCGCGGCAAGCCGGGGCACGGGTCGTTCCTGCACGACGACAACGCCGTCACCAAGGTCGCCGAGGCCGTGGCGCGGCTGGGCAACCACACGTTCCCGCTCACGCTCACCGACACGGTGCGGGCGTTCCTGGAGCGGATGTCCGAGCTCACCGGCCTGGAGTTCCCCGAGGACGACATCGAAGGCTCGATCGCGAAGCTCGGCCCGCTCTCGCGCATCGTCGGGGCGACCGTCCGCGACACCGCCAACCCCACGATGCTCAAGGCCGGTTACAAGGCCAACGTCATCCCCTCGACGGCCGAGGCGGTGGTCGACTGCCGCGTGCTGCCGGGGCGGCAGGAGGCGTTCCTGCGGGAGGTCGACGAGCTGATCGGGCCGGACGTCAGCCGCGAGTGGGTCACCGACCTCCCGCCCGTCGAGACGCCGTTCGAGGGGCCGCTCGTCGAGGCGATGGCCGCCGCGCTGCGCACAGAGGACCCGACGGCGGTCACCGTCCCCTACATGCTCTCGGGCGGCACGGACGCCAAGGCGTTCGTCGAGCTGGGGATGAGGTGTTTCGGGTTCGCCCCGCTGCGCCTGCCCCCGGACCTCGACTTCGCCTCGCTCTTCCACGGCATCGACGAACGTGTTCCCGTGGACGCGTTGAAGTTCGGCACGCGCGTGCTGGACACCTTCCTGAGGAGCGTCTGACATGGACCTGCGGGGCCGGGTGGCGCTGGTCACCGGCGGCGCGTCCGGCATCGGCGCGGCGGCGGTGCGCCGCTTCGCGGTGGCGGGCGCGCAGGTCGCCGTCGTCGACCGCGACGAGGTGGGCGCGCAGCGGGTCGCCGACGAGGTGGGCGGGCTGGCGCTGGGCGTCGACGTCACCGACCTCGACGCCGTGACGGGCGCGGTCGCCGCGGTCGAGGAGCGGTTCGGCCGGCTCGACGTGGTGTTCCTCAACGCCGGGGTCACCGCGGGCCAGTCGGGCATCGAGGACCTCGACGTCGCGGGCTACCGGCGGATCATGGGCGTCAACGTCGACCACGTCGTGTTCGGGCTGACGGCCGCGGTGCCCGCGCTGCGCCGGGCGGGCGGCGGGCACATCGTGGCCACGTCGTCGCTGGCCGGGCTCACCGGCATGCCCGGCGACGCGCTGTACACGCTCTCGAAGCACGCCGTCGTCGGGTACGTCCGCTCCGCCGCGCCGACGCTGGCCGCGGAGGGCATCCGCGTCAACGCCGTGTGCCCCGGTTTCGCCGACACCCCGCTGATCGCCCACGCGAAGGACCAGTTCGCGGGCTTCCCGCTGCTCACGGCCGAAGACGTGGCCGACGCCGTGGAGGGCATCCTCGACCGCGCCGAGCCGGGCGAGTGCTGGTTCGTCCAACCCGGACGGGAGCCGGGCCCGTACGGCTTCCGGGGGGTGCCGGGGCCGAAGGGCTCGCCGCCGCCGCCCGCCGTCAGCTGGGAGGCACACTGAACGGTCTGGACCAGGGTCCCGTCGTCGGCGGGCATCCGCGGCCGGGCCGTCGGTCGCTGGGCCGGGCCCCTGGTGCACAGCGCGTGGCCGACGTCGCCGGCTTCTGCCGTGACCTGAGGACCCCCGACGCCGACGACCACCGCCGCGTGCTGGCCGTCGTCCGCTACCTCGGCGGCTGAGGGCTGGGGTAGCGTCGCGCGGGTGCGTGGCTGGCAGGTGTCCCGGCTGGGGGAACCGGCCGACGTGCTGGAGTTCGTCGAGATCGCCGACCCGCAGCCCGGCCCCGGGCAGGTGCTGGTGCGGGTGGCCGCGGTGGCCTGCAACTTCCCGGACATCCTGCTCTGCCAGGGCAGGTACCAGGAGAAGCCGGCGCTGCCGTTCACCCCCGGGATGGAGATCTCCGGCGAGGTCGTCGCGGCGGGTGAGGGCGCCGCGGCGAAGGTCGGCGACCGCGTGATCGGCACCCCGCCGATTGGCCACGGCGGGTACGCCGAGCTGGCCGTCCTCGACGCCGCGTCGACGCTGCCGTGGCCTGAGGGCATGACACCCGGCCAGGCCGCGGGCATGTTCGTCACCTACCAGACCGGGATCTGCGCGCTGGAGCACCGCGGCCGCCTCCGGCCGGGGGAGACGCTGCTGGTGCACGCGGCGGCCGGTGGTGTCGGGTCGGCGGCCGTGCAGCTCGGCAAGGCGCTCGGCGCGCGGGTGATCGGCACGGCGGGCGGGCCCGAGAAGTGCGCGCTGGTGAAGTCCCTGGGCGCGGACGAGGTGATCGACTACTCGGCGGAGGACCTGATCTCCCGGGTCAAGGAGCTCACGGGCAGGCGCGGCGCCGACGTGATCTTCGACCCGGTCGGGGGTGACATCTTCGACGCCTCGCGCAAGGTGGGGGCGTTCGAGGGGCGGATCCTGGTCATCGGGTTCGTGTCCGGCCGCTTCGCCGATGCCCCCACCAACCACGTGCTCGTCAAGAACTACGAGGTCGTGGGCGTGCACTGGGCCTTCTACCGCACGATGAAGCCGGAGCTGATCCCGATCTGGCAGGGCCGCCTCGACGCCCTGTGGGCCGCCGGGCGGATCGACCCGCTGGTCGGGGTGGAGCTGCCGCTCCGCGAGGCGCCCGAGGCGCTTCGGCGGCTGGGAGCCCGCGGCACCACGGGCAAGGTCGTCCTGATCCCCTGATCCCCCGGGGGGAGTGGGGTGGGCTCAGAGGGAGAGTTCGGGGAGCATCTGCTTGCTGCGCCTGCGGCGCAGCCACACCTTGCGCACGCCGCCGGGGTAGAGCCGCACCCGGGAGAGCTCCCAGCCGCCGAACTCCGCCTGGATGGCCAGGCGCACCGCCGCCGTCATGCGGGAGACGTCGCCGGGCAGCTGCACGGGGCGGTACTCCCAGTCGCCCTCGGTCCAGCCCCGGGGATTCCCCTCGCTGTCTCCGTCCAACCCGCCAGCAGGGTCGCTTCGCACCACCGGCTCACCTCCCGGACTCGACGACACCTCCCGTTCACCCTAGTGCCCCGTCAAGGGAGGTCGGTTCCGTGCCGAACCCTTCTTGACGGGGCACCGGGCCCGGCCCGGGATGGTCGCCAGGCCCGGCCGGGCGGCCACCTCAGCCCGGTTTGCTCACGTCGTCCAGCGCGGCGCGGATCTCCACGGGCAGCGTGACCGACTCCGTCGCCATCGACGCGGTGAGCTGCGCCGCGTCCCGCGCCCCGACGACCGCCGCGGCCACCCCGGGCCGGTCCCGCACCCACGACAGCGCCACGGCCAGCGGCGAGGTGCCCAGCCCGTCGGCCGCGGTGAGGACGCTCTGCACGATCCGCGCCGAGCGCTCGTTGCGGCGGGCCTCGACGTAGGGGGCGTGCGCGGGCGACGCGGCACGGGAATCGGCTGGTGTCCCGTCGGCGTACTTGCCGGTCAGCACGCCACGGCCGAGGGGAGCCCAGGCCAGCAGGCCCACGCCGTGGTGCCGCGCGGCCGGCAGCAGCTCGGCCTCCGCGCAGCGGGACAGCAGCGAGTACTCCACCTGCGCCGACACGGGCACGGTGATGCTCCCCAGCGCCCGGCCCCGCTCGGCGACGGTGGCGAGCTGCCAGCCGCGCGGCGCGACCATCCCGGCGTAGCGGGCGCGGCCGGACATCACCGCCACCTGCACGGCCGACAGCGTCTCCTCCAGCGGCACCGTCGCGTCGAAGCCGGGGAGCTGCCAGAGGTCGAGGTGGTCGGTGCCGAGGCGCTCGAGCGTGGCGTCGAGGCCCGCGAGCAGGGCGCCGCGGGCCGCGCCGTCGCCGAGCGGGCCGCCCGGGAGCGACCCGCGCCCGGCGATCACCAGGTACTCGCGGGGGACGCTCGTGTCCATCACCTCGCCGAGCACCTGCTGGGCCGCGCCGTCGCCGTAGCCGTCGGCGGTCTCGACGAGGGTGCCGCCCGCGTCGACGAACGTGGTGAGCTGCGCGGTGGCCGATGCGACGTCGGTGGTCTCCCCCCACGTCATCGTGCCGAGTCCGATGCGCGACACCTCCAGCCCGCTGGACCCCACCCGCCGCCGCTGCACGGCGGAAAGCCTAGGCCCGGTACGGTCCACGCCTGTGACGTGGCTGGAAGTCCTGGTTCTGGGTGTCGTACAGGGTCTGACCGAGTTCCTGCCGATCTCCTCGTCGGCCCACCTCCGGATCATCTCCGGGGTGTTCTTCGGCCACGACCCCGGAGCGGCGTTCACGGCGGTCAGCCAGCTCGGCACCGAGGCCGCGGTGATCGTGTACTTCGCGCGCGACCTCTGGAAGCTCATCTCCGTCTGGTTCCGCGGCTTCCGCAGCGCCGAGGCCCGCGCCGAGCCGGACTACCGGATCGCCTGGCTGGTGATCGTCGGCACCATCCCGATCGCGGTGCTCGGCATCCTGTTCAAGCACCAGATCGAGACGGTCGCGCGCAACCTCTGGGTGATCGCGACGACGATGCTGCTGTTCGGCATCCTGCTCGGTCTCGCCGAGCGCTTCGGGCCGCAGCGCACCGAGATCAACCAGATGCAGCCGGCCCAGGGCGTGATCCTCGGGTTCGCGCAGGCCATGGCCCTGATCCCGGGTGTCTCACGCTCCGGCGGCACGATCACGGCGGGCCTGTTCCTCGGCCTGACGCGCACCGCGGCCGTCCGCTACTCCTTCCTCCTCGCGATCCCTGCGGTCGTCGCCGCCGGCCTGTTCACGCTGTCCGACATCGGCGCCGGTGACGGGCCCAGCGTCATCCAGATGGCCGTGGCCACGGTGATCGCGTTCATCGTCGGCTTCGCGGTGATCGCGTGGCTGCTGCGCTACGTCGCGAAGCACAGCGTCTACGTGTTCGTCTGGTACCGCGTGGCGCTGGGCGTGCTGCTGTTCGTGGCCCTGGGCGCAGGCTGGATCTCGGCCACCTGACGCATGTCGGAGCCGACGTGCTGTTCTCGGCCCCGTCCGACCGCCCTTCGGCTCCGAAGTTCGGAATCGTCTACCGGTGCGTCGCGGGCTCCAGGCCGGTCAGCTGCACTGACCGCGTCCACAGGCGCCTCGCCGCACCGGCGTCGCGGGCCGCCTTCGACGGGGTCTCGCGGACGGGCTGCACTCCACGCAGGACGAAGCGTGGGCCGTAGAACTCCCCGCCGCGCACGGTCGGGTCGGTGAGGGCACGCAGCATGGGACGGCTGCCCCGTTCGGCGCTCTGCGTGACCGGCCCGACGAGGGCGCGCATTCCCGCGTTGAGCAGGCCGGTTCCCTCCGTGCCCAGGTCGGTGTGCGAGCCGCCGGGGTGCGCGGCCACCGCGATCGTCGACGCTCCGGCCTCGCTCAGCCGCCGCTGCAACTCGGCCGTGAAGAGCAGGTTGGCGAGCTTGCTCTGGAAGTAGGACTGCCAGCGCGCGTACGGGCGCATCAGGGTCGGGTCGGCGCTGCCGCGGGCCGCGCGGTGGCCCATGCTCGACATGCTGCCGACCCGCGAGCCGGGCGTCGCCAGCAGCAGCGGCATCAGCCGCGCGGTCAGCGCGAAGTGGCCGAGGTGGTTCACGCCGAACTGGGTCTCGAACCCCTGAGCGGTGCGCGACTCGTCGACGGCCATCAGCCCCGCGTTGTTCACGAGCAGGTCGAGCCGGCCGTCGAGACCGTCGGCGAACGCGGCGACGGAGTCGAGATCGGCCAGGTCCAGCTCGCGGACCTCCAGCGCGGCGCCGGGCGTGCGGGCGCGGACCTGCCCGGCCGCGACGTCGGCCTTGGCGGTGTTGCGGCAGGCCAGCACGACCTCGGCGCCGCGGGCGGCGAGGGCGTGGACGATCTCCAGGCCGAGCCCGGAGTTGGCGCCGGTGACGACGGCGCGGCGGCCGGTGAGGTCGGGGATGTCGGCGGGGGTCCAGCTCATGGCTCTCTCCTTCAGAAGGTGAACGTGCCTTCATCTTAGCCACAACGTGAACGATAGTTCATGATGCGGGGGTGAGAGCTGACGCGCAGCGCAACCGCGACCGCATCCTCGGTGCGGCGCGCGAGGCCGTCGCCGAGGTCGGCGTCGACGCGACCATGGAGGACATCGCGCGCCGCGCCGGGCTGGCCGTCGGCACCCTCTACCGCCACTTCCCGGCCAAGGACGACCTGCTCGTCGCCGTGATGGACGACTCGGTGGACCAGATCGCGGCGCTCAGCGAGAAGGTGCTGGCCGACGTCGACGGCGGGGCGCCGGTCGGGCCGGCGCTGGGCGGGCTCTTCCGGGTCGTCGCCGCGCGCTTCACCGACGACCTCGCGCTCAAGGCCGCCACCGGACGGCTCGGCGCCGACGGCGACCTGAGTGCGCACCTCGGGGCCGAGGTCGCGGCGGCGCAGCCGGGGTCGGCGGTGCTCCGGGCCGTCACCGCCATCACCGCAGTGCTCGACCGGGCCAGGGCGAGCGGGGCCGTCCGCGCCGACCTCACCCTGGACGACGTCATGGTGCTGCTGGCCGCCATGCCCGGCCGTGAGGTGCCCGCGGAGATGCGGGAGCGGCTGGTCGACATCGTGATCACCGGGCTGACGGCGGGCGGCGCCACGTAGGCTTGGTGATCGTGACCACCCTGATCCTGCTGCGCCACGGCCGCTCCTCGGCCAACGTCGCCGGCGTGCTGGCCGGCCGCACGCCCGGCGTCGAGCTCGACGACAAGGGGCGGGAGCAGGCCGAGAAGGTGGTGGAGCGGCTCGCGGGCGTGCCGATCGCGGAGATCGTCTGCTCGCCGATGCTGCGCTGCGAGCAGACCGTCGCGCCGCTGGCCGGGAACCGCGGGCTCGTCCCGTCCACCGAGCCGGAGCTGGCCGAGGTCGACTACGGCAGCTGGACCGGCGGCTCGCTCCGCACGCTGTCCAAGGAGCCGCTGTGGAAGGTGGTGCAGGCCCATCCCTCGGCCGCCGTCTTCCCCGACGGCGAGGGGCTGGCCGGGATGCAGGCCAGGGCCGTCGCCGCGATCCGGCGCCACGACGCGCGGATCGCCGCCGAGCACGGTCCGCAGGCCGTGTGGCTGGCGTGCAGCCACGGCGACGTGATCAAGGCCGTGCTGGCCGACGCGCTGGCGTCGCATTTGGACAACTTCCAGCGGATCATGGTCGACACCTGCTCGATCAGCGTCATCCACTACACCGCGACCCGCCCGTTCGTCGCGCGCGTCAACGACCTCGGCGGCGACGTCGCGGGCCTGATCCCGCCCAAGCCCAAGCGCCGCAGCCGCAAGCCCGCCGCCCGCAGCTCCGACGCCGTGGTGGGCGGCGCCACCGGCACCTGATGGTGCACGGGCGTGCCTGCCGGCGTCGAGTGGCCTACTCTGGGAAGAGCCATGTCACGCGTCATCCACGTCTTCCGCCAGCCCGAGCGATTCGTCGCCGGGACCGTCGGCGAGCCCGGCGATCGCTCGTTCTACCTCCAGGCGATCGAAGAGGCCCGCACCATCAGCGTGCTGCTGGAGAAGCAGCAGGTCTCCGTACTCGCCGAACGCATCTCCGCGCTGCTCACCGAGGTGGCGCGCCGCTTCGGCTCGGACGTGCCCGATGCCGCGTCCGGTGATCTCGATCCGCTGGCGGTGCCGCTGGAGGAGGAGTTCCGGGTCGGGACGATGGGGCTGGGCTGGGATTCCGATTCCAAGTCGATCGTCGTGGAGCTGCTCGCGGTCACCGAGGAGGAGGTCGACGAGTCGGTCGTGCTCGACGACACCGACGAGGGCCCGGACGCGCTGCGCGTGTTCCTCTCCCCGGAGCAGGCCAAGGCGTTCGCCGATCGGGCCGAGAAGGTCGTCTCCGCAGGTCGGGCGCCGTGCCCGCTGTGCGCGGAGCCGCTGGACCCGGAGGGCCACGTCTGCGTGCGGCTCAACGGGTACCACCCGAGGTCACCGGTCGGCGAGTAGCGAGCCGTACGTGGACCCTCGCGATCCGGCGGTGCCGGAGCTGTTGCGGCGTGGCCGCATCGACATCACCGGGCGCCTGGTCGACGCGTCCAACGCCACCCTGTTCGGCACGGTCAGCGCCGACGGCGTCGAGGTGCAGTGCGTCTACAAGCCGGTGCGCGGCGAGCGGCCGCTGTGGGACTTCCCCGATGGCACGCTCGCCGGCCGCGAGGTGGGCTCGTTCCTGGTGTCGCAGGCCGCGGGCTTCGACGTCGTGCCGCACACGATCCTGCGCGACGGGCCGTTCGGGCCGGGGATGCTGCAGGTCTGGGTCGAGACCGAGGACGAGCGCGAGCTCGTCGACGTGTGCTCACCGAAGAAGGTGCCGGCCGGCTGGATCGGCGTGCTGCGGGCCCGTGGCGACCGCGGCCAGCCCGCCGTCCTCGCCCACGCCGACACCCCGGCGCTGCGGCGGATGGCCGCGTTCGACGTGGTGGTCAACAACGCCGACCGCAAGGGCGGCCACGTGCTCGCCGGCACCGACGGCAACCTCTACGGCGTCGACCACGGCCTGACGCTGCACGTGGAGGACAAGCTGCGCACGGTGCTGTGGGGGTGGGTCGGCCAGCCGCTGCCGGCCGATGTCGTCGAGGCGCTGGAGAAGCTGCGCACGGAGCTCGACGGCACGTTCCTCGACGTGCTGGGGGAGCACGTCACGCGCCGAGAGACCCGCACGCTCGTGGCGCGGGTCGACGCGCTGCTGGCCGATCCGCGCTACCCGGAGCCGTCGGGCTACGGCCCGGCGATCCCCTGGCCCGCGTTCTGAGGCGGCCCGGCACAGGAGGGCCGCGGTTCCCGGGGCCCGCGCGCGCCTTCTAGTGCCGCGCGCGCGTTGCTGCACCCGCGTGGCGTGCAGAACGTGCGCGCGGGCTGCGCGATCGCGGGCTACGCACATCACGTTTCCGTCACCGCTACTTCAACATTCATGTAATCTGCGCTAAGTTCTTGAGAGTTCAAGCTCGGAACCCACCACGGAGAGAACCATGAACATCGTCGCCTGGATCCTGCAGATCGTGCTCGCCGTCGCGTTCCTGGGCGCGGGCGGCATGAAGCTCGCCCGCCCGAAGCCGGCCCTCGTCAGCGCCGGCATGGGCTACGCGGAGGACTTCACCGACACGAACATCAAGCTGATCGGCGCCGTCGAGGTGCTCGGCGCGATCGGCCTGGTCGTCCCGTGGCTCACCGGCGTCGCCCCGATCCTGACCCCGCTCGCCGCGGTCGGCCTCGCGCTGGTCATGGCCGGGGCCGTGGTCGTCCACGTCCGGCGCAAGGAGCAGTTCGTGCCGCCGCTGGTGCTGGGCGTGCTCTCGCTGGTCGTCGCGGTTCTGCGGTTCGCCTCGTAGGCTCGCGGCATGACGACGATGCCGGCGGCGTTCATCGGGCACGGCAGCCCGATGAACGCGCTGGAGCACAACCGCTACACCGAGTCCTGGGCCGCCCTCGGGGCGGCGCTGCCCCGGCCCCGGGCCCTGCTCGTGGTGTCGGCGCACTGGTACATCAACGCCACCGCGGTCACCGCCATGAGCCGCCCGCGCACCATCCACGACTTCTACGGCTTCCCGCCCGACCTGTTCGCCCAGCAGTACCCCGCGCCCGGCGCGCCGGACGTGGCGGCCGAGGTGGCGGAGATCGCGAAACCGACCTGGGTGGGGCAGGACGTCGACAGCTGGGGCCTCGACCACGGCACCTGGTCGGTGCTCACGCACATGTTCCCCGACGCCGACATCCCCGTCGTGCAGCTGTCGATCAACGCGATGAAGCCGTTCGACTACCACCTGGAGCTGGGTGCGAAGCTCGCCCCGCTGCGGGAGAGCGGCGTCATGGTGGTGGGCAGCGGCAACGTCGTGCACAACCTCGGCGGCATGGATCCGTCGCGGGCGGAGTCGGGCTTCGACTGGGCCGAGCGCTTCGACGAGGCCGCCAAGGCGACCATGACCGGCTCACCCGACGCGCTGCCGGCGATCCAGGGCACCCGCGACTTCGACGCCGCCGTGCCCACCCCCGACCACTTCATCCCGCTGCTGTACCTGGCCGGCCTCGGCGCGGCCGCGAACCGCCCCGCCGACGTCCTGGTGGACGGCTACGCGTACGGCTCGCTCTCGATGACGGCCTACACGCTCGACCTGCCGGTCGACGGCCCGGTCGACGGCACGGGCGCCGCGGGCTCCGTGCCGGAGGGGATCTCGCCGGAGAACACGAACATCTAGTGCCGGGGGCACCGTGATCGCCGCCGGCCGTGCGCCACGGCCCCGGCCGGGGCGACACCGGGAGAACCGCGCCGATCATGGCCGCGCCGATCATGGCCGCGCCGGTCGCGGCCGCGGTGGGCGCGCGTGTCCTCCGTCAGCGGCCGTACGACTCGAACCAGGCCCGGTCGATCCACGGCGGCAGCTGAGGCGGCATCGTCATCGCCGTCGTCTCCCCGCGGAACGTGACGGCCGTGCTGCCGTCGCCGTGCACGCGGACCCGGATGTCCTCCAGGTTGTGCGGCTCGCCGGGGTCGAGGCCCAGCGTCGTGGCCATGAAGGCGCGCATCGGGGCCGAGTGGGTGGCCACGACCACCAGCAGGTTCTCGGCGGCCCCGCCGTCCGCGACGGCGGCGATGCCCCGCCAGAACCGGTGCGCGGCCACGTGCGGGGGCTCGAAGTACAGCGTCGGGTTGTGCAGCCAGTACTCGATGGGGTTTCCCGCCGCCGCGGCGGCGCGGTAGTCGCTGTCGAACCGGTCGTACTCGCGGGCCCAGTCGGGGAGCTCCCCGTCCCGAAGCGCGAGCCGGGCGGTGATCGCGGCGGAGGTGTCGACCCCCTCGCCGTGCAACGAGTAGCGCAGGTTGTCGAACCACGGCTCGGGGTACAACGGGCCGAGGTCCACCCCGTCGGCCAGGTCCTCGGCGAGCGACGCGCGGACCGCCACGGCCGTGGCGACCGCGCGCGCCGTCCTCGCGTGCGGCATGCGGACGGTCGTACCCGGCTTGATCTCCGCGGCCAGCGCGGCGCCGCGCTCGCGGGCCTGCTGCTCGCCGAGGGGCGTGAGGCCCAGATCGCCGTCGTAGCCGACGGTCTCACCGTGGCGCAGCAGGACGACGTCGTACCCCGTGGCTTCCATGCCGCGAGGCTAACCGCGTGGGGCCCCGGCGTCGGGGTGCCCGTGCCGCGCTCCGGAACGCGAGCCGGGGACCACGGGTACCACCTTCCCGGCGGGCTCGTGCCGGGCCGACGGGTCTAGCGTCGGAGCGGGCACCCGCACGAGGCGGGCGTGCCGCGGATCGAGTGGAGCGCCCGCGTCGAGCGGGCGTGCCGGAGGTGGAGAAATCAGTGGAGATCGGTCTGCACATCGCGGATTTCACCTACCCCAGCGGGCCCGCCGGGCTCGCCGACGACCTGACCCGCGTGGTCGTGGCCGCGGAGGACGCGGGCTTCACGAAGGTCAGCGTCATGGACCACGTGTGGCAGATCGGCTTCGTGGGCCCGCCCGAGCACGACATGCTCGAGGCGTACACGGCGCTGGGTTACATCGCCGCGCGCACGTCGAAGGTCCAGCTGCTGGCGTGGGTCACCGCGGTCAGCTACCGCGACCCGGGGCTGCTGGCGAAGCTGGTGTCCACGCTGGACGTGCTGTCGAAGGGCCGCGCCTGGCTCGGGATCGGCGCCGCGTGGAACGGTGAGGAGGCCGAGGGGCTGGGCCTGTTCTTCCCGCCGACGGCCGAGCGCTTCGAGCGGCTCGAGGAGACGCTGCAGATCTGCCGGCAGATGT
>CAXTTN010000193.1:0-11629 GCA_964247105.1 uncultured Pseudonocardia sp.
CCACATCCCGCGGTCGGCGGCTTCGAGGAGCCGTTCGGTGACGCCGCGCAGCGCCCACGGGTTGGACTTCTCCATGAACGCGCGGTTCGTCTCGTCGAACACGTAGCTCTCGGCGAGCTGGGCGTACATCCAGTCGTCGACGACGCCGGCCGTGGCGTCGTAGCCGAACAGGTAGTCGACGGTGGCGGCCAGCTCGAACGCGCCCTTGTAGCCGTGGCGCTGCATCGCGGAGATCCACTTCGGGTTCACCACGCGCGCCCGGAACACCCGCTTGGTCTCCTCGGCGAGGGTGCGCGTCTTGACGGCGTCGGTGACGGCCGAGTCGCCGACGTAGGCGGCCGGGGTGCGGCCGGTCAGCGCGCGGACGGTGGCGACCATGCCGCCGTGGTACTGGAAGTAGTCGTCGGAGTCGACGATGTCGTGCTCGCGGGTGTCCTGGTTCTTCGCGGCGACGGCGATCCGCCGGAACGACCGCTCCATGTCCGCCCGTGCCTCCCGCCCGTCGAGGCCGCGGCCGTAGGCGTAGCCGCCCCACACCGCGTAGACCTCGGCGAGGTCGGCGTCGCTGCGCCAGTTGCGCGCGTCGATGAGCGGGAGCAGGCCGGCCCCGTACGCGCCGGGCTTGGAGCCGAAGATCCGGGCGGTGGCGCGGCGGCGGTCGCCGTGGGCGGCGACGTCCTCCTCGACGTGTGCGCGCAGGTGGTTGTCCGGCTCGTCCAGCTCGGCGACGGCGGCGAACGCGTCGTCGAGCAGCGTGATGACGTGCGGGAACGCGTCGCGGAAGAAGCCCGAGATGCGCACGGTGACGTCGATGCGGGGGCGGCCCAGCTCAGCGGCGGGCACGATCGCGAAGCCGGTGACCCGGCGCGAGGCCTCGTCCCACACCGGCCGGGTGCCGATCAGGGCGAGGATCTCGGCGAGGTCGTCGCCCTGGGTGCGCATGGCGCTCGTGCCCCAGACCGTCAGCCCGACCGACCGCGGGTACTCGCCGGTGTCGGCGAGGTGCCGGGCGATCAGCGAGTCGGCGAGCTTCGACCCGACCTCCCACGCGCTGCGCGACGGGATGGCCTTGGGATCGACGGAGTAGAAGTTGCGGCCGGTCGGGAGCACGTTGACCAGCCCGCGCGTCGGCGATCCGGACGGGCCGGCCGGGACGTAACCGCCGTCGAGGGCGTGCAGCACGCCCGCGATCTCGTCGGTGGTGCGGGCCAGCCGCGGCACGACCTCGGAGCACCCGAACCCCAGCACCGCGACGACGTCGGGGACCACCTCCCCCAGCAGCTCGGCGCACACCTCGGCCGCGCCCGTCCACCCCCGGCCCTGCACCGCGAGCACGAGCGCGCGGGCGACGCCCTCGAGCACGTCGACGAGGTCGGCGGAGCTGAGCGAGGGCCCCCCGGCGAGCTGGGTGAGCCGCGCGAGTGCTCCCTCCCGGGTTGCAGCATGGTGGCTTGACTCCAACGGGGTTGGAGTGAGGCCACCATGCTGCAACTCGGGCGGCGGCGGGGCAGCACCCAGCAGCTGCTGCTCGTCCAGGCCCGCCCAGCTCGCCAGCGCCGCGCGAAGGCCGGGCAACGCCTTCCGGCCGCCCCAGATCTGGCTCGCGCGCAGGATCGCCAGCACGAGGTTGACCTGGGCCTCGCCGTCGGGCACGCCGCCCAGTACGTGCAGGCCGTCGCGGATCTGGACGTCCTTGACCTCGCACAGGTAGCCGTCGACGTGCAGCACGAACTCGTCGAAGTCCGCCTCCCCCGGAGCCGCGTCGAGGTGCAGGTCGTGGTGCAGCTGCGCGGCCTGCACGACCTCCCAGATCCGGGCGCGCAGGGCCGGGAGCTTGGCCGGGTCCAGCGCCGCGACCGTCGCGTACTCGTCGAGCAGCTGTTCCAGCTTCGCCATCTCGCCGTAGGTGTCGGCGCGGGCCATCGGCGGCACCAGGTGGTCGACGACGACGGCGTGCCCGCGGCGCTTGGCCTGCGTGCCCTCGCCCGGGTCGTTGACGATGAACGGGTACACCAGCGGCAGCTCGCCGAGCACCGCGTCGGGCGCGCACTCCGCCGAGAGCCCCGTTCCCTTGCCGGGCAGCCACTCCAGCGTGCCGTGCTTGCCCAGGTGGATCACCGCGTCGGCGCCGAAGGCGTGCTCGAGCCACCGGTACGCGGCCAGGTAGTGGTGCGAGGGCGGCAGGTCGGGGTCGTGGTAGATCGCGATCGGGTTCTCGCCGAAGCCGCGGGGCGGCTGGATCATCAGCATGACGTTGCCGAAGGTCAGCGACGCCAGCACGATGTCGGACCCGTCGACGTAGAGCGAGCCCGGCGCGGCGCCCCAGTGCTCCACGATCCGGTCGGTCAGCGCGGTGGGCAGCTCGGCGAACCAGCGCCGATAGTCCTCCAGGTGCACGCGCGCCGGGGCGGCCGACAGCTGCTCCTCGGTGAGCCACTCGACGTCGTGCCCGCCCGCGGCGATGAGGGTGTGGATCAGCTCGTCGGAGTCCTCCGGGAAGTCGCCGACGGTGTAGCCCGCGGCGCGCAGGGCGCGCAGCAACACCACCGCCGACGCGGGCGTGTCCAGCCCGACGGCGTTGCCCACCCGGGCGTGCTTCGTCGGGTAGCTCGACAGCACGATCGCGAGCTTCCGGTCGGCCACGGGCGTCCGGCGCAGCGACGCGTGCCGCACGGCGAGGCCCGCCAGCCGCGCGGCCCGCTCGGGATCGGCCCGGTACACCGGGAGGTCGTCGCCGGCGGCCGTCTCCTTGAACGAGAACGGCACCGTGATCAGCCGGCCGTCGAACTCGGGGATGGCCACCTGCATCGCCGCGTCCATCGGCGACAGCGCAGCGTCCGATGTGGACCAGGCGGCCCGGGACGTGGTCAGGCACAGCCCCTGCAGCACCGGCACGTCCAGCGCGGCGAGCGCGCCGGCGTCCCAGCTGTCGTCGCCGCCCGCACTCGCGGTCGACGCCACCGTGCCACCCGCCGCGAGCACGGTCGCGACGAGGGCGTCGGCGCGCCCGAGCAGCGCCGTCAGCTCGGCGGGCGCGCCCCGCAGCGACCCGCAGAACACCGGCAGCGCGTTGGCCCCGCGCGCCTCGACGGCGTCGCAGAGCGTGTCGACGAAGGCGGTGTTGCCCGACAGCTCGTGCGCCCGGTAGAACACGACGCCGACGGTCGGGCGCGACGGGTCCTGCTCCCGCGCGCCGTGCACGCCGAACTCGGGCGTGGGGGCGGGCGCGGCGAAGCCCTCGCCGGTGAGCAGCACCGTGTCGGACAGGAAGCGGTGCAGCTCGCGCAGGTTGGCGGTGCCGCCGGCGGCCAGGTAGGCCAGCGCCTCCGAGGCCACGCCCGCGGGCACCGTCGAGGCCGCCATCAGCTCGGCGTCGGGAGCGGGCTCTCCGCCCAGCAGCACCACCGGCAGGCCCGACGCGGCGAGCGCGTCGACCCCCGCGGGCCACGCCCGGCGGCCGCCCAGCAGCCGCAGCACCACGACCGCGACGCCCTCGAGCAGGGCGGGCAGGCCGTCGGGTTCGACGCGGGCGGGGTTGGCGGTGCGGTAGAGCGCGCCCGAGGCGCGGGCGGCCAGCAGCTCCGTGTCCGCCGTGGACAGCAACAGGACGGCGCTCGTCACGTTCACAACTCCTCCGAGGGTCCGCGCCCTCTGTTCGGGGGTACCGCGACGGCAGCGAGTCTCCTGGCTCCCGGATCGACGCGGGCGCACCCGACCTTCCCGCTCGCGCGGTGGTCCTGAGCCTGGGTGGCCGCTCCCCGGTGACAGTGGCGGGACCGCGTCGGACTCACACCGACTTCCTCCACTGCCGTCACCGAGAACTGGACCACACGCGGGGACGCGGGTCAACGCGCCGTGAGGTTGGCGACGCGGCGTCCGAGTGACGGAGGTTTGACGATCGTGTGCATTCGGGAACACGCCGGCAACGGTTCACTCGATGGAGTGTGTCGTCCCCCACACAGAGAGGTGCCCGGTGGGAACCACTGTGATCGTCCTGATCGTCGTCATCGTGCTGCTGGTGCTAGGCCTCGCCGCGGCCGGGTTCGTGCTGGCCCGGCGCAAGCGTTCCGAGCAGCTCCAGGAGCACTACGGGCCGGAGTACGAGCGAACGCTCGCTTCCACCGGCGACCGCCGGGCCACCGAGGCCGCGCTCACCGAGCGGGAGAAGCGTCACCACGAGCTCGACGTGCGCGACCTGCGTCCCGAGGAGCGCGACCGGTTCGCCGCGTCGTGGACCACCATCCAGCGCGGCTTCGTCGACGACCCCGTGCAGTCGGTCCGCGAGGCCGACGCGCTGGTGGTCGACATCATGCGCACCCGCGGCTACCCGGTGGACGACTTCGAACGCCGCGCCGAGGACCTGTCGGTCGAGCACCCGCAGGTCGTGGCGCGCTACCGCGAGGCCCGTGAGATCCGGCAGGCCACCGAGAACGGCGTGGCCGACACCGAGCAGCAGCGGCACGCGGTGACGTCCTACCGGACGCTGATCGAGGCCCTGCTCGGCGGCGGCACCGACGTCAACGGCCGCCACGCCCACACCACAACCGAGGAGCACACGCGATGACCACCCCTGACCAGCCCCGTACCGACCAGCACGGCCGCGGTGTCCGCGGCGCGATCAACGACCTGCTGGGCCGCGAGGACCGCACCGACGACCGGCGCGACGCCGAGGGGCGGCTCGGCGACGAGCGTTCCGACGCCCGCGCCGACGCCGGCTACGACCCCCGGACCGACGACGCCGGCTACCAGGACGCCGGCTACCAGGACCCCGACGTCCTGCCCGCGGGCAGCGGCTCCCACGTCGACGGGCCCGGCGACCTCTCCGCCCCCGCCGGTGCGCGGCAGGCCGACGTCGACCCGGTCGGATACGGGGCACACAGCGACACCACCGACGCCGACGCCGAGGTCCACCGGTCGGGCGTCCAGACCCGGACCGGCGACCCCGACGACGTCGACGGCACGCCGGTCCCGGCGCAGCACCAGGACCAGACCCGGTTCGACGACCCGCGGAACGACAACGGGCAGTACGCCGACCTCGGCGGTCCCGCAGGCGCCCACGCCACCGATGTCGACGGCGCGGCCTCGCCCGCGGCCACGACCACCCCGGTCACCCCGGAGGCGTCCGGCCCGGGCAGCGTCGCCGAGACCTCGCAGGGTGAGGACAGCGACGGACGCGAGCGCCTGGTCAGCACCGAGCGCGCGGAGTCCTACAGCTCGCGCTGGGACGCGGTGAAGGGCGAGTTCGTCGACGAGCCGCGCAAGGCCGTGGCCGACGCCGACGCGCTCGTCGGCGAGCTGCTCGACGAGCTGCAGACCCTGTTCACCGAGCAGCGCCGCGGCATCGAGCACGGCCTGAACACCGACGAGACGTCCACCGAGGACATGCGCCTCGCGCTGCGCCGCTACCGCAGCTTCTTCGACCGGCTGCTGTCGATCTGATCCGACGGCGGCCTCCTCCGAACGAGTGGCACTTTCGTCGGAACCTATCCGACGAAAGTGCCACTCGTTGCCGAGCGCGCCGCGCGGCTCTAGATCGCCCGGGCGGCGCGGTCCTGCGCCGCGGCGGCCAGGGCGGCGGCCCGGGCCGTGCGCGGGTCGTCGCCCACGTTCTCCCGCACCAGGGTCGTCGCGGCGGTCGTCGCGGCGGAGGCGAGCAGCAGGGCGGCCACGACGTCGCCGTGCAGGTTCGGGTTCCCCCGGTGGCGCAGGTCCAGCGCCAGCTCGGAGACCGCGTCGCCGACCTCGGCGATCTCGGCCGGCACCGCGGCGGCACCGGTGACCGCGGCCCGGCGTCGCAGGTCCTCGGCCGGGAGCTGCCGCACGGCCAGGAACGCGGCGTAGGCCGCCGCGTCGGCGTCGGCGAGCGCGGCGGCGCGGTCGCGCAGCGCGTCGGCCTGCTCGGCCACCGGTACGAGGGCCTCGGGTCCGTACCGCGCCGCCATCCCGGCCAGCCCCGCCGCGAGCGCGGCCGTCAGTGCGGCCACCGATCCCCCGCCGGGCGCGGACGTGCGGGCCGCGACGGCGTCGAGCAGCTCGCGGACGGTGAGGTCGAGCAGCGACGGACCGGGCATCAGCGGTTCAGCCCGGCCACCGGCCCGACCACGATGACCGCGGGCGGGGTGATCCCGTCCTCCCGGACGGCGTCGGCGACGGTCGCCAGCGTCGCCCGCAGCGACCGCTGCAGCCGCATCGTGCCGTCCTGCACCACCGCGACGGGCGTGTCGGCCGGGCGGCCGCCCTCGACGAGCGCGGTGGCGAACGCCCCGATCCGCTCGACCGCCATCAGCAGCACGACCGTGCCGCGCAGCCGTCCGAGCGCGGGCCAGTCCACCAGCGAGCGGGGGTCGCCCGGCGCCACGTGGCCGGAGACGACGACGATCTCGTGCGCCACGCCGCGGTGCGACACCGGCACGTCGGCGACGGCGGGGGCGGCGAAAGCGCTGGTCACACCGGGTACGACGGTGACGGGCACGCCGGCCTCGGCGCACGCCTGCACCTCCTCGAAGCCGCGGCCGAACACGAACGGGTCGCCGCCCTTCAGCCGCACCACGAACTTCCCGGCACGTGCGTGCTCGACCAGCAGCTCGTTGATCCGGGCCTGGTTCATCGCGCGCCCGTACGGGATCTTCGACGCGTCGATCACCTCGACGTGCGGGCCGAGCTGGTCGAGCAGGTCGCGCGGCCCCAACCGGTCGGTGACGACGACGTCCGCGCGCGCGAGCAGCCGCCGCCCGCGGACCGTGATCAGCTCGGGATCGCCGGGGCCGCCGCCGACGAGCGCGACGCCGGGGTGCGCGGGCTCGGCGGCGTCCTCCACGAGCCCGGCGTGCAGCGCCTCGACGAGCGCGGTGCGCACCGCGGCGGAGCGGCGCGGGTGGCGGCCGGCGAGCACGCCGACCGTCAGGCCGTCGTGGCGCCCGACCGCCGGCGTGACCGCGCTGCCTCCGGCGGCGTGGTCCGCGCGCACGCAGAACACGCGCCGGCGCTCGGCCTCGGCGCCGACCGCGGCGTTGACGTCGGGCACGTCGGTGCAGGCGATCGCGTACCAGGCGCCGTCGAGGTCGCCGTCGGCGTAGGGCCGGGCGGACCAGCGCAGCTCGCCGGCCGTGGCCATCCCCTCGACGGACGGCGTGACCTCGGGCGACACCACCTCCACGGCCGCGCCCGCCGCGAGCAGGCCCACGACCCGCCGCTGCGCGACCGAACCACCGCCGACGACGACCGCCCGGCGGCCGGCGAGATCGAGACCGGCGAGGTACGGATCAGGCATGGGCGTGGCCGTGGCCGTGCGCCGGATCGTCGGGGTGGTGGTGCGGGGTCTGCGGCGCGCCGAGCTTGTCCTCGAAACCGGGCAGCAGCACCCGGTAGGCGCACGTGTCGCAGTTCATCCGGATGTCGCCCGCGAGCGACTCGCGGTAGCGCTCGACGACGAGACCGGCGAGCTCGTCGCAGTCTCCGAGGTGGCCGGCGGTGCGGACGTCGACGTCGGGGTGCTCGGCGCCGAACGCCCGGGCCTGGTCCACGACGCGGCGCGGCAGCACGCCGTCGAAGAGGAAGTACGGGGCCACCACGACGCGCCGCGCCCCGAGCGCCCGGCAGCGCGCGAGACCCGTGGCGACGTCGGGGCGGGCGAGCGAGACGAAGGCGGTCTCGACGAACTCGTAGCCGCGGCCCTCCTGCAGCAGCCGCGCGACCTTGCAGACCTCGGCGTTGGCGTCCGGGTCGGTGGCGCCGCGGCCGACGAGCAGCACGGCGGTTCCTTCCGGCTCGGCGACGGCGCGGATGCGCTGGTCCAGCAGGTCCTGCAGCACCGGGTGCGGGCCGAGCGGGCGCCCGAACACGTACGACGTGCCCGGTTCGCGGCGCACCTCCCGTTCCAGCGCGGCCGGGATGTCGCCCTTCGCGTGCCCGGCGGCGACCAGCACCATCGGGACCGCGGCGCGGTGGGTGTGGCCGCGGGCGGTCAGCGCGGTCCAGGCCTCGTGGACGGTAGGCTGCGAGAGCTCGATGAAGCCGCCGTCCACGTCGATCTCGTCGGCCGCGAGCAGGCGCCGCAGCCGGTCGGTGAAGGAGACGAACTCGGCCACCCCCGCGGTGTCGACGGTGCCGTGGCCGGCGAGCATGAGCGGGGGGTTCACGATTCCTCCGGGGAGTAGAGCAGTGCGTTGACGGCGGCGGCCGCGACGGCGGCCCCGCCGCGTTCGGACCGGTTCGAGACCGACGGGAGGCCCGACGCCCGCAGCGCGGCCTTCGCCGCCACCGACCCGACGAAGCCGACCGGCAGCCCGATCACCAGCGGCGACCGGACCTCGCACCGGACGAGCTCGGCGAGCGCCGTCGGGGCGTTGCCGATGACCCAGACCGCGCCGTCGGGATACGCCGCGGCGGCGGACCGGATCCCGGCGGCGCTGCGGGTGAGCCCGTCGACCGGCTCGGCTCCGGCGAGGTCGAGCGCGACGGTGCACGGGCGGCTGGTGATCCCCACCGCGACCATCCGCACGTCGGCGACCAGCGGCGCCCCGGCCAGCAGCGCGGCGCGGCCGGCGCGCAGGGCGTCCTCGTCGCAGACCAGGTCGCCGGCCCAGCTCGGGTCGGCGCTCGTGTGCACGACCCGCTCGACGACGGCGCGGGTGAGCGGGGGGAGATCGGTGGTGTCGAGGCGGGCACGCAGGATCGCGTACGACTCGACCTCGATGGGGTGCACGCTCGTGCGCACGGAGGCTCCTCGCCGGGTGTCCTCGCCCGGATGGGACGGTGGTAGGGCAGGCGGCGCGAGGTCTGACTCTCACAGTGGCGGGACCGTCCCGGAGTCGCACCGGGTTCCCACGCTGCCGTTCGGGAGCCCGAGCATAGCCCGCGGACAGCCCCGCCCGATCACGCGTGACGATCCCCACCGCCGCCCAGGCCGCCACGACGGGGTGGGACAGCAGGCGCCGAGCTGCATGATCGACGCCCGGGGAGCGAGAGCCGCGCAGGGCACGGCTGTGCGCCCCCGAACGGCGATCACCGGAGTGCGGGGTCCCGAAGGCGGCGATCAGCGGGACGGGGACCAGGGCGCGAGGCGGGCGGCGATGTCGGCCACGTCGGACAGGGTGCCGTCGGCGACGGCGACGACGAGATCCACCACCTCGTCCTGGGTCGCGGCCACCCGGTGGCCGTTGATGCCGAGGAACACCGCGGTGGCGGCCCAGGCGAGCCGCATGTTCCCGTCGACGAGCGCGTGGTTCTTGGCCAGCGAGTGCAGGAGTGCCGCCGCCTTGCCGTGCAGGGTCGGGTAGGCGTCGTCGCCGAATGCCGTCATCGCGGGCCGGGCCAGCGCAGACTGGAGCAGGCCCATGTCGCGCACGACGACGTCGCCCTCGACGGCCGCCTCGGCGATGCACATCAGCTCATCGAGGCCGAGGTACCTCGTCACACCGTGCCGAGTCGGTCGAGCGCCTCCGCGTAGGTCGTCACGACGTACTGGAGCTCTTCGTCGACCAGTCGTGCGGTGCCGCGGCGCGTCACGTACTCGCGCACCGCAGCGCGCGCCACGTCCTGCATCGAGCGCCCCTCGCGCTCCGCTTCGTCGCGCAGGGCCGCCGACTCCTCGTCGGTCAGCCTGAGTGTCATCGCCATGAGCCGGATGATACCTGAGTGATACCGCTTACGACCAGCGATACCCGCGGGGGGTGACCATCCGCCCGGCCACCATCCGGGTCGCGCTGGAGCCGACCACTACGGTCGTCAGCATGTCGACCTCCGCCGGGTCGAACGCCGACAGCGGCGCGGTCCACACCCGCTGCCCCGGCCGCCCGGCCTGGCGCACCGCCCCGACCGGCGTCCCGGCCGGCCGGTGCGCCCGGAACGCGTCGAGCGCGGCGGCGAGCTGCCAGTGCCGGTCGCGGCTGCGGGGGTTGTAGAAGCAGGTCACGAGGTCGGCCGCCGCCGCGGCGGCGACGCGCTGCTCGATCACCGGCCACGGGGTGTGCAGGTCGGAGAGCGAGATGAGGACGTGGTCGTGGCCCAGCGGCGCGCCCAGGAGCGCGGCCGCCGACAGCGCGGCCGTCACCCCGGGCACGCCGACGACCTCGATGTCGTCCCCCGCGCGTTGCAGCGCCGGGCTCGCCATGGCGTAGACACCCGCGTCGCCCGAGCCGATGAGCGCGACCGCGTGGCCCTTCGCGGCCAGCGCGACGGCGTCGGCGGCGCGCTGCTCCTCGTCGCCCAGCCCGCTGGCGCGCACCTCGGTGCCGGGCCGGAGCAGGTGGGCGACCTGGTCGACGTACTGGTCGAGCCCCACCACGATCGACGCGCGGCGCAGCTCGGCGTCGGCGCGCGGCACCCGCAGGTCGGCCGCACCCGGCCCGAGCCCGACGATCGCGAGCCGCCCGCGCGGCCGGATCCGGGCGGCGGCCACGGTCACGGCGGCGCCCTTGGTCTTGGGGACGACGAGCTCGACCGGCGCTCCCGCGGCCAGCTGCGCCGCGGCGTGGAGCGCGGCGGCCTCGGCGACGCTCGGCGTGCCGACCTCGGCCCGCACCACCTCGCTCGGGTGCGGCACGGCGATCCCGGCGAGCACCGCAGCCGGGTAGGTGGCCAGCGGTGCCGGGGCGATGGCGGCGAGGATGCCGGCCTCGTCGGCCTTGAGGTCGAGGCTCGCGTAGGCGCGCACGGCTCGCAGGTCGAACCCGTGCTCGGTCGCGATGCGCTGCAGCGTCTCCTCGACAGCGGCGGCGGACACGCCCCGCGCGCTCCCGATCCCGACGACGAGGGTGGGCGGCACGACCCGCGTCCGCCCGTCGCGCTCCGGGTGGGCGGCGTCGAGGCGGTCGGTGATCGTGATCGTGTGCCGGACCTCGCCGGTGACCGGCGGCAACGGCGGCAGCGGGAAGCCGAGCGGGTTCTCCACCAGCGCCGCGCCGTCGAGCAGCGCGGTGCCGGCCGCGGCGGGGTCGCCGTCCACCCGCGCCCCGAGCAGCTCGGCCAGCTCGCCCAGCCCCGCGCTGCCCACGGCGTCGGACGCGGTGGTGATCACCGGTTCGGCACCGAGGACGGCCGCGACCCGCGCGGCCAGCGCGTTGGCCCCGCCCTCGTGCCCGCCCGCGAGCGCGACGGCGAAGCGGCGCGCCTCGTCCACGCAGACGACCCCCGGGTCGGTGCGCTTGTCGGCCAGCAGCGGGGCGATCAACCGCACGGTCGCGCCCGTGGCCAGGAAGAACACGGCGCCGTCGAGGTCGGACCAGAGCGTGGCGAGCTCGTCGAGGGCGTGCACCCGGGCGTCGAGCGCGGGCGCCAACTCGGCAGCGGCGGCGCGCCCGGCGGCGGTGACGGCGAACAGGGCGATCACGTGCTCCCCCACAGGATGGTGATCGGGTTGGTGGCGGCCAGCCGGACGGCCCCGTCGGGCAGCGCGGCCAGCCGGGACGCGGCGATCTGCACGCCGTCGGTCGCGTACCCGGCCGCGAGCAGCAGCGCGCGGGCCGGGGCGATGCGGTCGAGAGCGGCCAGCGCGACGACGACGCGCTCGGCCCCCGCCGCGGCCGCGGCCGCGAGCACCTCGGGCCCTCCCCCGCCGACGAAGACCGCGTCCGGACGCGGCAGCCCGGCCAGCGCGGCCGGTGCCGCGCCCTCGACGACGCGGACCTCG
>CAXTTN010000194.1:0-11619 GCA_964247105.1 uncultured Pseudonocardia sp.
TCCGCGACGGCGACCGCATCGTCCTGGACGTGGAGGCCCGCACCCTGGACCTGCTCGTCGACGAGGCGGAGCTGGCGGCGCGCCGCGAGGGCTGGACCCCCAAGCTCCCCGCGCTCCGCACCGGCGTGCTGGGCAAGTACGCGAAGCTGGTCGGCTCGGCGGCGCAGGGAGCAGTCTGCAGCTGACCCGGCCCGCCCCGCCCCGGCCCGCCCCCGGTCCGAACGAGTGGCACTTTCGTCCGAACCTATCGGACGAAAGTGCCACTCGTCGGCGGAAGGGGGGCGCATGGGAGGCTCGACCCCATGTCGCAGAAGCAGGATCAGCGGGCGTTCGAGGAGGTCGCCGGGCTCATCGGCGACCGGTTGCGCAGCGCGGTGGCGGCCACCGTCGCCGACCCGGCGCCCGACCCGGCCCGCGCGGCGGTCGGCGAGCTCCTCGACGCCGACGACCGGGCGATGGCCGTCGACGCGTCGGGCGGACCCACCGAGCTGCTGGCCACGCTGACGCTGGTGCGCTGGCACAGCCTGGCCCGCGAGGCGCTGGCCGACCGTCCGCAGCGGGTGGCCGAGGTGCTCGCCTGGATCGAGGGGAACATCGGCCGGCGCCACCGCGCCCGCGCCCGCTACACGGCCCCGATCATGGAGAGCGAGGAGGGGGCGCAGCAGATCGTCGTCTACCGGAGCGCCCTGGAGGAGGAGTTCCTCGCCACGCTGATCTGGCTGCTCGCGGGCGCCGTCGCGCTCTACGGCGACGGCGACATCGCCTGGCTGGACGCGCTGGACGCGCGGGCTCCCTCCGTGACGAGCGTCCTGCGGTAGGCGGGCCCGCCCGTCACAGCGGGAGGGTGATCTCCTCCGCCGTCTCGTAACCGACCAGCGCGGGCTGGCCGCCGAGCCAGCCGGGGAGGGCCGCCACCGCGGCCTTCACGTGGTCGGCGGCCAGGTGGGTCTCCAGCGCCTCGCGCGACTCCCACGTCTCGATCGAGTAGAAGGTGCCGGGGGTCTCGACGCTCTCGGACCACTCGTAGGACAGGCAGCCGCTCTCGGTGCGGGTCGTCACCTGCAGGCCGGCCAGCGCCGACTTCAGCTCCTCGACCGAGTCGGGCTTGATCGGGAACGTTCCGTGCACGACGAACATGGCACTCCTCGGGTTCGGCTCTGAAGGTGATCACCGTATCCTCCGGGCGGGTCGAACCGCCGCGTCCGTGAGCGCGAAGATGTGGTCATGCTCACCGACACCGGGTTCGACAGCCACGGCACGCGTTGCGCGGCCTGGTACCTGCACGCCGAGAGCGACGCGCTCACCGGGGCCCGCGGCCGGCCGTGCGTGGTGATGGGGCACGGCTTCGGTGCGACGAAGGACGCGGGCCTGCTCCCGTTCGCGGAGCGGTTCGCGGACGCGGGGGCCGACGTGCTGGTGTTCGACTACCGCGGCTACGGCACGAGCGAGGGCACGCCGCGGCAGAACGTCGCGCACCGGCGGCACCGCGAGGACTACCACGCCGCCATCGCCCACGCGCGCGGCCTCGACGGCGTCGACCCCGAGCGCATCGTGCTGTGGGGCAGCTCCTACTCGGGCGGCCACGTGATCCCGGTCGCGGCGAAGGACGGCCAGGTGGCGGCCGTGGTCTCACAGGGTGCGGCCATGGACGGGCTGGCCGCGCTGCTGGAGATCGGACGCTACGCCGGGGTCGGGCAGCTGCTGAAGCTCACCGCTCACGGCCTGCGCGACGTCGTGGGCTCGGTGCTCGGTCGCCCGCCGCACCTGATCCCGGTGGTAGGTCCGCCCGGAACGCTCGCCGCGATCACGGCCGACGGCGCCGAGACCGGCTACCGGTCGATCATGGGCCCGACGTTCCGCAACGAGATGTGCGCCCGCGGCGCATTAATCATCCCGCTGAACCGGCCGGTCACGGCGGCCGCGAGGCTCCGCGCGCCGCTCTTCCTCGTGCTGGCCACCGACGACAACGTCGCGCCGCCCGCGGCCGTGCGGGCGGTCGCGGTGAAGGCCGGCGCGGGCGCGGAGGTGCTGGAGCTGGCGTCCGGCCATTTCGACATCTACACGGGCGAGCTCTTCGAGCGGTCGGTGTCGGCCCAGGTCGACTTCCTGCGGCGCACGTTGCGCGTGACGGCGCCAGCCGGCTGACGCCCGGTCAGGACGGGCACCGTCCGTTCACCCCGCCGCCCTTGGCGGGCTGCTGCTTCGCCGGGCACGTGTCGTCGTCCGGTTCGGTGCAGCCGGCGTAGACCGTCGCGTCGTATTGGAGGGTCGTCATGTTGAACAGGACGACCACCGTTTCCTCGGTGCAGTTGGTGCCCATGTTGGCCAGGGCCATACTCGTGGCCGCTGCGGCAGTCGGGCCGGATCCGGTGAATGTCTTGCTCACCAGTTTGGCGATGACGAACGTCCCTCGTGCTGATCCGGCATCGGGCGCGGGCACGCTTCCCTCCGCAGCCCAGGAAGTCGAGGTGCCGAGGTCGTCGCCGATCATGGCCGCGTGCGCCGGAATGGCCCCCAGCACCGCCCCCACCACGCAGGCAGCCGAGATTCCCACCGCGAGGACCTTCTTCCTGCGGGGCACGCCAGGTTCGGAGGTGTCGTCGAGGGGAATCGTCAAGAACCGCTTTGTCGGGGTGCTCCAGCTCGGGGGATGTCGCTTCGCCGCAGACGATAGGGACGGGTATCCGTCCACAACGGAACCGTTGCAGCGACATATCCCGGGCTGCTGCCCGAGCGGGCTGGATCCGAATGTCAGGAAGCGGTCACACCGAGCAGCTGCCGTCGGCGCAGGCGTCTCCCGGCCCGCCGGCCGGGGTCAGTACGGGACGCGACTCGTTCCACGCCGTCTCCAGCACCCGCAACAGCGCCTCCGCGGGCTGCGCGCCGGACACGCCGTACCTCTCGTCGACGACGTAGAACGGCACGCCGGTGATGCCGTAGGCCTGGGCCTGGCGCTCGTCCGCGCGCACCTCGGCGGTGTAGCGGTCCGACGCCAGCACCGCGCGGGCCTCGTCGGCGTCCAGCCCGGCCTCGGCGCCCAGGCGCACGAGCGTCTCGGGGTCGCCGATGCGCTCACCCTCGGTGAGGTAGGCGCGGAGGAAGCGCTCCTTGACCGCGTCCTGGACGCCGCGGTCGGCGCCGAGATGGATCAGCCGGTGGGCGTCGAGGGTGTTGCCGCCGCGGGCGCGTTCGAAGTGGAAGTCCAGCCCGTCCTGCGCGGCGGTGGCCGTCATCTGGTCGTGCATGCCCTGCGCGCGTTCCGGCGTGACGCCGTACTTGTCGGCCAGGTGCTCGGTGAGCGACCCCTCGCGCTCGCGGGGCGCGGCCGGGTCGAGCTCGAAGCTGCGCCACCGCAGCTCCACGTCGTCGCGGTGGGCGAAGCCCGCCAGCGCCTTCTCGAACCGTGCGCGGCCGATGGCGCACCAGGGGCACACGACGTCGGACCAGATCTCCACCTTCATGTGCAGGCTCAACCGATCGGGCCGGGCCCTTGTTCCAACGCCCCCCGCGGCACGAGCGCCACGGCGCGGCCGTCGACGAGCACCAGGACGGGCCCAGCGGTGCGGGCCAGCGCCTCGGCCAGGTTCTCCCCGGCGCCGACAGCTGCGGGCGGCCCGCCGGCATGCGCGGCCACGTCGTCGCCGGCGCGCGCCGGGTCGGCGGCGAGCAGGGCACGCAGGTCGGCGGGTGCCACGGCCCCGAGCACCTCGGGCGCCGAGCGCGTCGGGTCGTCGGAGTCGCGCGCCGCGACCACGGCCACGAGCCCGGCGGGAAGCGCCGCGACCGACCCGACGGTGTGCCCGGCGTGCGCCACCGCGAGGCCGCGCGCGGGCACGGCGTCCCGGACGCGCGGCCCGTCCGGCGCGTCGAGGAAGCCCAGGCGGGTCATCCAGGTGTCGTCGAAGTACTTCGAGAGGTAGTTGCGCCCCGAGTCGGGCAGCACGACGACGACCAGGTGCTCGGGCCCCAGCTCCGCCGCCACCCGCAGCGCGCCGGCCACCGCCGTGCCCGCCGAACCGCCGACGAGCAGCCCCTCCTCGCGGGCCAGCCGCCGCGTGAGCAGCAGTGACTCGCGGTCGCCTATCCGCTCGAACCGGTCCACGACGCCCTGGTCGTAGGACTGCGGCCAGACGTCGTCGACGGTCTCGGGGTGGCGGTAGTGGCCCACGGCCTCCACGTAGTACGGGCTGCCGTCGCCGCCGGAGTAGCGCGACGACTCCGGGTCCACCGCCACCACGGTCACCCCGTGCTGCTGGAGGTACCGGCCCGTGCCGCTGATCGTCCCGCCGGTGCCGATGCCCGCGACCAGGTGCGTGACCCGCCCGCCGGTCTGCTCCCAGATCTCGGGACCGGTGGTCAGCTCGTGGACGCGCGGATTGGCCGGGTTGTCGTACTGGTCGGCGTACCAGCCGCCCGGCGTCTCGACGGCGATCCGCCGGGCCAGGTTGACCACGTGTTCGGGGTGCTCGCGGGGCAGCTTCGGCTCGGTCTGCACGACCCGCGCGCCGTAGGCCCGCAGCAGCGCGACCTTCTCGACGGCGATCGAGCTCGGCGTCACCACGACCGACCCGTAGCCCAGCTGGGCCGCCACCATCGCGAGCCCGATCCCCGTGTTGCCCGACGTCCCCTCGACGATCACGCCGCCCGGCCGGAGGCTCCCGTCGCGCTCGGCCGCCCGCACCATCGCGAGCGCCGCCCGGTCCTTGACGCTGCCGCCCGGGTTGGCGAACTCGACCTTGGCCCAGACCTCGGCGGAGAGGCCGGCCGTCACCCGGTTGAGCCTGATCAGGGGGGTGCGGCCGATGGCGTCGAGCAGCGAGGCGTGAGTGTCCACGCCGCTAGAGCCTGTCACGTGGATCTATGCCGAGCGAGCGGCGTCCAGGTGCGTGCCTCGCCAGGCGGAGGAGTCGCTGATCCCGGTGTTGGATCAGCGGCGACGAGAACGCCGCGAGGTGCGTGCCTGGGCGTCGCGCAGCCGGCTGGAGATCCACGTGACAGGCTCTAACCTCTCACCATGCCGCTGCCCGAGGACTGGTCCCGCTGGCGCGAGGCCGTCGACCTCGACGCCTACGACGCCCGCTGGGCCCGCATGGCCGCGGCGGGGGAGAACCCGCACGGCGAGGCCGACCTCGTCTGCCGGTACCGCCCGTCGACCGTGCTGGACGGCGGCTGCGGCACCGGCCGGGTGGGCATCGAGCTCGCACGCCGCGGGATCGCGGTGCTGGGCGTCGACGCCGACGCGGACATGATCGCCGCCGCCCGCGCCAAGGCCCCCGACCTGCGGTGGCTGGCCGCCGACCTCGCCGACCTCGACCGCCCGGAGCGCTTCGACGTGGTGCTGCTGGCCGGTAACGTCGTGCCGTACGTGGCCGCCGGGCGCCGTGCGGCCGCGGTGGCGGCGTGCGCCCGCCACCTGGCAACGGGCGGGCGGCTGGTCGCCGGGTTCCAGCTCCAGGACGGCTGGCCGACCCTCGACGAGTACGACGGCTGGTGCACGGGCCTGGCGCTCGACGACCGCTTCGCGACGTGGGACGGCGAGCCCTACGCCGGCGGCGCCTACGCCGTGTCGGTGCACCGTCGTCAGTGACGCGCGCGGCGCACCCGGATCGGCCCCTTCGCGGTGGACGGGTCGACGACCCGGCCGCCCTGCACGATCTCCACGTCGCCGCGGTCCACCAGCCGCCGCGCGGCCATCCGGGCGGGCTCCATCAGCTCCCGCCAGCCCTCGGGATCGACCCTCCGCGCGGCCTCGGACGGGCAGATCGTCGCGGTGGCCGCCCGCGCGTCGAGCAGAACACCGATCGCGGTCTCCAGCTCGCGGTCGACCTCGCGCACCCCGCGACGGCGGCACGCGGCGCCGCAGTGGCGGACCTGCTCCCAGTCGCGCTCCCACTTCTTCCGCCAGGTGATCGTGCGCCCGCAGACGACGCAGGTCTTGTCCGGGATCACGCTCGCCCGGCCACGGCGGCGCCGAGGGCGGCCCGCATCGCGTCCACCGGCCCGGGGCGCCCGGTCATCAGCTCGACCTGCGCCACGGCCTGGTGCAGCAGCATCTCCAGCCCGCTGACCACCCGGGCGCCGCCCGCCTGCGCGGCGGCGGCGAACGGGGTGGGCCACGGCGCGTAGACCGCGTCCAGCGCGACGGCGCCCGAACCGACCCCGGTGAACGCGTCGGCCGCGCCGCCGGGCAGGGTCGAGATCACGACGTCGGCCTTCTCCAGCACCGCGGCCGTGCGGGCGGGGTCGACGAGCGCGTCGTCGATCGTGGGGGAGACCCCCAGCCGCTCGGCCGCGGCCCGCAGCTCGCCGGTGCGGGCGGGGTTGCGGACCAGCACGGTGACGTCGTCGATGCCGAGGTCGCGGAACGCGGCGAGCGCGGCCTGCGCCGTGCCGCCCGCGCCCAGGACGACGGCCCGCCCGCCCGTGCCGGCCAGCGCGACGGCCAGCCCGATCACGTCGGTGTTCTCGACGTACCGGCGCCCGCCGGTGAGCACGAGCGTGTTGGCCGCCCCGATCGCCGCGGCCGTCGGCGACACCTCGTGCCCGACCTCCAGTGCCACCCGCTTGAGCGGCATGGTCAGCGACAGGCCGGCCCACCCCGCGTCCAGCCCGTCGACGAACCCGGCCAGCCCGGCCTCGTCGCACTCGTGGACGGTGTAGCTCCAGTCGTCGAGGCCCAGCGCCCGGTAGGCCGCGTTGTGCAGCACGGGCGACAGGGAGTGGGCGACGGGGGAGCCCAGGACGGCGGCACGCATCCCGCCAGTATGGCCGGTGCGGGGACGATCACCGACCGTCAGCGGCGGGAGCCCTCGACCCGCACGGTCCCGTCGACGAACCCGGACGCCGGCACCGCCCCGTGATCACCGCGTGGACCGGTGCCTGCGGGCCGGCCCGTGATCGCCGGGAATGGGTCGTGGCATGCATGTGAGCAGCTCACGGCCCCCCATCAGCGATCATGGGTCGACTCGGCACGGCGATCGTCACCGGCGGGTCGCCCCGTCGACCTAAGGTGGGCGCGGTGACGACGGTGGTGGTGCTGGGCGGGCGTAGCGAGATCGGGCTGGCGGTCGCGCGGCGGCTCGCGCCGGGGGCGACGGTGGTGCTCGCGGCCAGGCGCAGCGACGACCTCGACGCCGAGGAGAAGGCCGTGCGCGAGGCCGGTGCCGTCGCGGTGGAGCGCGTCGAGTTCGACGCCGACGACCTCGCCGCGCACCAGCCCGTCCTCGACGGCGTCGTCGCCCGCCACGGCCGGCTCGACGTCGTGGTGGTGGCGTTCGGGCTGCTCGGCGACCAGTCCCGTGCCGAGCGCGATCCCGACCACGCTGTGCAGATCGTGCACACCGACTACGTCGCGCACGTCGCCGTGCTCACCCGGCTGGCCACGCTGCTGCGGGCGCAGGGCGACGGCACGGTGATCGTCTACTCCTCGGTCGCGGGCGCGCGGGTGCGCCGGGCCAACTACGTCTACGGCTCGGCCAAGGCGGGTCTCGACGGCTTCGCGAGCGGGCTGGCCGACGCGCTGCACGGGAGCGGGGTGCGGCTGCTGCTGGTCCGGCCCGGGTTCGTGGTCGGCCGCATGACCGCGGGCATGACGCCGGCCCCGCTGTCGTCCACTCCGGACCAGGTCGCCGACGCCACCGTCGCCGCGCTGCGGGCCGGGAAGGGAGAGGTGTGGGTGCCGGCCGTGCTGCAGCCGGTGTTCGCCCTGCTCAGGCACGCCCCGCGGGCGTTGTGGCGCCGGATGCCGCGCTGACGGTGTTGGGAACCCGTTGGTAACGCTACGGTCATGATCGCCTCGCAGGATCACCTTCTTCGTCCACGTCGGGAGGGTCGCCCATGATCGGCAGGTCGCGCTCGTTGCTGACCGCCGCCGCGGCCTTCGCCCTGCTGGTGGTGGTGTGGGAGCTGGCGAAGCTGCTGCTGCCCGCCGACGGCGTGAGCCTCGGCGGCACCCGCGTCCTGCCCCGCGGCGACGACGCCGCGATGCCCCACGTCTGGACCGTGCTGGCCAAGCTCGGCGATCCGGAGGTCGCCGGAGCGGGGTCGCGGCCGGTCGGGCTCGTGGTGGCGGCCGGGACGCTCTTCACCTTGGGCCTCGCACTGGGCGGGTTGGTGCTCGGCGGCGTGTTCGGGGTGCTGCTGGCCGTGGTGATGCAGCGCTTCGGGCTGGTGCGGCGCGCGGCCCTTCCGTACGTGATCGCGTCGCAGACGGTGCCGCTGATCGCCGTCGCGCCGCTGGTCGCGGGCTGGGGCGGGAAGATCCAGATCCTGGGCTGGGCGTGGCAGCCGTGGGCCAGCGTCATGGTGATCTCCGCGTACCTCGCGTTCTTCCCCGTCGCGGTCGGCATGCTGCGCGGGCTCACCTCGCCCGCGACGTCGGACGTCGAGCTGTTCCGCTCGCTGGCCGCGGGCTGGTGGACGACGCTGGTCCGGCTGCGGCTGCCGGCCTCGGTGCCGCACGTGGTGCCGGCGGTCCGGCTCGCGGCGGCCGCCGCGGTGGTCGGCGCGATCGTCGCGGAGATCTCCACGGGCACCCGCGGCGGCGTCGGCCGGCTGATCATCTCCTACGCACAGACCGCCACCGGCGACCCGTCGCAGCTCTACGCGGCGATCCTGGGCGCGGTCGTGCTCGGGCTCGTCGCGGCCGGGCTGGTGGGCGCGCTCGACGTGGGCCTGAAGCGCTACCGGGGAGCCGTGTCATGACCGCGACGAGCCTGCGCGATGCGGTGAGGGTGCCGCTCACGACCGCAGTCAGCCCGCGCGATGCGGTCTGGGGGGCCCGTTGGTGAACGCCGCCGCCGTCGAGCTCGCCGGGCTCGACAAGAGGTTCGGGCTCGTCCACGCCCTCGACGGCATCGAGCTGACCGTCGCCGACGGCGAGTTCGTGTCGCTGATCGGCCCGTCGGGGTGCGGGAAGTCGACGCTGCTGCGCGTGGTCGCCGATCTCGAGCAGCCGAGCGCCGGCACCGCGCTCGTGGCCGGCAAGAGCCCACAGCAGGCGCGGCTCGACCAGGAGTACGGCATGGCGTTCCAGGCGGCCGGGCTTCTGGAGTGGCGGACCGTCGCGGAGAACGTCGAGCTGCCGTTGCAGGTGCACGGGGTGCCCAGGGCGGAGCGCCGCGAGCGGGCCGCCGAGCTGCTGGCGCTCGTCGGGCTCGCCGACTTCGCCCGGTCCCGGCCCACGCAGCTCTCCGGCGGCATGCAGCAGCGCGTCGCGATCGCCCGCGCGCTGGCCCCGCGCCCGCGCCTGCTGCTCATGGACGAGCCCTTCGGCGCGCTCGACGAGATGACGCGCGAGCGGATGCAGGCCGAGCTGCTGCGCATCGCCCGGGAGACCGGCGCCGCCGTGCTGTTCGTGACCCACTCGATCCCGGAGGCCGTCGTGCTCTCGGACCGGGTCGTCGTGATGTCCCCGCGGCCCGGACGGATCACCGAGACGGTCGCCGGGTGCCGGCCGGGCCGCGCCGACCTCGCCCCCGACGACGTGGAGGACGTCCGCGAGTCGAGTGCCTTCTTCGACGCGGTGACGAGGGTCCGCGAGGCCCTGCGCAAGGGCGCGCCGTGACGCGGCCGCCCACCCCCCCGAACGAGCGGCACTCTCGTCGGAACCTATCCGACGAGAGTGCCACTCGTTCGGGGAGTGGGGTGTGGGCTCCCCTCGGGTTCGGGGTGCTTCTCCTCGTGCTGTGGCAGGTGGTCGTCACCGCCGCGGGTGTCCCGGCGTTCCTCCTGCCGGCGCCCACGGCCATCGCCGCGCAGATCGGCGCGCAGCTGCCGGTCATCCTGTCCACCGCCGCCGTCACCGGCACCAATGCGCTCGTCGGGCTGCTGGCCGGGTTCGTCGTCGGGGTGCTGCTGGCGCTGCTCGCGTCGTCGTTCCGGTGGGTGTCGGAGCTGACCACGCCGGTGGTGTTCGCGGCCAGCGCCGTGCCGATCGTCGCGCTGGCCCCGGTGTTCACCACGATGTTCGGCTCCACCACCGAGATCCCGCGCCGGCTCGTCGTCACCGTCGTGGTGATCGTGCCGGTGTTCGTGTCGACCGCCCGCGGGTTGCGCGCCGTCCGGCCCGTCCACGCCGAGCTGATGGCGGCGCTGGCCGCCACCCCGGGCCAGTTCGCGCGGTTCGTGCGGCTGCCGGGTGCGGTCCCGTTCATCGCCACCGGCCTGCGCCTGGCCGCCCCGGCCGCGGTGATCGCGTCGATCGTCGCCGAGTACTTCGGGGGGCTGCAGAACGGGCTGGGCAGCCGCATCACCTCGGCCGCGGCCAACACCGCCTACGCGCGCGCGTGGGCCTTCGTCGTCGCCTCGATCGCCCTGGGGCTGATGTTCCACCTCGCCGGGCTGCTCGCCGAGCGGCTGGCCACACGCGGTCGTCCCGTCTGAGATCCCGGAGGTCCATCGATGTCCCGACGCACACTGGTCGCGGCGGTCGCCGCCGCAGCACTGGCGCTCACCGCCTGTTCGACCACGCCGCAGGCCTCCGACACCTCGGCCGCCGCTCCCGGTGCCCCGACCCCCGTGACGCTGCAGCTGCAGTGGTTCACCCAGGGGCAGTTCGCCGGCTACTACGCCGCGATCGACCAGGGCTTCTACCAGGAGCAGGGCCTCGACGTCACGATCAAGGAGGGCGGCGTCGACATCGTCCCGCAGACGGTGCTCGCGCAGGGGCAGGCCGACTACGCGATCGCGTGGGTGCCCAAGGCGCTGGCCTCCCGTGAGCAGGGTGCGGGGATCACCGACGTCGCGCAGGTCTACCAGCGCTCCGGCACGCGCCAGGTCTCGTTCGTCGCCAAGGGCATCACCGGCCCCGCCCAGCTGGCCGGCAAGAAGGTCGGCAACTGGGGCTTCGGCAACGAGTTCGAGCTCTTCGCGGGCATGACGAAGGCCGGCATCGCCCCCGGCACGGGCGTGACGCTCGTGCAGCAGCAGTTCGACATGCAGGCGCTGCTCTCCGGCGACGTCGACGCCGCGCAGGCCATGTCCTACAACGAGTACGCGCAGGTGCTGGAGGCCACCAACCCGGCCACCGGGAAGCTCTACCAGCCGAGCGACTTCAACGTGATCAACTGGAACGACGACGGCACCGCGATGCTGCAGGACGCGATCTGGGCCAACACCGAGAAGCTGTCGGACCCGAAGTACCAGGACACGACGACGAAGTTCGTCGCCGCCTCGCTCAAGGGCTGGGCGTACTGCCGCGACAACGTCGAGAAGTGCCGCGACATCGTCGTCAGGGCCGGGTCCAAGCTCGGCGCGAGCCACCAGCTCTGGCAGGTCAACGAGGTCAACGAGCTGATCTGGCCCTCGCCCGCGGCCGGCGCCGGCACGATCGACCCCGCGGCGTGGGCGCAGACCGTCAGCGTGGCGCGCACCGCGGTCAACGCCGACGGGAAGACCGTGCTCACCAGGGACCCCGACGCCCAGGCCTACACGAACGACTACGTCACCAGGGCCCTGGAGATCCTGAAGGGCCAGGGCGTGGACGTGGTGGGCGCGGGCTACAGGCCGATGACGGTGACGCTGAACGCGGGCGGCGCCTGACCGCGGCGGCGCCTGACCCCCTCGTTGCAGCATGGTGGCTTCACTCCAACGTCGTTGGAGTGAAGCCACCATGCTGCA
>CAXTTN010000195.1:0-11539 GCA_964247105.1 uncultured Pseudonocardia sp.
TGGACCTCTACACCCGGCGCACCAACGACCCGACCCGCATCCTGCGCGCCCTCGACGACGAAGCCGACGACGGGCCGCCGGGAGAGCTGCTGCCCGCGTGATGCCCTTCTGATGCCTCACCCGACCCAGAAACGACGAGCGGCCTGGCTGGAAGCTCTGAAAAGAGCCTCTGACCAGGCCGTTCGGCTGTGGGCGATACTGGGATCGAACCAGTGACCTCTTCGGTGTGAACGAAGCGCTCTCCCCCTGAGCTAATCGCCCTTGCCGCGGCAGACTCTACATCACACCGAGATCCGGCTCCGCAGCCAGGTCCGCCCGTGCCCGCGCGTTCCGCGGAACGCGCGGGCGGCGTTCACACCCTCACCGCGCCCTTCGCGAGGACATCGGTGGGCGCCGTCGGCATCGTCCGCCCGGGCTCGATGGAGATGGCGTAGTCGGTGAACCCGTCGTTCTGCGCTCCGGATCCGACCGTCCGCACGCCGGGATCGGTCGGCGTCACGTCGAACGCTCCCAGCGGCGCGGCGGCCGCACCTGCGCGCAGACCCCACAGCACATAGGTGCTGTCGTCGATGGCGTTGTTCGGCAGGCCGATGCTGAACACCTGCCGTTGCCCGTCGACCACGACGACGGCCGCGGCAGCCCCGCCGGACTTCAGGCTCGCCAGGACGGCGTGCTTGGCGCCGGGCCGGTCGAGCTGCTGGAAGAGGTTGGCGACGCTCTGCGCCCGGGCCGCGAGGGTCTGGCTCTCCTGCTGCAACTGGGTGGTGCGGACGGCGAAGCCGCCGACGGCGATCACCGCGACCAACGCGAAGGAGGCCGCGACGAGCCGGCGCCGCGACAGCCACGACCCGCGTGAGCCCCCCTCGGGCGAGGACCCGGCCGCGGGCTCCGGCGCGCGATGCCTCGGCGGTGGGACGACGGCAGCAGGTGCTCCCGTCACCGGGATGGCCGTCGTCGGGACCACGTCCTGGGCCGTCTCGGCCACCGCCGCCATGAGCGCGTTGCGCAGCGACGGTGGCGGTTCGACCTGCTCGACGGAGGCGCCGAGCTGGGACAGCACGCCCTCGGCGTCGCGCGCCACGGCCTGGCACGACGGGCAGTGCGGCACGTGCAGGAGCACGGCCATCTCCTCGTCGGGCTCCAGTGCGTGCAGCGCCCAGCCGACGGCCTGCTCGTTCAGCGGGCAGGGCTGGTTCTCGACGGCGTTCATCGCGCACCGCCGAGGAAATCACTGGAGATGTCGCCCAGGAGCGGACCGAGGACGCTTCTCAGCCGCTGGACCCCGGTGAACATGCGCGACTTGACGGTGCCCAGAGGTACACCCGTGAGCGCCGCGACCTCACGTTGCGTGTAACCGCCGTAGTAGGCGAGCGCGAGCGCCTGGCGCTGTTCGGCGGGAAGCCCGCCGAGCGCGTCCCGGACCTGGCCCGCCACGACCTTCCCGAGCGCGGCCTGGTCGGCGCCCGGTCCCGGCGGGGCCGACCACTCCTCGCCGTCGTCCGAGGCGGGGACGGTGCGGCGACGGATGGCGCTCTCGCGCCGCACGGCGTCCACGGACTTGTGGTGGACGAGCGTCAGCAACCAGGTCCCGAAGGATCCGCGAGCGGAGTCGAAGCGGGTCGGATCGCGCCAGAAGGCGAGGAACACCTCCTGGACGACATCCTCCGCGATGCCGTCATCAGCGCAGATGCGCCGCGCCAGCGAGTACGCGGGCCGGCCGTAGCGGTCGTACAGCTCGCCGAGGGCCAGCTGGTCACCGCCGACGATGCGGCGGACGAGCGCCTCGTCGGCCGGATCCTGACTGCGTCCGTTGACGCCCGCGCGAGACGCGGCCCGGTTGCGCCGATCGGGCGCGTCGGGAGTCTCGGCAACCTCGGCCACCAGTGGGATCCTCACGATCTGTATACGCCGCCGGGCGGCGACCGGTTCAGATTAGTCCCAGCGACGTGTCCCACACGGCACCGACGTGCGGTGATCGGTGGGACACGCTGACCCGTCAGAGTGATAGGTGGGGTCATCCGGGCGGTCTGTGGGCCCCTACCCGTCACATCTTCGCCAGCCCGTCGTTTTTCTGCATGACGAACCACGGCGGGACCACGAAAGAGGCTGCACGATGCGCGACGAGCACACGGTCATCTGCTCTCCGGCGGTGTTCGAACTGATCGCCCCCGACGCTCCGGTCGTGCCCGTCAAGGTCGACCTGAGCTACCACAGCCGCGACCCGTTCGCGGTTCAGGCGTCCTTCCGGACCGGCAACGGCACGGCGGTGGACTGGGTGTTCGCCCGGGACCTCCTCCAGGACGGGCTGATCGCCGAGTCGGGCACGGGTGACGTTCGAGTGATGCCGATGCCGCACAACCCGAGCAAGGTGCAGCTGGAGCTGTCCTCCCCCTCCGGGCACGCGGTCTTCACGACGTGCGCCCAGGCGCTGGGCGACTTCCTGCACCGGACGTTCGAGGCCGTCCCCCGGAACACGGAGTACTCCTGGCTGGACTTCGACATGGCCCTGGCCGACCTCCTGAACGACCCCGCGCGCGACTAGGCGCAGGTGGGAGGCCCGGTGGTCGGGGCGGCGGGGGCCGTTTGAAACCCCCGCCGCGGCTAGGCTAAGGTTCTCCCATCGCAGCAGCGGAGACGCTGCACTTGCGGACGTAGCGCAGCTGGTAGCGCATCACCTTGCCAAGGTGAGGGTCGCGGGTTCGAATCCCGTCGTCCGCTCGGAGGAACCTCGGGTCCCGTCGGACCTCTCCAGGATCGGATCTCAGGAGCCATCCGAGGATCTGGCGGAGTGGCCGAGTGGTTTAGGCAAGGGCCTGCAAAGCCCTGTACGCGGGTTCGATTCCCGCCTCCGCCTCGGGCGATTAGCTCAGTGGGAGAGCACTTCCTTGACACGGAAGGGGTCACAAGTTCAATCCTTGTATCGCCCACCACTGTTTCCTCAGGTCAGCCCCGGTATTTCCGGGGCTGACCTTTTTTGTGCCAGATACGTGCCAGACCGGGTCTCCGGCGTGTCGAACCATCCGCGCCCCATGGACAGGTCGAGCCAGTCTCACAGCGGCCGGGCTGCCGCACCGTGGGGTGTAACGGTCGGGATGGGGGTAGCGATCGCCTCCACCTCGTTGAGATCGACCTTGAGCAGTCGAGGTCCGACGCGGTAGCCCGTCAGCCGACCATCGCTGATGTAGCGGCGAAGTGTCCGCGTCGACACGTCGGCGTACTCGGCGGCGACGGACAGACTGACGAGCCGTCGCCGACCGGACGTCACGCGCGGCGACCCCGTGACTCTTCGCCCTGTCCTTCGGCTCGGCAGGGAGGGAGGCAGGCCGGACGTGCCCGAGGCACTCGGATCGGCCGGATTGCGGGTACCCGCGTGATCTTCCGATCCGCCTCCCTGAGGGGCATCGTCGCTGCTCAGAGCAGGGAGTTTGGTCAGGGAGGGGGTCAGGGAGTCCTCCCTGCCTCCCTGACGTCCTCCCTGTTGCTCAGGCATCGTCGTCGTCACGTTCGGTGAGCGCGCGAGCGACCTCGGCCGCGCGGATGACCATCACCCCGTCGGATTTGCGCGCCGTGACCCCGTCGGGCGCGAGCGCGTCTCGAAGATGCTGGAACGACCAGTCGCCGTACTCGGCCGGGTTCAGCTCGGCGAGACGCCGGAGCACGACCTGCGTGCGCACCCGCTGTTCGCCGTGCATCACTGCGTGGACGTCGGCCAGATGGTCCGGGCAAGGTTCGTCCTGCTCGTTCTCCGGCGCGGCAGGCAGTGCCCGACCATGATCGGCCAGCAACGCCATCGCGCGTGCGATCACGGGGGTGACGTCGTCGCGGTCCTCGTCGAACGCGACATAGAACGTGTTCACCACCTCGAACCGGTTCGCGGTGAGCCCGACCGTGACCGCCGTACCCCGGTCCTCTCCCGCCCGTAGCTCGGTCGCGCGGATGCCCTGCCGGTACGTGCCGGAGCCCAGCAGCCCGTCGTTGGCGACCTGATCGGCCACGGCGAACGCGACCCCGTTGGAGCAGTTGCGGGTCAGGTCCTTCGGGATCGACGCCGCCGTGGGCGACTGGGTCAGGAACAGCAGCGTGATGCCGCACTTGCGGGCCTTCTTGACGACCTTGATCGCCAACGATCCGGCCTCGGCGCCGTGGTCGGGGTGCTCGAACATCTCGTGGCACTCGTCGAAGATCACCACCACCGGGTGCAGACCGGCGACGGTGGAGGCGAGCTTGCGGGTGACCTTGGCCGCGCCGAACCGCTCCAGCAGCTTTCCCCGGCGGGTGACCTCCTCCCGCAACCGGCGCAACTCCCCTACCCCGGCCGCGATGTTCTCGTCGTCATCGCCCTTGACGTACGCCGACAGGCGCGGCCCGAACGGGTCGAAGTCGGGGTTGGAGGCGAACACGAACACCCGCAGCTCCACCGACGGGTCGAGCACACACCCGAGGCAGAGCGTGCGCCCGGCCGAGGACTTCCCCTGTCCGGGTTGCCCGCCGATCATGTAGTTCCGCTCCAGGATCGGCGCCAGCACCAGGTCCCCGCGCTGCGACCGACCGAACGGCACCCCGTCGAAGACGTCCATGTCACCGTCGACCAGCAGCGGCCACGGACCGGCGCCCCGACCCAGCTTGCCCTTGTCGGCGACCCACAGATCGAGCTGACCGGCCTCCGCGCCCTCGGTGGGCCAGGTCTCCAGCTTGGCCCGCCCGAGGTTGGCCGCCAGCCGGTCGCGGCGGTCAGCCACCATGTCCGCCGTGACACCGAGGGGCAGGCGGACCTGGGCGTAGGTGCCGTTGCCGTCCACCCGGGCGGGCACGGTGTAGATCAGCGTGCCGCCGTCTTTGAAGAACCGGTCGAGTGGCGCGATCCCGAGGTGGGAGAGGGCTTGGGAGATCATCCGCTCGTCGACCCACGAATCGGCGTCGTCGCGGTCGAGCCGGACGAGGAACCCGGCGCCGGGGCTGCGGTCGCGGCCCTGGTAGACCGCCGCGACCATCCAGCCCACCGCGCCCATCGCGGCCAGGATCGGTGCGACGACCGTCACGACAGCCCACAGCGTGCCCAGCAATGCGTAGAGGTCGGCGAGCCACGGCCACATGTCCGTGCGCAGGATCATCGCGTCCAGCAGCCACAACACACCGCCAGCCACGGCAACCACCCCGGCCACGCGGCCGACCCGTTCGACCGCCATCCCGGCCCGCGCCCACCGGGCCCGGGAGTCGGCCCGGATCATCTCCTGTGCCTCCCGGCGTGCCTTCGGGTCGCCGATCAGGCGGGCGGCGCGGGCGTCAGCGCGCAGGTCGCCGTGGGTGAAGAACGTCCACGCCGCCACGATCCAGCGGGCGTGCCCGCGTAGCGCGAACCACACCAGCCGGGCGACGTCACGGGGTGCCTGCCGCGCCCGGTAGCCGGCCACCGACCGCACCCGCACCACCTGCGGCGAGCGCAGCACCGTCCCGACCACCGTGACCACCGCACGACCGCGCCCCGCCGCGCTCCCCCGCCGACGGTCCACTTCGGCTCGCCGGCGAGGCACAACCGCCGCACCGGCCGCCGTGCTGGTCGTGGCCGCGAAGTGTCGGTCGATGTACTCACTCTCCAGCTCGGAGAGCAACTCCGCCTCGTGGATCTCCTGTTCCACGCGGTCGTCGTCGGGCGCACCGCCGCCGTCGGATGGGGTGGTCATCGGCGACCACCCCTCGACCGCCGGGACGGGCCGATCTGCATGACCGTGGTGGCCTTGGTGACCGTGTATGCGGTCACCAGCGCCGGGAGGCCGAGTGCGACCCACCAGAGAGTCGTGTTCGTGGAGTGGGTGATCACGAGCCACTGCACGCCCACGATCACCAGTGCGGTCACGAGCATCCGGCCGATCAGCGACACCGGGCTCGTCCCGGCCTGAGCGATCTCCGCCGCCGCCCGCGCTCGCCGCGCACCGACACGAATCCGCAGGACCATCGAGAGGACCGCCAGCGCGGCCACGCCGCCGAGGAACAGCTCAACCCCGTTCATCACCGATCACCTCCGTTCGTGTCGTCGCGCCCGCGAACCTGCATCCACACGGGATGCAGCGCGCGGCGCCCGTCCTCCCCGAGCGGGCCCCACATGCCGAGCTTCTGAGCCCCGAACAGGCGCAGCTCCAGCTCCAGGCACTCGAGCCGCACCCGGCACCCGGCGCACACCGCAGCGGCGACGTCGACGGGTGTCTCGTGATCGAACAGCCACCCGGGCCGGTCACCGTTGGGCAGGGGGTCCAGGCACGAGCCGTGATGGACCACGGCTGTCCCGAGCGCGTCATCCGAGGCGGGCTGCACCCACTCCAGCGCTTCGGCGATCTCGGTCAGCGTGACACCGGTCAGCCACCGGCGAGTGTTGTCGGTGCTCATCGCGCACCGCCGAGCAAACGCACGACGTCGGCCGTGGAGACGATGAGCCGCGAGCGTCGCCTCGTCGTGCGGAGGGTGCCCACCCGGACGGCGCGGCGCACGGTGTCGGTCGGGACGGCGAGCAGCCACGCCGCCTGTCGGATGGTCAGGTGGGCCGGTCGCCCGGCTTTGGACACAGAAGTAGCCATGGTGGGAATCCTTTGTTGTGGATTTCAGCAGCCCGATGCTGAAATCAGCGCACAACGGCCGCGCGAATCGGCGACGCGTCGAGAAGAAGTGGGAAACGGCTCCGCGTTCGACGGAGAGCCGCTACCGTCGGCGTGCTGTCTGAAAGCGGAGGAATGGGTGTCGGAGGACTGGGCGGCCGTGGCGAAGGCCATCAACGACCGGGTGGACGAACTCGGCTGGCGGCAACGCGAACTGGCCGAGCGCTCGCATGTCTCGCAGGCCGTGGTCCGCGAAATCCAGCATCACGTCGTCGAGCGAAGGAGGAGCACGCGGACACTGGAGGCCCTGTCCACGGCACTGAACTGGCATCCCCGGCACCTGCACGCCGTAGCGGCGGGTGAACCGCCGCCGGACCGTCACGTCGCGCTCGACGCGTCCGGGGACCGTCTCTGGTTGCGCCTGGACGCTCTCGAACAGTGCCTGACCGAGATTGTCGAACGCCTCGACGCGATAGACGTGAATCTGTCCACCGTCGCCGAGCATGTCCGGAAAGAGCCCTGACAGCCCTCGTTCCGATGCCGCGTTCTGCGTTGTGTTCATGCCGCTAATTCAAGGTCGAAAGCGCCGCAGTTCCCATGCACAACCCACGCACAGCGAGTGCGGGACTGGTGCGCAACCACTGCACAACCTGATTTCCGGGGGCCCGAACGTGCATCCGCTGAACGGCTGGACCGGTGGAACAGCCTGCGCGCTGCAAGCCGCGCTGCGCATGAGTAACGACGCGTTCGCCGCGCACCTGAGCGTCGCACCCCGCACCGTCGCGGCCTGGCACCAGAAACCGACGACGAAGCCTCAGTCGGAGATGCAGCAGGCTCTGGACACCGTGCTGGACCGGGCGTCCGCCGCTGTCCGCAGCCGCTTCGAGCAACTCATCGGCGCCACACCCGTCGAGCCGGTGGCCGTCGAGCCGTCCCTCAGCGAACCGGTATCTGACGCGGAGCTACGGCTGATCAACGACCGCAACATCACGCAGGCGCTGGACTGGCTCGACGAGCGCGCCTCCCGCGAGCCCGGCACCAGCCGCCGCGACGTGGCCGCACGTCTCGGTCACGTCGACGTACGCGACCTACGCGATCTCGGAGCACGTCGAGGACGGGTCAGCCAGCAGGACACTGTCACGGCACTCAACGCCTACTACGGCACCGATGCCGACCACGGCTGCTACACCGCCAGGTTCGGCACCCGCTCCGTCGCGACGAGCGTCCTGACCCGCCCCTCCTGGCTCGACCTCGAATGCCCTCTCATCGCCGAACACGACCGGTTGCGACCCGTTCCCGCGTCACCTGACGGCCCACCGCTCGACGAGGAAGCCGCCGAACTCGCCGTCCAGCGCATCACGAACGCCCTGACCATCGGTACCCGGGTGTTCAACAACCCGATCTACCAAGTGGTCGGCGTCGACATCGACAAGCACCGGATCGGCGGCAAGGTCGGCATCACCCACTTCGTCGAGTACGCCCTGACGACCGACCTCCTGGAGGGGGAACTGGACGAAGCCATCGCCGCCGGTCAGCCGACCACACCCGGCCAGCTCCCCCTACGGGACCTGTACCTGCCCGACATCCCGTCCGTGCTCGACGTCGGCAACCGCCTCTGCGCGGGCGGAGCACTCGCGCTGACCGCCATCGCGCGCCCGAGCGACCCGTTCCGTGGGGAAGCCGACTACCTGCTGCTCGTCCAGGAACGTTCCGGCAACGTCCTCAACGCCGCCCGCCGACTTGCGGTGATCCCGAAGGGGTTTCACCAACCCATCAACGACATACGCGCCGACGCACAGATCGGCGCCACCCTGCGACGGGAGATGGAGGAGGAACTGTTCGGCCGGGAGGACGTCGACAACACGGTGTCCCACGCGCGCACAGCCGACCCGATGCACCACAGTCGCCTGTCCGAACCGATGCGCTGGCTGATGTCCGAGCCCGGCCGGCTGCGTATGGAGTGCACCGGCTTCGGCTTCAACCTGGTGAGCGGCAACTACGAATTCGCCAGCCTGATCGTGATCGAGGATGAAGAATTCTGGACGCGTTACGGCGGAGTGGTCGAGGCGAACTGGGAGACGGCAAGTTTACGACAATATTCCACCACCGATGACGAGCTGCTGGCCGATCTGATCACTGATGTAGCGTGGAGCAACGAAGGACTGTTCGCGATGATGCAGGGTCTCCGGCGCCTGGCCGAGATCGGCGGGCACCGCGTCCAGCTACCGCCGATCGACTGGGAGATTCGCCGTTGAGTGCAGACTGGTCCGCCGGTAACGCCGTCGAGGACTCCGGACCTACCCGCGGGTGGTTCGTCGGTGACTACATCCAGCCTCCCGACGACGTGCGCGCGGCCAAGGACGTGGAAGTGAAGTGGATGAGTCACCCGGTCGGCGACAAGCGTACTGATTGGACGGCCGACGACGAGCGCACGACCCTTGTCGTGCTGACGAGCGGCCGGTTCCGGATCGACCTCACCGAAGGCAGCCAGACCATGACCAAGCCGGGCGACTACGTCATCTGGCGCCACGGCATCAGCCACGCATGGGAAGCGCTGGAACCTTCCGTCGTGATGACTGTCCGTTGGCGCTCCGCGGACTGACTACCGCACAGCCCAGCCGATCGACGGGATATCGACCCGCGTCCCGTCGATCTCGCCCAACCGCGTGAGCCCCTGAACGAGTGCGAACAACCCCTCGTTGCTCCACGACTCGTCGGCAACCAGCTCCGCCAGCAGATCGTCGTCCCGCGTCGAGTACTGCCGTAGCCCGTCGGCCTCCCAGTTCGCGCCCACAACGCCACTGAACCTGGGCCAGAACTCCTCGTCCTCGACGACGATCAGACTGGCGAATTCGTAGTTGCCGCTCACCAGGTTCAGTCCGAACCCCGTGCACTCCATCCGCATCCGGCCCGGCTGCTCCGTCAACCAGCGCATCGGCTCGGACAGCCGGGTGGGGTGCATCGGCGCGGCAGCACGCTGTGGACCCTCGGTGCTGTCGACGTCGACCCGCCCGAACAGCTCCTCCTCCAACTCCCGCATCAGCGTCGCACCGATCCGCGCGTCGGCCCGGTAATCGACCATCGGGCTGTGAAAGCCCTTCGGGATCACGGCCAGCTTCCCGCTGGCGTTGAGCACAGTGGACGATCGCTGCTGGACGAGGATCAGGTAGTCGGCCGGGCCGCGGTTCGGGTCCGCCGGTCGCGCGATGGCGAACAACGCCAGCGCACCCCCCGCGCAGAGCCGGCTGCTGACGTCGAACACGGAGCCCAGGTCCGGCAGGTAGGCATCCCGTAACGGCATCACCGACGTCCCTGACGTAATCGCGTCGGTCAGCTCCCGCTCCAGGAGATCCATCGTCAGCGCGTACTCGACGAACGATCCCAGTGCGAACGTACCGCCGATGGCCTCCGAGGACGGCGCGACGTCCACCAGCCGGTAGAGCGGCACGTCGGCCAACCGCACGTGCTCCGTGGCCGCGTCCGCCAGTCGCCGCACGGCGGCCTCCGCCATGTGCTCGTCGAGCGGCGGCAGGGCAGGCGCCTCCGTGCGCAACGCCATCCGGTCCCGTCCGGCCGTCAGCTCACAACCCAGCCCCACCCACTCTGCCCGACACACCACGCTGGTCGGCATCTCCGACCCGCACACGCGGACCGCGAACGTGCCGATGTCGCCATAGCCCGCGCCGTAGTAGGCCGCGAGCGCCTCGGCCACGCGACTCCGCTCCACATCGCTGCCAGACCGGCCACCACGTCCGCTACGAAGGGCATTGCGCCACACGTTGCCGACTGGTGCCCACCGGCCACCTCGTCCGCGCATCCAGCCAGTCGGTAGCGGCGCGCAGCGCACCCTCAACATCAGGGCTCAGGCTGTCCTGTCTCCACCCGTCGATCCGCCCACGAACGGTATCCAGCGCGTCCTGTCGCTGCCGGTTCTCATGATCACGCTGAGCGGCCCGGCACTGCTGCTCGCCCTTCACCAGTAAGCCGTCGGCGTTCAACAGCACGTCCACCGCGCGCCAGAACCGCCCGTCAGCCGCGCCCCGCCCCTTCTCCAGATGCGCGATACGCGTGCGATCGCAGTAGACGGCCGCCGCAAGCTCAGCCTGCGTCATCCCCGCTGCCTTGCGGAACGCCGCTAGCCGATCGCCCAACTCGCGGCGTAGCGCCGTGATCGCAGTCGCTTCACGTGCCATGGACCGTCACCGCCGCTCGTCGTCGATGGTGACAGTACCCGTGACTACTGGACGCACAGCGTTGATCACGTGGCGCGTTCAGCCTTTAATTCCTAACGTAGCCGCCTGCACCTTCGGTTCAGCCGGAGTATCTAGAAGGGATTCAATCGCTATGGACAGCACGCGAACCACCGTCATCAACATTCCAACTGGCCCCTTCGACGAAATTCCGCTCGGGCTGGGCTGGGCAGTCAGCGATGGTTTCACTGAAGCAGTCACCGGCAATGAGATCCGCACCCGCGTCAGGGTGTGGCTAACAGAAATACTTGCTCGATCCGGTGTCACACTCGGCGCCAGCGATCACGAGGCCATTGAGCTTATCGTCGAGGACGGTTGGCCGACGGCACAGATCGTTGCCGGCTGGATAATCCGCGCACAAGACGCGCCGGACGCGTAGGTAGCCCACAAAGAGAGCGTGGCCATCGACAAACAATCCCCCGAGGGTGTTGCAACACCAGCACGCCATGCATCAGCTCATCGGGTGAGTCGTCGTCACGATCAAGAAGTACATGTGCTATAGCAAGGTTGAGGCGAAGCGACTGAATTACTTAGCAGCCAGCGGCTTGGTGTAGCATCAAGCCGTAATGATGCGAATGCGCTAGCGTCATTCGGTACAATATTGCAGTTCGGGGGTTCGTCAGGTACTTCCACTATCTGACCGAGCTTCTAGTAGTACTTTGTTAGGTCGAGTCGGTTGGTGTGGGTGGGCGCGGTGGGACG
>CAXTTN010000196.1:0-11323 GCA_964247105.1 uncultured Pseudonocardia sp.
GTCTGGACGAGGCGCTGCTGGGCGCCGTCGTGCACGTCGCGCTGCAGCCGCTGCCGCGTCTCGTCGGCCGTCGCGACGACGCGCGCCCGCGACGCCCGCAGCTTGGCCTTGTTCTCCGCGTTGGCGATCGCGGCTGCCGCGAGCTCGGCGAACTCGGCGAGCCGTTGCTCCGCATCGCGGGCCGGTGCGTCGCCTGCGGTGTTGGTCGCCAGCCCACCCCAGATGCGCCCCTCCACGACGATGGGCACGGCGACCAGCGCTCCGACGCACAGCTCCCGGGCGAGATCGGCCGAGTCCGTCCCGGCCAGCATCGGGAACCGGAGCGGGCGCCGTTCGCGCAGCAGGCGCGCGCCGGCCGTGTCCCCACCGGTCGGGGTGCGCAGCCCCACCGGTACGGGGCTCCGGCACGTCGCGACGACGGTGGCGTGGCCGTCGTCGTAGCGGAAGAGATCGGCGGCGGACTCGCCGAGGATGTTCGACGCCTCCGTCGCGACGGCGACGAACACCTCGTCCAGCGCGGCGCCGCGGGCCACCAGCTCGGCGACGCGGCGCAGGGCGGCCTGGTCCCGGGCGAGGCGGCGCAGGGCGTCCCGGGACCGGGCACTGCTGACGGCGGTGGCCGCGATCTGGGCGAACTGCGTCAGCCGGTCCTCCGTCCCGGGCGGCAGCGGATGCCGGGCGCCGGTCGCGACCAGGACGGCCCACGTCGCTCCCTCCACGCGCACCGCGACGGCGACGCCCCGGACGGAGTCGGCGTCGGGGGCGTCCGCACGGTCCCGGCCGTGCTGGATCCGGGCCGCCCGGCCGGTGGCCAGCACCTGCCGGACGAGCGCGTCCTCCTCGGTGGACGGCGTGGACGTCCCCCCGCCCTCGATGCGGCGGGGGACCCCGCGCGCCCCCTCCTGCGCGACGCTCACGACGGCGTCGGGGAGGAGGCCGGACGCCTCGGCGACCACCGCGCGGAGCACGAGCGGGTACACCGTCCCGCCCGCGGCCAGCTCCGCGACGCGGCGCAGCGCGGCCTGCTCGTCGGCGAACCGCGTGAGCTCGGCCCGGGCCTGGACGTTCGCCAGCGCGGACGCGACCAGCTCCGCGAACTTGCCCAGCCGCCCCTCGGTCTCGGCCGGCAGCCGCCGCCCCTCGTTGAGGACGCCCAGGCTGCCCCACAGGCGACCGTGGACCATGATCGGCACGGACACGCTCGATCCCACCCCGAACCGGCGCCGGGAGTAGGAGTGCTCGCCGATCTCCTCGTAGTCGTCCTGCCGGGCCGGCTTGTGCGTGCGCATCATCCGGTCGAGCGTGCCCGCGTCGTCGGCGGGGACGGTGAACCGCAGGCCGACGGGGGCCGGCCCGTTGCGCGTGGCGAGCACCGTGAACGTGCGCCGCCCCTCGTAGCGCACGAGCGTCGTCGCCTCGTCGTCGACGAGCCCCGCCGCCTCCACGGCGACGGCGTCGAAGATCACCGGCTCGGGCTTCCCCCGCGCCACCAGAGCCGCCACGCGCAGCAGGGCTGCCTGCTCGTCGGCGAGGACGCGGACGCTCGTGCGGGCCTGGGCGCTCACGACGGCCGCCGCGACGATCTCGGCGAACAGGCTCAGGCGGTCCTCGGTGCCGGCCGGCATCGGCCCGGTCAGCGAGTTCGCGCTCAGCCAGCCCCACAGGGCGCCGTCGACGGTCACGGGCACGGCCACGGTCGCGCGCACGCCGAGGGCCAGGATCGCCTCCGCGCCCGGGACGTCGTGGTAGTCGTCGATGCGGTAGGGCCGCCGCAGGCGCTGCATCCACGCCCCGACGGTGTCGCCGGCGAACGGGAGCCGCAGCCCGACGGGGACGGAGCCGCCGGCCTGCGCGACGACGACCGACTCCGCGGTCTCCTCGTCGTACCGCACCAGCGCCATCGGCGCGGCGCCCAGCAGGGCGGCCCCCTCGACGGTCACGGCGTCGAACACGGCCTCCGGCGGTTCGCCCGAGGCCGCGAACGCCGCGACCCTCCTCAGGGCGGCCTGCTCCTCGGCCAGCGGGTGCGGGGCGACGGCCGGAGCGGCCCGCCTGGCCGACGGGTCGGGAGGACGTTCGGGGACCATGGGAGCAGGCCTCGATGGTCAGCTGCCGTCGAGATGGATCAACGCGGGACTCCCCTGGCCTCGGCGGGCACTCGCGGGCCGATTCTAGGCGTGCAGCGGCGGCGGAGCCGCCGAACCACTCGGCGTCGAGCCCGCCCCCGCAGGTTTTCCGGTCAACCCCACCACGGATCGCCCGATCGGACCTCACCATCGACCGGGCCGGTCGGGGCGACCGGCGCCGAGCGACGACCGAGGAGCACCGATGGCGGCCGCCACCCGCATTTCCCCGACGGCCGGCCGCGCCTCGGTCGTCGGCTTCCTCGTCGTGCTCGAGTTCGCCTCGGGGGTCCTGCAGGGCTGGATCTCACCGCTGCTGCCCGGCATCCTGCAGCACTACGGCACCACCGCGGCCGAGCTCAACTGGGTCAACGCGGTCTACCTGCTCTCGACGGCGGTGTGCGTGCCGCTGCTGGCCAAGCTCGGTGACCTCTACGGCCACCGCAGGCTGCTGATCATCGCCGCGACGCTGGTCGCGAGCGGGTCGGTGCTCGTGGCCGTCGCCCCCACGTTCGGGGTGCTGCTGCTCGGCCGGGCCGTCCAGGGCGCGCTGGGGGCCTTCCTGCCGCTGGAGTTCGCCATCGTCCGCGAGCGCGCGGGTGAGCGCGCCGGCCGGGCGATCGGCCTGCTCATCGGCGCCGTGGCCGTCGGCGGGAGCCTGGGCTTCCTGCTCGCCGGCGTCGCACGGCAGTACCTGAGCCTGTCCACGACGCTGTGGATACCGGCCGCCGTCATGATCGCCACGGTGCCGGTGGCGGCCTGGCTCGTCCCCGAGACCACCGTGCGGGGCGCCGGCCGGATCGACTGGGCGGGCACCGTCCTGCTCGGCGTGGGGCTCGTGCTGGTCCTCGGCGCGGTCGGCAACGGCAGCACGTGGGGGTGGGCCGACGCCCGGACGGTCGGCGGCATCGCTGCGGGGCTCGCGGCGCTCGCCGCGTGGGTCGTCGTCGAGCGGCGGGTCGAGCACCCGCTCATCGACCTGACGCTGGTCGTGCGGGGCGCCCTCGGCGTCCCGGTCGTCGCCGCGTTCTTCTACGGCGCCGAGCTGTACGGGAGCCAGGTGGCGGTGGCGCTGTTCCTGGGGCTGCCCGCCGCCACCGGGTTCGGCCTGGGTCTGGGCCCCGGGCAGCTCGGGTTCGTGCTGCTGGCGTTCGGGGTCGCCGCCTTCCTCGGCACCGTGATCGCCCCCCGCCTCGCCGAGCGCCTCGGCGGGCGCACCACGCTGGCCGCGGGAGCCCTCTCGACGGCGGCGGGCTACCTGCTGACGGTGCTGTCGCACGACTCGACCGGCCCGTTCGTGGTGTGGCAGATCCTGGTCGGGATCGGCAACGGCCTGGTCCTCGCCACGCTGTCGGCGGAGGTGGTGACGCGAGCACCGGCCGACGCGGTCGGCATCAGCTCCGGCCTGTTCAACACCGCGCGCACCGTCGGCGGTGCCGTCGCGGGCGCGGCCTTCGCGGCGGTGATGGCCGCGGTCGTGATCCAGCTCCCCGGCGCGGCGAAGCCGATCACGTCGGAGGCGGGCTACGTGACCGTGTGGGTGATCTGCGCGGCGCTGGCGCTCGCGGTGGCCGCGCTGGCCGGGCGCCTGGCCCGCTCACCGGCCCCCGCGGTCACCACCTGACCCTCCGGGGCCCCGGGCGGTGGCGTCACCCCGCCCGCCCGCCGGGCACGGGCAGCGTGGCCCGCACCGTCGTCCCGGTCCCGCCGGTAGTGGTCAGGACGAGTACGCCGTCCATGGCGTCGACCCGGTCGGAGAGCCCGGTGAGGCCGGTGCCGCCCCGGGGGTCCGCGCCCCCGATGCCGTCGTCGGCGACCTCGACGACGAGCGCCTGCTCGTTCCCGGCCACGGTGACCCGCGCGCGGGTGGCCCGGGAGTGCTTGACGACGTTGGTCAACGCCTCGGCGACGACGAAGTACGCCGTCACCTCCAGATCGCCCGGCAACCGCGCGGAGGGCAGGGCCGAGACGTCGAGGTCCACGGGCACGGACACCCCCGCGACGAAGGACTCGAGTCCGGTGCGCAACCCGCCCCGGCTCAACGCCTCCGGGAGGATGCCGTGCACGACGTCGCGCAGGTCCACCGTCGCACGCTCCGCGCTCTCCAGCGCCTCCCGGATGAGGTCGACCGGATCCTGCCCGCGGCCGGCCGCGTCCACGCCGACCCGGAGGGCGAGCACGGTCTGGACGAGGCGCTGCTGGGCGCCGTCGTGCACGTCGCGCTGCAGCCGCCGGCGCGTCTCGTCGGCCGTCGCCACGACCCGGGCCCGCGACGCCCGCAGCTTCGCCCGGTTCTCCGCGTTCGCGATGGCGGCCGCCGCGAGCTGGGCGAACTCCGTGAGCCGGTCCTCGGCGTCGGCGGGCGGGGCTGGTCCCGGAGGGGCGGTCGACAGCCGGCCCCAGACGCGTCCCTCCACGACGACGGGCACGGCCACCACGGCCCCCGTGCCGGCCCCGGCCGGGATGTGACGCCCGGCGGGCCGGGAGCCGTGGTGGGTGGCGACCACCGTGGAGTGGTCGCCGTCGTGGCGCACCAGGTTCGCGGCCGCGTCGCCGAGCACGGTGGACGCCTCGGCCGTGATCGCGTCGAAGACCTCGTCGAGGGCGGCGCCGCGGGCGACCAGCTCGGCGACCCGGCGCAGCGCCGCCTGCTCGGCGACGCGGCGACCGAGCGCACGCCGCGACCGGGCGCCGGTCTCGGCGGTGGCGGCGATCTGCGCGAAGTGCGTCAGCCGCTCCGCCGTGCTCGACGGCAGCGGCCGCGACCCGCTGGTGGCGAGGAGAGCCCCCCAGGTCTCCCCGTCCACGAGGACGGGCACCGCCGAGCCCCACACCGGTTCCCCGCCCTCCGGGCGCGGGAGGCCGAGGAGGTCGCCCGCCTCGCCGATGTGGGCCGGCCCGCCGGTGGCCAGCACCCGGCGCAGGAGCGCGTCCTGGTCGGGCGACGTGGCCCGGCCGGTGTCGACCCACCGCCAGCCCCCGGACCGCGCCTTCCGGACCGCGGCCACGACGGCTCCGTCGGACAGGCGGGACGCCTCGGTGACGATCGCCTCGAGCACGCGCGTGGACGACGCCCCGACCGCGGCGAGCTCGGCGACCCGCCGCAGGGCGCCCTGCTCCTCGCCGAACCGCTCCAGCTCCGCCCTGGCCTCGACGTCGGCCAGCGCCGACGCCACCAGCTCGGCGAACTCGGCCAGCCGGTCGTCGGTCTCCACCGGCAGCCGCCTGCCGGTGTTCAGGGTGCCGAGGCTGCCCCACAACCGCCCGTTCACGATGATCGGGACCGAGACGCTCGACCCGACGCCGAACTCCCGACGGGAGGAGGACCGGCCGGCGATGTCGGCGTGGTGGTCCTGCCGGGCCGGTCGGAGGGTGCGGAGCACGTCGGCCAGCGTGCCGGTGTCGTCCTCGGGCAGGGTGACCCGGGCGCCGACCGGCACCGGCCCGTTGCGCGTCGCGCACACGGTGAACGTGCGCCGCCCCTCGTAGCGGACCAGGGTCGTCGGCTCGTCGTCGATCAGGGCCGCCGCCTCGACCGCGACCGCGTCGAAGATCACGGTCTCGGCGGCGCCCCGCGCGACGAGCGCCGCGACCCGCAGCAGTGCGGCCTGCTCGCCGGCGAGGGACTGCAGGCGCGTGCGCGCCGCCGCGCCCACGACGGCCGTCGCCACGATCTCGGCGAACAGCGTCAGGCGGGCCTCGGTGTCCGCCGGGAGGGGCCCGGTCCGCGAGGCCGCCGCCAGGGAGCCCCACAGGGAGCCCTCGACGACGACGGGAACCGCGACGCACGCCATCACGCCGAGCTGCCGCACCCGGCCCTGCAGGGGCATGACCGCGAAGTCGTCGGTGCGCTCCGCACGGCCCGACCTCCACATCCGGGCCGAGATGCCGTCCGGGTCGGTGGCCGGGAACCATGCGCCGACGGCGACGTGATCACCGGTCTGGCCGAGGATCACCTGCTCGGTGCCGCGGCTCTCGTAGCGCGCCAGCGACACGGGCGTGCCGCCCAGCAGCGCGGACGCCTCGGCCGTGACGGCGGCGAAGACGGCCTCCGGCGGCTCTCCCGCGACGGCGATCGCGGTGACCCGGCGCAGCGCCGCCTGCTCCTCGGCGAGGACGTGCACCGCCGGGTCGGGTCCGGCATCACCGGCGCGTTGCGGCCGCTGCATGACCACCGCACCTCCCGCACACCGGTCCCACGAGCAGCTTAGGACGCGGGACGGGCGCCCGTGCCGGTCAGGGCACGGGCCGTCCGGAGGACTCCACGCGAGGCGCCGGACCCGCGGTGGTCACCGGCAGGGGCGGAGCGCCGACGGCGTCGCGCGGGAACAGCGTTCCCCGGTACAGCGCGACCACCGTCCGCACCGCGATGGCGCCCACCAGCAGCGTGGCCGCCGCGAGCACCAGCCCGGCCCCGATGTCGTCGCCGGCCGGTCGGGTCTCCCGGATCCAGTGCAGCCCCACGGTGGCGACAGCCGTCCAGGAGAAGGCGAACGCCCAGAAGCCGACGGAGAAGCCGAGCCGCAGGAAGGCGGGCAGCAGCCGGACCTGGGCCACGGCCATCAGGACGCCGTAACCGGCCAGGAGCCGGGCGACGGTGTCGATGCTGCCGCCGTCGAGGGAGAACCAGGCGAGGCTCGCGACGGCACCCGGGGCCACCTCGATCGCGAGGGTCGGCACCAGGGCCGCGGGCAGACCCGGGCCGAAGAACAGGCGGCCCAGGATGATCGACCCGACGACGAGCCAGGCGATCGTCCCGTAGCCGAACAGCACCCACGCCAGGTCGGCCTGCCCCACCTGGGCCGCGCAGGCGCTCGCGAGCAGGCCACCGGCGACGGTCGGGATGAAATAACCGGGATGGAGCTGGTCGAGCGCGTGCTCGGCGTAGATCAGCTGCCCGGTGAACCAGGAGCCGTGCAGCACGGTCAGCCCGATCAGGACGTCGGTCAGGACGGTGGCGGCGGTCGGTGCGTACGGCCGGAGCCCGCCCGCGACCAGGAGCATCGGCGTGATCGTGACCAGGGTCAGGAACGGCGACAGGACCGGATGGGTGAGGTCGGAGCGCAGCGTCCCCGGACGGGTCACGGCGTGGGCGGCGTAGGCGAGAACCAGCGCCAGCCACGCCACCGCGGCCACGAGGAACACCGTCCCGCCGACCACGCGCGGAGCCCACCCGGCGTCCGCGGCCGTCGACCACAGGCCGCCGAACCCGGCCAGGCTGAAGGCGATGGCGAAGCCGTTCGGCGGGATGCGCCGCATCGAACCGGTCAGCTCGCCACGGTCGCGCGGCCCGCCACGGCGTCGAGCACCACGCCCGCGACCTCGTCCGGGTGCGAGATGCCCACGACGTGCGACGCCCCCGCGATCTCGACGGTGCGCCGGGCGCCGGCCCGCTCGGCCATGATGCGGTGCGCCCCGACCGGGATGTTGCGGTCGAGCTCGCCGAACACGAACCAGCTCGGCACCGTTCGCCACAGCGCCTGGCCGCCCGCGGGCTCGAAGAGGGCCTCCCGCGTGACGGGCCGCTGCGTCACCGCCATCACCGCGGCCTGCTCGGCCGGCAGGTCGGCGCAGAAACTGCTGGTGGTACTCGTCCTGGGCGATGGAGGTGTCGGTGCCGCCGCCCGAGAGCGGCACGCCGACGAGGGTGTCGCCGAGCGTCGAGCCCGGGACGAGCGCCGACGCGTCCCCGGCGCTCTCCCCCGGCTCGAGCGCGAAGCCCGCGACGTACACGAGCGCCACGACGTCCCCGGCGTCCGCGGGGACCCCGGTCATGACGGCGCCACCGTACGAGTGGCCGACCAGCACCACCGGCCCGTCGAGGCTCCTGATCAGGTCGGTGAGCAGGGCGGTGTCCGTCGCCAGCCCGCGCAGGGGGTTGGCGAACGCGATCACCCGCCCGCCGGCGGGCAGGCGGCCGAGCAGCCCCTCCCAGCTCGTCGAATCGGCGTAGGCACCGTGCACGAGAACGATCGTCGGGGTCATGTCGGTTGTCTCCCTAGGGGATCGAGGGGGCGGCCGGGACCGGCCGCCGGACGAAGTCGGACAGCAGGCCGGCGACCTGCTCGGGCCGGTCCTCGACGAGGAAGTGGCTCGCGTCGAGCCCCTCGCCGGTGACCTGGCGGGCCCACGGCCGCCACACGTCGAGGACGTCGCCGTAGAAGCGCGGCAGAGCGCCGCGGGCACTCCACAGGGCCAGGAGCGGGCACTCGATCACGCGCCGGCCGCGGTCGGCGTCGTCGTGCTCCCGGTCGGCACCGGCGCCCGCGCGGTAGTCCTCGCAGATCGCCTCCACCGTGCCCGGGTCGTCGAGCAGGCGGCGGTAGGACGCCATCAGGTCCGCCGGGTACCGGTCCGGCGCGCCGCCGAGGCCGAGCGCGCGGACGTGGAGGTCGAAGAAGGCGTCGGGATCGGCCCCGATCAGCCGCTCGGGCAGCGGTGCGGGCTGGGCGAGGAACGCCCAGTGCCAGTAGCCCAGCGCCATCGCGGCGTCGGCGCGGGCCCACACCTCCCCGGTGGGCACGACGTCGAACACGGCCGCCGCGGTCACGCGGTCGGGGTGGTCCAGCGCCATCCGGTAGGCCACCCGGCCGCCGCGGTCGTGCCCCGCGACGGCGAAGCGGTCGTGGCCGAGGCCGGCCATCGCCTCCACCAGGTCGGCCGCGAGCGCCCGCTTGGAGTGCGCGGCGTGGTCCGGCGTGGGGACCGGCCGGAAGGAGGCCCCGTAACCCGGCAGGTCGGCGACGACGACGGTGTTCCCGCCGGCCAGCAGCGGTGCCGCGGAGTGCCACATGAGGTGGGTCTGGGGGTAGCCGTGCAGCAGGAGCAGCGGCGGCCCGCCACCGCCGACCCGGGCGAGGACGGTCCCCCGCCCGGTCGGCACCTCGTGCTCGGTGAAGCCGTCGAACACGACCTACTCCGTGCCGAGCGCGGCTCGCAGCAACGCCGTGGCCTGCGCGATGGCCGCGCGGGTGGCGTGGGTGGCGCTCAGCGAGTTGAGCAGCATGAAGTCGTGGACGGTGCCGTCGTAGCGCACGGTCGTGACCGGCACGCCCGCGGCGCGGAGCGTGGCGGCGTAGGCCTCGCCCTCGTCGCGGAGGACGTCGGCCTCGTCGACACACAGGTACGCCGGCGGCAGCCCGCGGACCTCGTCGACGGTGGCCCGGTTCGGCGACGCGGTGATCTCGGAGCGCTGCGCGGGGTCGGGGGCGTAGGCGTCCCAGAACCACTCCATGCCCGCCCGGCTGAGGTAGTAGCCGGTGGCGAACTGCTCGTACGAGGCGGTGTCCATCGCCGCGTCCGTCACCGGGTAGTACATCGACTGCTGGACGAACGTGACGTCCCCGCGCTCCTTGGCCATGAGCGCGAGCGCGGCGGTCATGTTGCCGCCCACCGACTCCCCGGCGACGGCCATGCGCGTGGCATCGAGACCGCGGGCGGCTCCCTCGCGGGTGAGCCACTGTGCCGTCGCGTAGCCCTGCTCGATCGCGACCGGGTACCGCGCCTCGGGCGAGGGCGTGTACTCGACGAACGCCACCGCCGCACGCGCTCCGACGGCGAGCTCGCGCACCAGCCGGTCGTGCGTCCCGGCGTTGCCGAGGATCCACCCGCCGCCGTGCATGTAGACGACGACGGGCAGGACCGCCGCCGCATCGCGGGGCCGGACGATCCGCACGCGGACGTCGCCGACCGCGGCCGGCACCGTGACCCACTCCTCGTCGACGGGCAGCTTGTCGACGGGCGCCGCCTGCAGGTCGTCGAGCACCGTGCGGGCACCCAGCGGCCCCAGGTCGACGAGGCCTCTCGGATCGGCCGTGGCCTCGGTGAGGTCCTGCGCGGCGGGTTCGAGCACGACCCGCTGGCCGACGGCGGTCACGCCGCACCGCCCGCGGCTGCGGTCGGGTCGGCGAGGAACGCGAGCAGCTCGCGGTTGACCTCGGCGGCGTGGGTCACGCAGTGGATGTGGGGCCCGCCGTCGATCTCGACGTAGCGGGCGGCGGGGAGCGCCGCGTGCAGGCGGCGGCCCTGGCCGTCGATCGGGAGGATCCGGTCGGCGGTGCCGTGCAGGATCAGGGTGGGCACGTCGATCCGGGCGATGTCGGCGGTGAAGTCGTCGAGCCAGCCGGGCGGGCACGCCCACGTCGCGTACGGCGACGCCTCGGCGCCCGCGGCCCACATCGCGCGCACGGTGTCCTCGCTGACCTGCTTGCCCAGGTAGTCGTCGAGGTTGAGGAACTCGTTCATCATCCCGGTCAGCCAGGCGTACCGGTCGTCGAGGATGGCCTGCTGGACCCCGGCCACCCCGGCCTCGTCGACGCCGTTCGGGTTCTCCGCGGACCTGGCGAACGACGGGGCCAGGCTCTCGATGAGCACCGCGCTGCGCAGCCGGTCCGTGCCGTACCGGCCGATGTAGCGGGCCACCTCGCCGGTGCCGAGGGAGAAGCCGACCAGAGCGACGTCGCGGAGGTCGAGCTCGCGCAGCAGCGTGTCGAGGTCGGCGGCGAGGGTGTCGAAGTCGTAGCCCGTGCCGGGCCGGCTCGACCGGCCGAAGCCGCGCCGGTCGACGGTGACCACCCGGTACCCCGCCGTGAGCAGCGGGTGCACCTGCGGCTCCCAGGACCGGCCGTCGAACGGCCAGCCCGACAGCAGCACGACCGCGGGCCCGCTGCCCTGGTCCTCGTAGTAGATGTCGATCGGGGCGCTGTTCTCGCGCCCGACGGTGACCGTTCCCATCGGATCTCCTCTGTTCGGAGTTCTTCTCGCCGTTCCCACTGTCGGGTGCACGGCGTCGGCGGACATCGGTCATCTGTGCATGACCGGCCGGCGTCACGCCCGCCCGCGCGCCGCCTCCTCGATGACGCCGGTGACCACGTCGGGCTGTGACCCCATGATCAGGGAGGAACGGCCGTGAACCTCGACCTCACCCGACGGGCAGGGCGACGCGGAGGGTGGTGCCCCCGCCGGCCGGGCTGCTGATCGCCAGCACCCCGCCTGCGGCCGCGACGCGGTCGATCACGCCGGTCAGCCCGGTCCCGCGGGCGGGGTCGGCGCCGCCCACTCCGTCGTCGCGGATCTCGACGACCAGGGACCCGCCGTCGAGATCCACGTCCAGGAGCACCTCCCGGGCCTGCGCGTGCTCGACCGCGTTCGTGACGGCCTCGGCGACGACCAGGTAGGCGGTGGTCTCGAGGGCGGCCGGG
>CAXTTN010000197.1:0-11313 GCA_964247105.1 uncultured Pseudonocardia sp.
GCCGCCGTGCCGTTCGAGCCGTCCAGGACGGGCCCGAGGATGGGGATGCGGCTCGTGCCCGCCGCGTCGAGCCTGCCGCCCGCGGCGTGGTCGGACTCCATCTTCCCGACCGCCGCCAGCATCCACCACGTCAGATGGCAACCCGGCGCCGCACCGACCATGGCGGCCGCAGCCCCCTCGTACGCCGCCAGCACCCGGGCCGGGATACCCACCGGCCCCTCGACCACGGGATAGCCCGACGCGACGGGCGCCGCGCTGCTCGTCGTACCCGGTTCACGCCCGTACAGGGCCGCCGCCTGCGCGAGGGCCCGGTACTGGGACGTGCTCGTCCCGATACCGGCGGGGACGGCGACACCCGGTGCGGCGGCACCGAGGTCGGCCATCATGACGAGCGCGAGCACCCCACACATCGGTCTGGCGGCGCTTCGACGTCCTGGGCGGGTTGCGGACACAGGTCACCTCTTCGTGAGCTCTGGGACTGTCGCGTCGCCCGCGCTCGCGAGCCCATGAGCACGGAGCAGTGGGTGGAAGGTCGATCGGGGATCGAACGAGACGGGCCTCGCGAGAGGTCCGACAGACCCACAGTCGTCCTCGTCCCGGTGTCCTGTCAACCAGCTCTAGCAGATTGTCAAGTGTTAGTAGCCACCGGGCGCGCGCTGCGCCCGCTACTGTGGCCGTCGAGGAGTTGGTCCGGATCGCCCGGGACAGACCACACGCGAGCGGGGCTGAGCACGTGATCAACGCAAGTCGGGCAGACGAGCTGCCACCGACCCTCCACCATCTGGTCCGCTCGCGGAGCCAGGAACGGGGCTGGTCCTACTCCGACCTGGAGCGCCGCTCGGGCCACGCCCTCAGCCGCGGCCGGTGGCAGCAGCTGGGCTCCGGAACTCCCCAGCGGAAGTTCCCCGATCCGGCGTCGCTGCTGGTCATCGCCCAGGTGCTGGAGATCGACATCACCACCGTCGTCCTGGCTTCCGCGCAAGCCGTCGGTCTCGACGCCCGCCTGCCGGGCAGCGACCTCGCCCATCTCCTGCCGCCGGGGACGGATCAGCTCTCCACGGGGACGCGCGACGCGATCCTGGCCCTGATCCGCGCCGCGGTCGCCGAATCCAGCATCGACGAGGGTGGCGAGCTGGGTGGGGTGACGCTGGAGTGGGCGAAGGCCGACGCGCCGTCCCGGCACCACGACGGTGAGACTTCCGCCTCTATTCACTGAGCGCGATGTGGTGCTCGTGCAGGGTCGTGACCTGTTTCTCCAGCAGTTCCGCGCTGCTCGGGGCCATTCGTTCCAGGATGGCTGCCCGCCGCGATGTGGCGTGCTCGACGGAGGCAACATCCGACGCCGCCAGGGCGACACCTTCCTGCGCCGGCCACCACTCGGGCGCCCTGGTGTCGACCTCGGCGATCAGCTGCGCCAGCAGGGTGCCGTTGGGCAGCCAACCGGACACGACCATGTGCTCGGCCGTCGCCTCGGCCAACTCGTCGATCGCCGCGGCCGCCGCCCGCAGGCGTGCACCGAGCCGTTCCGCCGCCGGGCCCCGCATCGTCCACCGGGTCTGGGTCATCGACCCCGCCAGCACCAACAGATCGACCAGCTGCTGCTGCACGAGGGACGCTCGCGATCCGGGGGCATACGGCATCTGTTGACCAGCCGATTCGCACACGCCGACGATCCCCTCGTACTCGTGGTGGTCAAGCCTTCTGAACGCTGTCGACCACAACCGCGTCGTGCACGAGGTCCGAGAAGGCGCCCGACACCCGCAGTGCGATGTCGCGCACCAGGTGAAGTGGTCGCGTGGCATCACCGTCGAGGCTGCCGAACAGGTAGATGCCGAACAGCAGAGGGTCCGCACCGCGGATCCGCACCTGTTTGATCGTGTCTATCCCGGGGAGCAGCCGATCGGACGCGGCCGAGGGCGTCACCGTCTTCATCCGGCGGGTCAGCGCCATGGCGTGGGCGATGTCGGTGGGGGACTCGCAGTCGACGGCCACGCGCCCTGACTCGCCGTTGCGCGGGCCTGCGAGCAACAGGGGTGCGGCCCAGTCGCCGGGTGCTCCCCTGACGGGCAGGCCGACCTCGTCGACGATGTCGGCGAGATCGACGGCGTCTGCCGCGGCCAGCTCGCTGTCGCGGGCGACCAACGCGACGAGCGGGTCCACGAGCACGGGGGTGAAGCTGACGTCGGCGTGGTCGGGATAGAGACCGCTGGTGCCGAGGATGACATCGAACTCGCGGGTGTCCGCCGCCGTGAACAGCTGCCGGAACGACAGCGGGACGAAGTCGATGCTGAAGCCGGACACCACACTGCGCAGGGCAGCTGCGACGATCGGCGTGAGCTCCGCGAGTCCGGCGCACTGCACCCCGATCCTGAGGGTGCCGGGCCTCCCGACGGCGGGCCGACCGTCGGTGCCGTGGGGCGCCAGAATCGAGTCGAAGGTGGCAACCGCCGCCCGTGCCCGGTCCACCATCCGCAACCCGGCCTCGGTGAGGTCGACCCCGCGCGCCTTGCGGATGAGCAGCAGCTCGCCGGCTTCACGCTCGAGGCGGCGGATCTGCCGGCTCAGCGCCGGTTGTGCGACATACAGCCGTTCCGCGGCGTGCGTGATGCTGCCGCATTCGGCAACCGCGAGGAAGTAGCGAAGGTGACGGAGTTCCATCGGCTGACCTTCCTCGAGGACTCACCGCTGTAGGCCATGCTAGGTCGCCCGGCAGGCATGCCGCGCATCGGCGTCGTCAGTCCGCGGGCCACCAGGCAGGGAGCTGTCCACCTCGGTCCTGTTCGACCTCGGCGGCGGCGGGCATTCCGATCAGCGGGGTGAAGGTGAATTGCTCATCGAACTGTCCGCCTCGGGACGGCGAGTTGTTCAACCGTTGCTGCTGACGGGCTGGAGCACCTGCAGGCTCGGCGACGGGGTCGGGCCGTCGAACGCGGCGTTGGTCAGGTACGCGTGGGTTCCGTCGACGGCGACGGCAGACGGGTTGTGCACCCCTTGGTCGGTTCCGGCCAGATGGGTGGCCGGGCCGGTGAGTCTCCCGTCGGCGCCCCGCGCGATGGACACGAGTTCGTTGCCTTCGTTGAGCGCGGCCAGCAGCGTGCCGTCCGGGGCGAACGCGAAGTCGTCGATCCGCAGATCGGAACGCACCGCCTCCACCGGGCCCGGACGGCCGGCTTGGACCGGTATCCGCAGGAAGAGCTTCCGGGCGGTATTGGAGACGTACAGACTCGAATCGGCGTACTTGATGCCGTTGGCTGCGGGAAGCTCCGAGCCCTGCGCCCTGGCCAGTGACGGGTCGGAAACGAACCGCTCGGCGGTGCCGGCTCCGGCCGGGATGCGCCACAGCACACCCAACGCGGAGTCCGCGACGTAGAGGGCGCCCTGCGGATCGAACGTGAGCCCGTTGGGGAAGGAGTCGGGGGGTAGGGCGGCCAGCCGCCGGGGTGATCCGAGTTGACCGGACTGATCGGTCTCGACCAGCCAGACTCCGGCCGTGGTCGTATCGGGTGAGCTGACGGACACGGCGAGCGCGTTGCGCTGCTCGTCCCAACCGAGCCCGGCGATGAACCCACCTCGGGTGGGCAGGGTCAGTCGTGACCGTTCGTGACCGTCCTCACCGAAGGCGGTCAGGGTGCTCGCGAAGGCCAACGACACGAACACGGCGCCCTTCCGCACCACCAGGTTCTCCGGGGTCTCCTTCTTCGCCGCGTCGAACGTCACGAGCGTCGTCAGCGACCGCGCCGGTGCCGTCCCCGTCGCTGCCGCCACGATGGGCTTGTCACCCGTCACCGTGCCACCGTCAGGGGCCGCGCACGACACCAGGCCGACGAGCACCCCCAGTGCGACGATCAAGCCGGCCCCGCCCTGTCGTCGAGGGGTCCTCGCAGGCCGACACCGTCCACCTGCCGGGCACGGCGGCAGGAGCGGTGGCCGCACCGGGGCCTGCGGGGTTCCTGGCCGGATGGCGGCGCCGATGGCCGGTCCTGTCGTCATGACATGTCCTCTGTCTCGTGTGGCGGGTCGCTCGGTCGGTGGGTCGCCACAGCCTCACCCCACCGACCCGACGAGGACCAATGCCGAAACGGTCTGGGTGGGTTCGTCGGCCACCGACCCACCGACCCCTGCGGGGAACGCTCCTGTGCCAAGCTGGCGCCGTGGCGGTGACGGAGTCCGAACCACGGGACGACCCGGGACACCTCGCGTTCTGGGCGCGCCCCGACGCGGAGCGGGCCGCCACGTTCGCGGCCCTGCGCCGGCTCGACGCTCCACAGTGGATCCCGTTCCGCAACCGCATGCCGTTCACACCCACCGGCGACGGCTTCCTCGCCGTCGTCCGGCACGCCGACATCGTGGAAGCCAGCCGCGATCCCGCCCTGTTCGGCAACGCCCCGACCGCCGCCTCGCTCTACGACATCCCTCCCTGGCTCGCCCGCTACCTCGGATCGATGATCAACATGGACGGGCCGCCGCACACCCGGGTGCGCAAGGTCGTCGCCCGCGCGTTCTCCCCCCGCCTGCTGGCCCGCCTCACCGACGGCGTCCGGGCCCGCGCCGCCCGCATCGTCGACGACGTCGTCGCGCAGGGCGCCACGGACTTCGTCGCCCAGGTCGCGGGGCGGCTGCCCCTCGAGGTGATCTGCGACCTGCTCGGCATCCCCGAGCGGCACCACGCGATGATCACCCGGCACGGCAACACCCTCGTCGGATTCAGCGACCCCGAGTTCACCGGCATCCCCCGCGACTATCTGCTGCGCCACGGCGCACCCGGGCCCCGGCACGTCGTGCCGGGCAGCCTGCGCATCGTCCGGGCCGGTCACGCGCTCGTCGCCCTCGTCGACCAGCTCGGCCACCGACGCCTGCGCGAGCCCCGCGACGACCTCATCAGCACCCTCGTGCACGCCGACCCGGACGGCGAACGGCTCACCCCGCGCGAGGTCGGCACCCTGTTCGTGCTGCTCGTCCTGGCCGGCACCGAGACCACCCGGGCCACCATCGCGCACGCGCTGCGCCTGCTCACCGCGCACCCCGAGCAGCGCGCGCTGCTGCTGGCGGACCTGGACGGCCGCGTCGGCGGTGCCGTGGAGGAAGTCGTGCGCCACGCGAGCCCGGTGATCCAGTTCCGGCGCACCGCCACCCGCGACGGCGAGCTGGCCGGGCACCCGGTCCGCGCGGGGCAGAAGGTCGTGCTGTTCTACTGCTCGGGCAACCGCGACGAAGCCGTCTTCGCCGACCCCGACCGCTTCGACATCACCCGCAGCCCCAACCCCCACCTCGGCTTCGGCGGACCCGGCCCGCACTTCTGCCTCGGCGCCAACCTGGCCCGCCTGGAGGCCACCGCCATGCTCCGCGAGCTCCTCACACGGCTCCCCGACATCCGCGCGGTGGGCGAACCGGACATGCTGCTGTCCAACTTCACCCACGGCGTGAAGCGGATGCGGTTCACGTCCTGAACCCCTCCTCGCAGAGGTTGTCCCGTCGTCGCACAGGCCCCAACCCCTGTGAACACGGCAGAAGCCCTGCGAGGACGTCCGGCCCGAAAGCCGGCCGCGTGGCGACGCACCTCGCCACACGCTGCCGGTCTGCCGTCACGTTCAGCCCCGCGCCCCCCGGCTCCAGGCCGCCCACAGCGTGGCGTAGTGCCCGCCGCGGGCGACCAGGTCGTCGTGGGTGCCGTTCTCGACGATCCGGCCCCCGTCGAGGACGACGATCCGGTCGGCGGAGCGGGCCTGGGTGAGCCGGTGGGCGATCAGGACGGCGGTGCGGCCGGCCAGTGCGGCGTCCGCGGCGCGTTCGAGCAGGCGGGCACCGATGCTCCCGGCCTCGGCGGTGGCCTCGTCGAGCACCGCGACGGCGGGGTCGGCCAGCAGCAACCGGGCGAGCGCGAGCTGCTGCGCTGTGGTGGGGTCCAGCTCGCCGCCGCCGTCGCCGACGACGTCGTCGAGCCTCACCGTCGCACCGACCCGCTCCAGCGCGGTCGAGAGCTCGGCGTCGGTGGCGGAGCGCCGGGCGAGCCGGAGGTTGTCGGCGACGGTCCCGGCGAACACGTGCACCTCCTGGGTCACGAGCGCGACGTGCCGGCGCGGCTCGGCCAGCTCGGCGAGCGGGACATCGCCGATCCGAACGGTGCCCGCGGCCGGCTCGTGCAGCCCGGCGAGCACCGCCCCGAGCGTGGTCTTGCCGGCGCCGCTGGCCCCGACCACAGCGAGCCGTTCCCCGGCGGCGACGTCGAGGTCGATACCGTGCAGGACCTCGGGGCCACTGTCGTAGGCGTGCCGGACCCCACGCAGGCGCACACCCGCGCCGCTGGGCTCCCGCGGTGCGACCGGCAGGTCCGCAACCGGCAGGTCCACCACGCCGACGAGCCGCGCCAGCGCGCCGGCCGCGGACTGTGCCTGGTCGAACAGGAACAGCGCCAGCCCGATCGGGTTGAACAACCGCAGCACGTACAGCGCGGCGGCGGTGGCGGCGCCGACCGTCACCACGTCCGCCCGGACCAGCAGGAAGCCGACGGCGAGCATCGTCACCGTGCCCAGCAGCTCGGCGCCGTTGACGGCAGCGCCGAACGGGCCGAGCGCGGCGAACGCCCGCAGGTCGGCGTCGACTCCTGCGAGCGAGTCCCGCGCGATCCGGCGCAGCGTCGGCTCCTGCAGGCGGTAGGCACGCACGGTCGCCGCGCCACCGACACCGTCGATCAGCGCCTGGGTGCGCCGCCCCGCTGCGGCCCGCGCGGCCGCGTAACGCGGCCCGGACGTGCGGACGTACCAGCGGGTGACCAGCACCCACACCGGCAGCGGTACCAGCCCGGCCAACGCGAGCCGCCAGTCCAGGACGCCGAGCCCGGCGAGCGTGAGCCCCACCTCCAGCACGGCGGTGACGAGTGCCGGGACCGCCGAGCGGATCCCGTCGGAGGCGACGGCGACGTCCCCGCTCACCCGTGACAGCAGGTCACCGGTGCCGCCCCGCTCCACGACGGCCAGCGGCGCCCGCAACGCCCGGTCCACCACGCTCTCGCGCAGCTCCGCCAGCAACCCCTCACCCAGGCGCGCCAGCAGCACCGACCCCAGCGCCCCCAGACCGGCCGACGCCACCCCCGCCGCCAGCACCCCGAGCGCGAGCCCGTCCGGGTTCCCCGGACGGGCCCCGGTCACGACGTCGACGACGCCGCCCAACAGCAGCGGTACCGCCAGCACCGAGACGGTGGCCGCGGCCAGCACCACGGCCGCTGCGACGAGCAGGCGCAACCGCGGGCGCAGCAGCGCGCCGACCACGGCGCGGGTGCGCGCCGCCGTCGCGACGGGAAGCGCGGGCTCGCTCATGCCAACACCGCCTCCCGGTAGCGCTCGTCGGCGACGAGCTCGGTGTGGGTCCCGGCGAGAGCGACGCCGCGGCCGGACAGGAACACCACCCGGTCACAGCCGGCCAGCAGGTGCGGGCTCGAGGTGACCAGCAGCGTGGTGGCACCCGCCCGCAGCTCGCTGATGCCCGCGGCGATGCGGTGCTCGGTCGCGGGATCGACCGCGGTGGTGGGATCGTGCACGACGAGCACCCGGGCGTGGGCCGCGAGTGCCCGGGCCAGCGCCAGCCGCTGGCGCTGCCCGCCCGACAGCGTCCGACCGCGCTCACCGATCACACCGGCCGGCCCCAGCGCGGCCGCGATCTCCTCGGCCGCCGCGGCCGCGAGCGCGGGGCCCGCGCCGGCGCCGACGTTCTCGACGACGGTGCCCGCGAACAGCGTGGCGTCGTGGCGGGCGACGAGCACCGCGGCGCGGGCGGCGTCCAGGGAGACGGTGCGCAGGTCGGTTCCGTCCACCTCGACACAGCCGTCGGCGTCGCGGGCCAGGACGTCGATGAGCGGGCCCGGGCGGCCGGTCACGATCCCCAGGTGTTCTCCGGCCGCGGCCGTGATCTGCGGGCCACCCGGCACCCGGACGGTCAGCGCACCGGGCCCGGGCGGCAGCGCGGCGGTGCCCGCGGAGACCGCCGGTGGCGCGGCGAGCAGCGCGGCGACCCGGGCGGCCGCGCCGCGGGCGCCGGCGAGCACGGGGGTGAGGTCGGTCAGCTCGCGCAGCGGCTCGACCAGGAACTGGGCGAGCCCGACGGCCGTGACGAGCTCGCCGACGGTGATCGCCCCGGAGAAGGCGAGGTGCCCGCCCAGCCACGCGACGAGCGCCAGCAGCAACCCGGACAGGAGGACGGTCGCGCCGGTGTGGGCGCCGTCGGTGGTCGTGGCGGCCAGGCGGGTGCGCAGCGCGGCGGCGCTCGCCGCCCGGTAGGTCCGCGCCGCGGCGTCCCCGGCGCCGATGCCGTGCAGCACGCGCAGGCCGGTGACGAGATCGGCGGCCACCGCGGTGGCGGCGGCGAGGGCATCCTGCTCGGCCTCCGCGCGCCGGGCCAGCGGTCCGGCGAGCAACCGCGACACCAGCAGCACGGCGGCCACCCCGAGCAGCACGACCGACCCCAGCAGGACCGAGGCGCGCAGCAGCACCGCCGCACCGCCGACGAGCGCCGCCAGCGCACCCGACTCCGTGATCACGCGGCAGACCGACGCCGTGCGGTCGGCGTCCGAGCCGGCGATGCTCGCCAGCTCGCCCGCACGTCCGGGCGCGCCGCCCGCGGGATCGAGCACCCGGCGGGCGACCGCGAGGCGGACCTCGTGGCCGGCGCGACGCTCGGCGCGCTCACCCAGCCTGCTCCCGACGAAGCCCGCGGTCGCGAGCACGGCGAACACGGCCGCGGTGAGCGCGAGCCCGCGGCCCAGCGCGGCGGGGTCGCCGGTCGCGACGGCGGTGTCGATCACGAACCCCACGGCCACGGGCACGGCCGCCTCCGACAGCTGCAGCAGCGCGATCAGCGCCGCACCGCCGACGAGATCGCGCCGCTGACCTCGGAGCACGCCACCCAGCAGCGTGCCCGCGGTCTGTGCGGTCGCGGGCACCGGCTCGCCTGCGCTGTTCATGGGAGCTCCGTCTCGAGCCACACCCGGTCGCGCAGCGGGATGCCGTCGATGCTTGTGTCGGCCGGATATCCGGCGGCCGGGGTGAACGCGTCGCGTCCCACCGACCGCATCCGGAATCCCTGCCGCTGGTGGAGCCGCAGGTTCCCCGTGTCCGCGGCAGCGGTGGCGACGTGCGGAGCTGCTCCCACGGACAAACTCCTCATGAACCGTGAGTCTCCTGGGGCACTTCTCACGGGTGCAAGCGAGTTATAGGGTGAGAATCGTGGTGCCGCACCCCATCGAGCTGGTCCTTCCGGAGGAGCCGCCGTCGGTGCGCCTGATGAACACCGTCTGGCTCGGCGGGGACGGGGTGTTCGACTGCCTGCGCGACCGCGACGACCTTCGCGCCCTCCTGGCCGCCCTCGGCCGACCGGTGCCCGCGCGACCGAGCAGCGCGCAGCTGCGCACGGTGCGGGACCTCCGCTGCGCACTGCGCACGCTCGCCGCCGCCGTCGCCGACGGTCCTGATCCGCCGACGGCGTCCGAGGAGCGGCGGGCCGCGAGTACGGTCAACGCCGCGCTCGCCGCCGCCCCGCTGCGCGAGGTCCTGCACAGGGCACCGGAGGGATGGGAACTGCGCCCGAGCGTCGAGGCGTCCTTCGCGGGCTCCCTGGGCATGCTCGCCCGAGACGGTGCCCGGTTGGTCGCAGGTCGCGGCGGCAAACCCCTGCGGACCTGCCCCGCGCCGTCGTGCGGGCTCTACTTCGTCGCCACCCACGCCCGCCGCCGGTGGTGCAGCCCGCACTGCGGTGACCGGGTGCGTGCGGCCCGCTACTACCGGCGCCACCACCCGTCGGAGCGGGGATGACTCGCCCTCGTTCGGCGCCAGGGGGATCGATCCCCCCGCCATGTCGACGCGGACCGGTGCGAACGGCGACACCGCGCCTGACAGAGTGGGGACGTGGATGTGGGAGTGGACAGCTTCGCCGCCGTGGTGACCGACCCGGAAACCGGCGCGGTCGTGGAGTCCGCCGAGCGGATGGCGCACCTGCTGGAGGAGATCGAGCTCGCCGACCGGGTCGGCCTCGCCTCCTACGGCATCGGTGAGCACCATCGGGTCGAGTACTACGACGCGGCGCCGGCGGTGATCCTCGCGGCCGCCGCGGCCCGCACGTCACGGATCCGGCTGCGCAGCGCGGTGACGGTGCTCTCGGCGGCCGACCCTGTGCGCGTGTTCCAGGAGTTCGCGACGGTCGACCTCATCTCCGGTGGGCGCGTGGAGCTCGTCGTCGGCCGAGGCTCGTTCACCGAGGCGTTTCCGCTGTTCGGCCTCGACCTCGCCGACTACGACGATCTGTTCGACGAGAAGCTCGACCTGCTGCTGCGCCTGCGGGAGAACACCGAGGTCACCTGGTCGGGGCGCCACCGGCCGCCTCTGGTGCGGCAGCGGGTCTACCCGCGCCCCGTGCAGGATCCGCTGCCCGTCTGGGTGGGCGTCGGCGGCACCCCGCAGTCCTTCGTCCGAGCGGGCCTGTTGGGCCTGCCGCTGATGGTGGCCATCATCGGCGGCGAGCCGCGACAGTTCGCACCGCTCGTCGACCTGTACCGGCGTGCCGGCGCCGAGGCCGGGCACCCGCCCGAGACGATGCGCGTCGGCCTGCACTGCTTCGGCTTCCTCGGTGACGACGTCGAGCAGGCCACGTCGGCGTTCTACCCGGGGTGGGCGGCGATGTTCACCCAGGTCTCACGCGAGCGGGGGTTCCCGCCACCGACGCGGCACCAGTTCGACGCGACCCGCGGTCCCGACGGGGCGTTCTTCGTCGGCGACCCCGAGACGGTGGCCGCCAAGTGCCTGCGCGTTTCCGAGCAGCTCGGCGGGGTCGAGCGCATCAACCTGCAGATGACCAACCCGCGGCTGCGCCACGCCGACCTGTTGCACTCCATCGAGCTGCTCGGCACCGGGGTCGTCCCCCTCGTCAGGAGCTGAGGCCGCCGTACGCGGTGGGCGCGAAACCGTCGACGTCGGCCGCGATCCGGTCCGACGGCCCTCGGCTGCGGGACGAGGTGACCCCGTCAGCCGGACGCCCATGCAGCTGGACGCCGTGCCGGCCGCCGGCCGCCGCCGGGTCACGCCGCGCACCCTCACCCGTCCCCGCGCTCCTGCGCGCCCAGCTCGACCTTGCGCGCCGCGAGCAGCTCGCGAGCGAGGCGGAGGAATGCCGGCTGGGGCTCACCAGCGTCGCGGTGCCGATTGACGACGGCCGGACGGTCGTCGCCGCCCTGTCGATCACGGCCCCGACGAGCCGCTCGAACCCGGCCCGGCACATCGCCCGCCTGCGCCACACCGCCGCCGCCATCACGGCAGGCCTGCGCGCCACCGG
>CAXTTN010000198.1:0-11254 GCA_964247105.1 uncultured Pseudonocardia sp.
GCCGGCAACATGGTCGACCTCGACAGCGACCCGACCAAGCTCATCGAGATCGTCGAGATCGGCAAGCAGCTGCTCATCACGCGCGGCGCGCTCACCACGTTCAGCGTGGCCAACGACCTGGCGAAGTACTTCGCGATCCTGCCGGCCATGTTTGTGGTGCTCTACCCGCCGCTGGGCACGCTGAACATCATGGGGCTGGCCACGCCGCAGTCCGCGATCCTGTCCGCGGTGATCTTCAACGCGCTGGTGATCATCGCGCTGATCCCGCTGGCCCTGCGGGGCGTGCGCTACCGGCCCACCAGTGCGGCGAACCTGTTGCGCCGCAACCTGCTGATCTACGGGCTGGGCGGCGTCGTCACGCCGTTCGTCGGGATCTTCCTCATCGACCTGCTCGTCCGACTGATTCCGGGGATCTGATGCGCACCACGCTGTGGCGGCAGACCGTCACGGGCCTCCGCCTGTTCATCGTCTTCACGGTGATCTGCGGAATCGCCTACCCGCTCGTCTCCTACGGGGTGGCGCACCTCCCCGGGCTGGCCGGCCCCGCCGAGGGCTCCATCGTGTACGCGAAGGACGGGACGCCCGCCGGGTCGTCGCTGATCGGGATCGACCCGGTCGCGAAGGACCCCGCCGCCGACCCCTACTTCCACACCCGGCCCGCGGCCTCGGCGGAGAACGAACTGGGCCCGGCCGACACGTCGACGTCGGGGGGCTCGAACAAGGGCACCTTCGACGCCAAGCTGCTCGACACGATCACCAAGCGCAAGCAGGAGATCGCGGCGCGCGAGGGCGTGGCGGAGTCGGCCGTCCCGGCCGACGCGGTCACGGCCTCGGCGTCGGGCCTCGACCCGGACATCAGCCCGGACTACGCGGCCATCCAGGTCGCGCGCGTGGCGCGGGTGACCGGGCTGTCGGTGGACGAGGTGCAGAAGCTCGTGGCCGAGAACAGCCAGGGCCGGATCCTCGGCTTCCTCGGCGAGCCGACGGTGAACGTGACGACGGTGAACCTGGCCGTAGCGGCCGCGCGAGGCTGAGGCCGGGGTTGTCGGAGTTGCAGCAGGGTGACACCGCTCGCGTTCGGTCGCAGCGGTGTCGCCCTGCTGCGGTCACGGCGAGGAGGATGGCACCGTGAGCAGGCGCGGCGAGTTGCGGATCCACCTGGGCGCGGCGCCGGGCGTCGGCAAGACCTTCGCCATGCTCGGGGAGGCCCGCCGGCGCCGGGAGCGCGGCACCGACGTGGTGGTCGGGGTCGTGGAGACGCACGGCCGCGCCAAGACCGCGGAGCTGCTCGACGGGCTGGAGATCGTCCCCCGCCGGCAGGTCGGCGGCCATCCCGGGCTGGACGAGATGGACCTCGACGCCGTGCTCGCCCGCAGGCCCGAGGTGGTGCTGGTCGACGAGCTGGCCCACACCAACGCGCCCGGCTCGCGCCACGCCAAGCGCTGGCAGGACGTCGAGGAGCTGCTCGACGCCGGCATCGACGTGCTGACCACGGTGAACGTGCAGCACCTCGAGTCGCTCAACGACGTCGTCGAGCGGATCACCGGCGTCCGCCAGAAGGAGACCATGCCCGACGACGTGGTGCGGGGCGCCGCCCAGCTGGAGCTGGTCGACATCACCCCGGAGGCGCTGCGCCGCCGGCTCGCGCACGGCAACGTCTACCGCGCGGAGAAGGTCGACGCGGCACTGGCCAACTACTTCCAGCCCGGCAACCTCACCGCCCTGCGCGAGCTGGCGCTGCTGTGGGTGGCCGACGAGGTGGACGTGGCGCTGCAGCGCTACCGCACCGACAAGAAGATCACCGAGGTCTGGGAGACCCGCGAGCGCGTCGTCGTCGCGCTGACCGGCGACAAGGAGAGCGAGACGGTGCTGCGCCGCGCGGCCCGGATCGCCAAGCGCTCGGGTGCGGCCGACCTGCTCGCCGTGCACGTGCTGCGCGGCGACGGGCTGGCCGGGCCGCCGGTCGGCGCCGTGGCCCGGTTGCGCACGCTCGCCGAGGACGTCGGGGCCAGCTTCCACACCGTCGTCGGCGGCGAGGACGTGCCGTCCGCGCTGCTCGACTTCGCCCGCGGCGCCAACGCCACGCAGCTCGTGATCGGCACGTCCCGGCGGTCGCGGCTGGCGCGGATGGCGGCCGAGGGCGTCGGCACCCGGGTCGTGCAGGACTCCGGGACGATCGACGTCCACATGGTCACGCACGACGAGGCGGGCCGCGGGTTCCGGCTGCCCGCCCTGCGGAACGGCCTCCCGTTCGCGCGGAAGGCGCTGGGGTGGACGCTGGCGGTCCTCCTGCCGGCCGTGGCGACCGGGAGCGGCGTGCTGCTGGAGCAGGTCGTCGGCCTGTCCACCGACGTGGTGCTCTACTTCCTCGCGACGGTGGTGGTGGCGCTCGTCGGCGGGCTCGGCCCGGCCGTGGTCGCGGCCGTGGTGGGCGGGCTGCTGCTCAACTACTTCCTCACCCCGCCGCGCTACTCGTTCACGATCTCCGAGGTCGAGAACGTGATCACGATCGCGGCCATGGTGACGGTCGCGGTGCTGGTGGCGCTCGTGGTCGACCGGGCGGCGCGCCGGGCGCAGCAGGCCGCGCGGGCCCGCGCCGAGGGTGCGTTGCTGGCGTCGTTCGCGCGCACGGTGCTGACCCGCACCGATCCGCTGCCCCGGCTGCTGGAGAAGGTGCGCGAGGCGTTCGGGCTGCACTCGGTGGCGCTGCTGGAACGGGCCGGTGCCGACCAGTGGGTCTGCGTCACGTCCTCGGGGCCGATGGGCTGCGCGACGCCCGACGAGGCCGAGGTCGACGTGGAGGTGGAGGAGGACCTGCACCTCGTCGGGAGCGGCCGGTCGCTCGCCGCGGCCGACCGACGGCTGCTGGAGGTCGTGGGCGGGCAGGCGTTGCTGGCCCTGCGCAGCCAGCGGGCCGCGGTGGAGGCCGAGGTGTCGCGGCGCCGGGCCGATGCCACGGAGACCCGCAGCGCGCTGCTGTCGGCCGTCGGCCACGACCTGCGCAGCCCGCTGACGTCGATCAAGGCCGCCGCCGGGAGCCTGCGCGACCCGGACCTGCGGATCTCGGCCGACGACCGGATGGAGCTGATGGCCACCGTCGAGGAGTCGGCCGACCGGCTCACGGCGCTGGTCGACAACCTGCTCGACTCGTCCCGGATCGCGGCGGGCGCGGTCACGCCGCTGCTCGCCCCGATCGGCTACGACGAGGTGGCCGTGCGGGCGCTGGCCGGCCTCGACGGCGCGAGCCGCGTCAAGATCGAGATCGACGAGGGGCTGCCCGACGTGCTCGCGGACGCGGGCCTGCTGGAGCGGGTCGTCGCGAACGTCGTCGACAACGCGCTGCGCTACGCCGGGGACGCCCCGATCGTGCTGCGGGCCAGCGCGTACAACGACCGCGTGGAGCTGCGCGTCGTCGACGCGGGTCCCGGCGTGCCCCGGCACGAGCGCGACGAGCTGTTCGCGCCGTTCCGGAGGCTCGGCGGGGCGAGCCCCAGCGATCGCGACGGCGCCAGCGGGGTCGGGCTCGGCCTCTCGGTCGCGCGCGGGTTCACCGAGATCATGGGAGGGACGTTGACGGCCGAGGACACCCCCGGCGGCGGCCTCACCGTGGTGGTCTCGCTGCCGGAGGCAGTGCATTGACCGCGCCGACCACCATCACGGCTCCGGTTCCCGTCGCCCCACCGGCCGGGGAGAACTCGGCATGACGCCGCCCCACCGCGTGCTGGTCGTCGACGACGACCCGCAGATCCTGCGTGCCCTGCGGATCAACCTGACCGCGCACGGCTACCACGTCCTGCTCGCCCCCGACGGCGGCGCCGCGCTGCGGGCGGCCGCCGACGGCCACCCCGACGTCGTGGTGCTCGACCTCGGCCTGCCCGACATGGACGGCGTCGAGGTGATCGAGGGCCTGCGCGGCTGGACCACGGTGCCGATCATCGTGCTGTCGGCCCGCACGGGCTCGGGCGACACCGTCCGTGCCCTGGACGTCGGCGCCGACGACTACATGACCAAGCCGTTCGGCATGGCCGAGCTGCTGGCGCGGCTGCGGGCGGCGGTGCGTCGGGCCGCGGTCTCGGCCGTCGACGGCGAGCCGGTGGTCGACGCGGGTGACTTCACCGTGGACCTGGCCGCCAAGAAGGTGATCCGCGCGGGCGGTGACGAGGTGCACCTGACGCCCACCGAGTGGGGCGTGCTGGAGCTGCTCGTGCGCCACCGCGGCAAGCTCGTGGGGCAGCGTGAGCTGCTGCGGGCGGTGTGGGGGCCCAACTACGGCACGGAGACTAACTACCTGCGTGTGTACCTCGCCCAGCTGCGCCGCAAGCTGGAGGTCGAGCCCGGCCGCCCCAAGCACCTGATCACGGAGCCCGGGATGGGCTACCGCTTCGAGCTGTAGCCCCGCCCCCGCCCCCGCCCCGCCCCCGGATTGCAGCATGGTGGCTTTGCTCCAATCTCGTTGGAGCAAAGCCACCATGCTGCAACTCGGTCGGGCGGCGCAGGCGGGCGCTCAGCGGCCGAAGTCCTGCGTCCAGTACCTGTCGGCTCCGGCCAGACCGATGCCGATGGTGGTGAACGTGCAGTTCTCGATGTTGGCGCGGTGGCGGGGGGATTTCAGCCAGGCCGTCACCACCGCCTGCGCGTCCCGCTGGCCCTGCGCGATGTTCTCGCCGCCGGGGGAGGGGTAGTCCCGGGCCTCGATGCGGTCGGCGAAGCTGGAGCCGTCGAGGCCGTCGTGGTCGAAGTAGCCGTTCGCGGCCATGTCGGCGCTGTGGCCCTGGGCGGCGGCGGTGAGGCGGGCGTCGACGTGGAGCGCGGCGCAGCCGGCCCGCACACGGGCCTGGTTGGTGAGCGCTACGACCTGTGCGGTCTGGCTGCCGCCGACGGCCGCCGGTGCCGGGGCGGGGGTTCGACCTGCGCGCGGCGACGGCGAGGCGGGGGGTGCGGCGGCAGCGGTGGTCCGGGCGGCCCCACCGCCGCCCGGGGACCTGCCCGTGCCGACCCGGCCCGCTGTGGGCCGGCCACCGGCGGCGGTCGCCGGTGCCGCCGCGACCGTGGTGACCGTCGGGACGGCCGGGGCCGGGGTGGTGGTCGGTGCCGCTGCCGGGGCGGAGATCGGGTCGGCGGGCCCAACGGCCGCCGGCTGGGCCAGCGCCCCGACGCCGACCAGCAGCGCGCCGGTGGCCAGGCCGACGAGCAACGGCCCGCTACGGCGGCCGATTCCGATCACGATGAGATAACGTAGCAGCGTGGCGAGGAGCACTCCCGATTCCGCCGTTCGGATCACCATCTGGGTGCGCGGTCACGTCCAAGGTGTGGGTTTTCGCTGGTGGACGCGGTGCCGGGCGCTGGAGCTCGGCCTGGTCGGGGAGGCCAGGAACCTGCCCGACCGGCGTGTCGCCGTGGTTGCGGAGGGTGACCGCGCGGCGTGCCAACAGCTCCTCGCGGCCCTGCGTGGCACCGCAACACCGGGCCGCGTCGACGGGGTGGTGGAGCAGTGGGCCGCGGCCCGTGGGACCTTCACCGGCTTCGTCGAGGCGTGACCGAACGAGTGGCACTTTCGTTCGAACCTATGCGACGAAAGTGCCGCTCGTTTCCTGGGTAGGCTCGCCGGACCGTCCCGGGGAGAGCCGTGCACCTCAAGAGCCTGACGTTGAAGGGCTTCAAGTCCTTCGCCTCGGCCACGACGCTGCGCCTGGAACCCGGCATCACCTGCGTGGTGGGGCCCAACGGCTCGGGCAAGTCCAACGTCGTCGACGCCATCAGCTGGGTGCTCGGCGAGCAGGGCGCCAAGGCGCTGCGCGGCGGGAAGATGGAGGACGTGATCTTCGCCGGCACGTCCGGCCGCGCGCCGCTGGGCCGCGCCGAGGTCACGCTGACCATCGACAACTCCGACGGCGCGCTGCCGATCTCCTACGACGAGGTGTCGATCACGCGGCGGATGTTCCGCGACGGCGCGGGCGAGTACGAGATCAACGGCGATCGCGCCCGCCTGCTCGACGTGCAGGAGCTGCTCTCCGACTCCGGCATCGGCCGCGAGATGCACGTGATCGTCGGCCAGGGCCAGCTCGACTCCGTGCTGCAGAGCAAGCCCGAGGACCGCCGCGCCTACATCGAGGAGGCCGCGGGGGTCCTCAAGCACCGCAAGCGCAAGGAGAAGGCGCTCCGCAAGCTCGACGCGATGCAGGCCAACCTCACGCGCCTCACCGACCTCACCGGTGAGCTGCGCCGCCAGCTCAAGCCGCTGGGCCGGCAGGCGGAGATCGCGCGGCGCGCGCAGTCCGTCCAGTCCGAGCTGCGTGACGCCCGGCTGCGGCTGGCCGCCGACGACCTCGTGACGCTGCGGGACGAGCTGGCGCGCGAGGAGGCCGACGAGTCGCAGGCCAGGGCCCGGCGCGCGGAGGTGGAGGAGCAGCTGTCCGCCGCGCGCGTGGGGCAGGAGGAGCTGGAGGCCGCGCTCGCGCAGGACGCGCCGCGCCTGGCCGCCGCGCAGGACACCTGGTACCGGCTCTCGGCGCTGGCCGAGCGGCTCGCGGGCACCGTGCGGCTGGCGCAGGAGCGTTCCCGGCACCTCGCCGACGCCGGCGAGGCCCGCACCCCCGGCCGCGACCCGGACGAGCTTGAGGCGGAGGCGGAGGCCGTCGCGGAGCAGGAGGACGAGCTCGCGGCCGTGGTCGACACCGCGCGCAGGCGACTGTCGGAGATCACCGACCAGCGGGCCGAGCACGAGCGCACCCTCGCCGCGGCCGAGCGCGCCCACCTGGCCGCCGTCCGGGCGCTCGCCGACCGGCGCGCGGGCCTCGCGACGCTGGCCGGGAAGGCCGAGGCCCTGCGCAGCGGCGCGGCGGCCACGGCCGAGGAGATCGAACGCCTCTCCGACGCGCTGGCCGAGGCGCAGGACCGCACCGGCGCGGCCGAGGCCGAGCTGGCGGCGGCCGGCTCCGAGATGGGCGCCGACGAGTCGCTCCCCGACCTGGAACGCCGCTGTTCGGAGGCCGCGGAGGCGCACCGGGGGGCCCGGGAGCGCGTGGCCGAGCTGGTCGCCCGCGAGCGTGAGGCGGAGAAGCAGCGCGCGCACTGGCTGGCCAGGGTGGACGCGCTGTCGGTGGGCCTCGCCCGCCGCGACGGCTCGGCTGCGCTGCTGGACGGCGACGTCGAGGGCGTGCTCGGGACGGTCGCGGGGCTGATCACGGTGGAGCCCTGGGCCCGCACCGCCGTGGCCGCCGTGCTGGGTGAGCTGGCCGGCGCGGTGGCGCTGGGGTCCGCCGCCGCGGCAGCGGGGGCCATCCGTGAGCTGAGGCGCCGCGACGCGGGCCGCGCCGCACTCTTGATCACTCCCACCCCCGACGAGTGGCACTCTCGTCGGATAGGTTCCGACGAGAGTGCCACTCGTTCGGAGGGGTTCCGCCGGCTGGACACCGCGGTGGGCGGGGAGCTCGGGGGGCTCGTCGCGCACCTGCTGCGCGACGCGATGCTCGTCGAGGATCTGGAGGCCGCGCTCGCGCTCGTCGCCGCCGAGCCGTCCCTCACCGCGGTCACGCCGGACGGGGACGTCCTGTCCGCCGACCGGGCGCACGGCGGTTCCGGCACCGCGTCGAGCGCGCTGGACGTGCAGGCCGCCGTCGACGAGGCCGTCGCGGCCCGCGATGCCGTGGAGCAGGAGCTGGAGCGGCTGCTCCCGACGCTGGAGGGCGCGCGGGCCGAGGAGTCCGCCCGGCAGGCCGATCTCGACGCGGCCCGCGCCGAGCTGAAGGCCGCCGAGCAGCGCCGTTCGGCGGCGTCCGCGCAGCTGGGACGCTTCGAGCAGGTCGTCCGCTCCGCCGCGGCCGAGGCCCAGCGCCTGCGCACCCGGCGCGACGCGGTGGAGGCCCGCCGCTCGGATTCCCTGCTCGCCCTGGAGGCGGCCGAGCATCAGCTCGCCGTCGCCGAGGACGAGCCGGTCGACGACGAGCCCGACACCGAGATCCGCGACGCCGCCGCCGACGCCCTGGACACCGCGCGGTCCGACGAGGTGGAGGCGCGGCTGGCGCTGCGCACCGCGGAGGAGCGCTCGCGGGCCATCGCCGGCCGCTCCGCCGCCCTGCGCCACCAGGCCGCCGCCGAGCGCCAGGCCCGCTCGCGCGCCGCGGCGGCCCGGGTGGCCCGGGAGCGCGGGGCGCGCATCGCCGCGCTGGTCGTCGAGGCCGGGGAGACCGCGTGCGAGCGGATCGCGGTCTCGCTGGCCGCCGCGGCCGCCGACCGGGACGCCGCCGCGGCCGCCCGCGACGCCCGGGAACGCGCGCTGGGCGAGGCCCGGCTCACCACCACACGGCTGGGCGCGCTGATGGAGAAGCTCACCGACGCCGTGCACCGCGACGAGGTGCTGCGGGCCCAGAACCGGCTGCGGCTGGAGCAGCTCACCGAGAAGGTGCTGTCCGACCACGGCCTGGGCATCGAGGACCTCGTGGCCGAGTACGGGCCGGCCGCACCCGTGCCGGCGACGGCCTCGGAGCTGGCCGAGTACGAGGCCGCCCGCGAGCGCGGCGAGGACGTCACCCCGCCCCCGCCGATGCCCTACGACCGCGCCGACCAGCAACGCCGCGAGAAGCGCGCCGAGAAGGACCTCTCCCTCCTGGGCCGGGTGAACCCGCTGGCGCTGGAGGAGTTCGCGGCGCTGGAGGAGCGCTACCGGTTCCTGTCCACGCAGCTGGAGGACCTGAAGAACACCCGCCGGGACCTGCTCACCGTCGTCCGGGAGGTGGACGACAAGATCCTCGAGGTGTTCGCGGAGGCCTACGCCGACGTCGCCAGGGAGTTCGAGATCGTCTTCCAGACGCTCTTCCCCGGCGGTGAGGGGCGGCTCGTGCTCACCGACCCCGACGACATGCTCACCACCGGCGTCGAGGTCGAGGCACGGCCGCCGGGCAAGAAGGTGAAGCGGCTGTCGCTGCTCTCGGGCGGCGAGCGCTCGCTGACCGCGATGGCGCTGCTGGTGGCGATCTTCCGCGCCCGCCCGTCGCCGTTCTACATCCTCGACGAGATCGAGGCCGCGCTCGACGACGTCAACCTCCGGCGGCTGATCACGCTGATGGAGGAGCTGCGCGAGACCAGCCAGCTGATCGTCATCACCCACCAGAAGCCGACGATGGAGGTCGCCGACGCCCTCTACGGCGTGAGCATGCGCGGCGACGGCATCACCACGGTGATCAGCCAGCGCCTCCGCGCGGCGGCGAGCTGACCCCCCCACCCCCGCGAGTCGACCGATCCGGCACGCCGAATTCGCCGATCCGGCACACGGGCGAGCGGGCGCTGTGCCCGATCTCGGAGCGATCATGACCTTCGGTCGGGGCCGTGCGGCGGGCATGACATGGTGGGCGGGTGACCACGGAGACCTTGTGGATCGTCGTCGCGGTCGTGGCGGCGCTCCTGCTCATCGCCCTCGTAGCGGGGCTGGTCCTCCGGCGACAGCGCCGGGTCAGCCTGCGCGAGCCCGAGGAGCTCGATCGCCCTGCTGCGCCGAAGAAGGGCACGTACCAGGCGGAGAGCGGTTTCGCCTTCTCCTCGGGGACGGCCACCGAGGAGCCCGACGCCGCCGTCCGGGCCGGAGAAGAGCCGGGGACCACACCGACGGCCGCCGACACCGCGCCGTCCGGCACCACCGCGCCCGAGGGTGCGGCGCCGCCGGAGCCGGGTCCCGCCTCACCCAACGGCGCAGCCCCCGCGCAGGCCGACGACATCGCACCCGCCGAGGGACGCCTGGAGCGGCTCCGCGGCCGCCTCGCGCGCTCGCGCTCCGGCTTCGGCCAGGGCCTGCTCGGCCTGCTCGGCGCGGGGGACATGGACGAGGAGTCCTGGGAGGACGTCGAGGCCATGCTCCTGCAGGCCGACCTCGGCCCCGACACCACCGTGGAGCTCGTCGAGAAGCTGCGCACCGAGATGGCGCGCCGCGCCGTCCGCACCCCCGACGAGGCCCGCGCCCTGCTGCGCGACGTGCTCACCGAGGCGCTGCGCACCGACCTCGACCGCTCGGTACGGGCCCTCCCGCACGACGGCAGGCCGGCGGTGCTGCTCGTCGTCGGCGTCAACGGCACGGGCAAGACCACCACCACCGGCAAGCTCGCACGGGTGCTGGTGGCGGGCGGGCTGCACGTGGTGCTGGGCGCCGCCGACACGTTCCGGGCGGCCGCCGCCGAGCAGCTCATCACGTGGGGCGAGCGTTCCGGGGCCACGGTCGTGCGCGGCGCGGAGGGGGCGGACCCCGCGAGCGTCGCCTTCGACGCGGTCAAGCGGGGTGCCGAGGAGGGCGCCGACGCCGTGCTGCTCGACACCGCGGGCCGGCTGCACACCAAGACCGGGCTGATGGACGAGCTGGGCAAGGTCAAGCGTGTGGTGGAGCGGCAGGCCGAGGTCGACGAGGTGCTGCTCGTGCTCGACGCCACCACCGGCCAGAACGGGCTGACGCAGGCCCGGGTCTTCGGAGATGTGGTGAAGGTCACCGGCATCGTGCTCACCAAGCTCGACGGTACCGCCAAGGGGGGGATCGTGTTCCGGGTGCAGCGCGAGCTCGGAGTGCCGGTCAAGCTGGTCGGACTGGGTGAAGGCCCCGACGATCTTGCCCCGTTCGAGCCCACCGCGTTCGTGGACGCGCTGCTCACCTGAGGTCAAAAGTGGACTCGGGTAACCCGGACGTAACCTGGGCGGCCGACCCGTTCACGCATGTGAAACAACTCGATACGGTCATCGAAACACGTCACCCTGAGTATTCCCCCCAGCCTGGCCGACAGCAGGAGGGAAACCGTGCTCAATTCCGGAGACACCGCGTGGGTACTCGCGAGCGCCGCGCTCGTGATGCTCATGACCCCGGGTCTGGCGTTCTTCTACGGCGGAATGGTCCGTAGCAAGAGCGTCCTCAACATGCTCATGATGAACTTCATCTCGCTCGCCGTGGTCGGCGTGCTGTGGGTCTTCTACGGCTTCAGCCTCGCCTTCGGCGACGACGTCGGGGGAGTCGGCCTGATCGGCAACCTCGACTTCGCCGGCCTGGCGAACTCCGTGATGCAGCTGGTCGGCTACGCCGTGGCGGAGAACCCCGACACCGCCACCGCGGCGGTGGACTGGCCCGGCACGGATGCCATTCCGGTGCTGGTCTTCGCGATGTTCCAGCTGATGTTCGCGGTGATCACCCCGGCCCTGATCTCGGGTGCCATCGCCGACCGGGTCAAGTTCTGGAGCTGGGCGATCTTCATCGCGCTCTGGTCCACGATCGTGTACTTCCCCGTGG
>CAXTTN010000199.1:0-297 GCA_964247105.1 uncultured Pseudonocardia sp.
TTCGTGTTCGCCACCACCGAGCCGGAGAAGGTGCTGCCCACCATCCGGTCGCGCACCCACCACTACCCGTTCCGCCTCATCCCGCCGGGCACGCTGCGCAAGCTGCTGGAGCGCATCTGCGCCGAGGAGAGCGTCACCGTGGCCCCGGCCGTGTACCCGCTGGTCATCCGCGCGGGCGGCGGGTCGGCGCGCGATTCGCTCTCGGTGCTCGATCAGCTGCTCGCAGGCGCCGGGCCCGAGGGCGTCACCTACGAGCAGGCGACGGCCGAGGTCGCCGTCAGGGCCACCGAGGCGGGT
>CAXTTN010000199.1:307-5154 GCA_964247105.1 uncultured Pseudonocardia sp.
GTCACCTACGAGCGGGCGGTGGCGCTGCTCGGCGTCACCGACGTCTCCCTGATCGACGACGTGGTCGACGCGCTCGCCGCAGGCGACCGGGCCGCGGTGTTCGAGACGGTGGACCGGCTCGTCGAGGCCGGTCACGACCCTCGCCGCTTCGCCTCCGATCTGCTCCAGCGGCTGCGCGACGTCACGCTGCTGCAGGCCGTTCCGGAGGCGGCCGAGCGGGGGCTGGTGGACGCTGCCGACGACGAGCTGTCCCGCATGATCGAACAGGCCGGCCGGATCGGGCCGGCCACGCTCACTCGCTACAGCGAGATCGTGCACGCCGGGCTCACCGAGATGCGCGGTGCGACGGCTCCGCGGCTGCTGCTCGAACTGCTCTGCGCGCGCATGCTGCTTCCCGCGGCCACCACCGCCGAGCCGGGGCTGCTCGAACGGCTCGAACGCCTGGAGCGGCGCAACGCCATCGCACCCGGGCCGCCCCCGCCCGGCGAGGCGGGGGCCGAAGCGGCCCCACCACGGTTCCAGCGCGCCAGCGCTCGCGGCGACATGCCCTCGGAGTCCCGGCCCGACGACGATTCCGAACACCGTCCACCGGGCGGATCAGCACCGGACGTGTCCGGGACCGACCACGCCGCCGCCGCGTCCCGCCGCCCCGCGGGCTCCGCACAGCCCGGATCGGGTGAGGGAGAGCCGGGCTCGGGCCGGCCGGGAACGGTCTCGGGCGCCCCCGGCTCGGATCGCCTCGCGGATGCCGCGGGGAGCGGTTCGGGCTCGGATCAGGCGGGCCCGGCATCGGGTGGGTCCGGCCCGGATCGACGGACGAGCGCCGCTCAGGGTGGTTCCGGCCCGGATCAGGTGCTCGCTGCGGTGGGCGGGAGCGGGGCGGGCGCCGGCCGCGAGGGTCCGGACGGATCGGGTTCGCACCGATCCACGGGAGCCGGCTCGGATCGGCCCGGTTCGGATCGGCCCGGCTCGGATCGGCCCGGCTCGGATCGGCCCGGCTCGGACCGATCCACGGGAGCAGGTTCGGATCGGCCCGGCTCGGTCAGGTCGGGCGGGGACGGCGCCACCAGGTCCGGTGGCACGGACCGTTCCGACGGGGCCGCGCCGGATCGGTCGGGCGGCAGCCGCGACGGAAGCGCCGGGCTGCGGGACGGTGCTGGGCAGGTCCGCCCACCCCAGCAGGCCCAGGAGCCGGAACCGGCCCCACCGCAGCGCCCGGCGGGCACGCTGGACGCGGCCGCGGTGCGCCGCGTCTGGCCCGAGGTGCTGGCCGATGCGAAGGAGCGCAAGAAGCGCACCGCCGCGCTCCTGGTCAGCGCCACCGTCCGGGCCGTGGAGGGCGACACCCTGGTGCTCAGCATCGGCACGGCGCCGCTGGCGCGGCTGCTGTCGGAGCCCAGCAACACCGACGTCATCGCCGAGGCGCTGCACGCCGTGCTCGGGGTGCGGTGGCGGGTGCGCTGCGAGCACGGTGACGGCAGCACCCCCGCCCGCGCCGCCGCGGCCGCGCCGCCACCCGCGCCGCCGGCCCCGCCGCGCCGCCCGTCCCGCCCGCCGCCCACGCGCCGCTCCACCGCCCCCGACGACGGCGTCCCGCTGCCACCCGAACCGGCGCCGGAGGAGGCGCCGCCCGACGACGAGGAGTCGATGATCGCCGAGGCTGCCGCCGAGCCGATGCCGGCGCCCGCCGAGCGACGGGATCCCGAGGAGGCCGCGATCGAGCTGCTCACCGCTCAGCTGGGTGCACGGGCTCTCGATCAGAGGTAAAGCGCAGCTACGCTCAGGACCATGTCGGTCGACAGCCTGCTCGAGGCGATCCCACCGCTGCTCGTCTACCTGATCGTCGGTGGGGTGATCGGGATCGAGAGCCTCGGCATCCCGCTGCCCGGCGAGATCGTGCTGGTCAGCGCGGCCCTGCTGTCGTCGCGTCACGAGCTGGAGGTGTCGCCGCTGTGGATCGCCGTGGCCGGTTCGGCGGGCGCGATCATCGGCGACTCGATCGGCTACGGCATCGGCCATCGCTACGGCCGATCGCTCTTCGACCGGCTCGGCAGGCGGTTCCCGAAGCACTTCGGGCCCAAGAACGTCAACTTCGCGGAGAGCGTGTTCCTGCGCTGGGGCGTGTTCGCGGTGTTCTTCGGCCGGTTCATCGCGCTGCTGCGGATCTTCGCGGGCCCGCTTGCCGGGGCGTTGAAGATGCACTACCCGAAGTTCCTCGCGGCCAACGCCCTGGGCGGCATCACCTGGGCGGCCGGCACCACGTTCGCCGTCTACTACCTGGGTGTCGTGGCCGAGACGTGGCTGAGCCGGTTCTCGTGGATCGGGCTCGTCGTGGCGCTGGTGGCCGGCCTGACGATCGGCTACCTGGTCAAGCGCAAGACCGAGCGGATGGCCGACGAGTTCGCCGAGGAGCAGGGCACGGCCGGCCCCTGATCGCCGATCCGGTGCGCCGGCGGCCACGTCCGGCCGGCGACGCACCGCGACGCTGATCAGCGGCCGACGAACGCCAGGATGCCCGCTGTGACGGCGGCGGCGTAGCGCTCGCGGCCGGCCGCCGACGACACCACGGCGGCCTCGGCCGGGTTGCGCATGTTGGCGCACTCCACCAGCACGGTCGGGCGGGTGGAGAGGTTCAGCCCCGCCAGGTCCGGCCGGGGGGAGAGGCCGCCGCGGCCGACGTAGGTCGAGTCGTGGAAGCCGCCGGCCCGCAGCGCGTCGCGCACGTCGACGCCGAGCGCGTGGGACGGCTCGCCCTGCGACGGGGTCAGCGGCGGGTCGGAGTACGCGACGTGGAAGCCGCTGCCCGTGGCGGCGGCGCCGTCGGCGTGGATCGAGACGACCGCGGACGCGCCGGCCTTCTCCCCGGCCCGCCCGCGCACGTCGACGCACGGCCCGACGCCGTCGTCGTCGGGCCGGGTCAGCACCACGCGGACGCCGGCTGCGGTGAGCCGCGCCGCCACGCGGGTGGCGACATCGAAGGTGAAGGCGTGCTCGGGGTAGCCCGCGTCGGTGGCCGTGCCGGTGGAGTTGCACGGCTTGGTGCCGCCGCGGCCGTCGGCGACCGGCCGGTTGACCGTCGCGAGGTCCTGCGAGTTGCGGCCGTTGTGGCCGGGATCGAGCACCACGACCGGCGTGGTCGGCGGCGGCCCGGCGGCAGGGACCGGGGCGGCTCCCGGGGACCCCGGCACCGCAGGCGCCGCGACCGAACCGGACGCGACCGAACCGGACACGGCGGGGCCGGACGCGGCGGGGCCGGACGCGGCAGGGCCGGACGCGGCAGGGCCGGACGTGACCGGGCCGGACGTGGCGCGACCGGGGTCCGCCGAACCGGCCGCGACCGGGCCGGTGGCTCCGCAGGCCACGGCCGCCAGGCAGATCATCACGGCGAGCGCGGTTCGCCGGCCGACGGAGGTACGGGCGGTGCGCACGGCGCCCACCCTGTCACGGCTACTCTGGCCACCGGGGCTGCGGCACGCAGCCGGGCACGACGTGCGAGGAGACCGCTGGTGCAACCGGGTCAGCCCGACATGCAGATGATCATGCAGCAGGCGCAGAAGATGCAGGAGCAGCTGATGGCCGCCCAGCAGGAGCTGGCCACGGCCGAGGTCACCGGCCAGGCCGGCAACGGGCTGGTGCAGGTCACGATGACCGCCGCGCAGGAGGTGCTCGCGGTGCGGATCGACCCGAAGGTCGTCGATCCCGAGGACGTCGAAACACTGCAGGACCTCGTCGTCGGTGCCCTGCACGACGCCGCCGCGGCCGCCCAGGCCCTGCAGCAGCAGAAGATGGGCCCGCTGGCCGGGGGCCTCGGCATCCCCGGCATCGGATAGGTCGTGTTCGAAGGACCGGTCCAGGACCTGATCGACGAGCTGGGCCGGCTGCCCGGCGTCGGCCCGAAGAGCGCGCAACGGATCGCGTTCCACCTGCTGGCGGCCGAGCCGGCGGACGTGTCGCGGCTGCAGGAGGTGCTGCAGAAGGTCAAGGACGGCGTCCGCTTCTGCGACGTCTGCGGCAACGTCTCCGAGCAGGAGCGCTGCCGCTACTGCGCCGACGCCCGCCGCGACCCGACGATCGTCTGCGTCGTGGAGGAGCCCAAGGACGTGCTCGCGGTGGAGCGCACCCGCGAGTTCAAGGGGCGCTACCACGTGCTGGGCGGTGCGCTCGACCCGCTGGCCGGCGTCGGCCCGGACTCGTTGCGGATCCGGGAGCTGCTCGCCCGGCTCGGCGGCACGGGCCCGGCGTCCGACGAGACGGACATCGCCGAGGTGATCATCGCGACCGACCCGAACACCGAGGGCGAGGCCACGGCCACCTACCTGGTGCGGCTGCTGCGTGACTTCCCGGGCCTGTCGGTCACCCGGCTGGCGAGCGGCCTCCCGATGGGCGGTGACCTGGAGTTCGCCGACGAGCTGACGCTGGGCCGAGCCCTGTCCGGCCGCCGCGCCCTGTAGCTGCGCGGCGGCCGGACCCCCGGCGCGATCACTCCCCGAGATCGGGCCGGTCAGTCCTCGTCGTCCCAGCCCTCGGATTCACGGGACGGCCCGTGGTAGGAGAGCCTGCGGGCCTCCTCCCAGCGCTGACGGCGCTCGGCGGCCACCTCGCGCCAGGACGCGGCGTTGGCGGCGTCCACGATGCCGACGACGATCGCGACCACGACGATGAACGCGACGCCCGCGGCGATGCCGAGCACCGCGGCGATCATGGAGACCACCTGCTCCGGGCCTGGGTGGTGGTGGTCTTGCGGTGGGACACCATCATCGTGCTCCTTCCCGTGTACGACTCGCTCCGGCCGGTCGCCGGAGGGGACGGGGTGCGCGCGCTCCGCGGTGGCGGGGGGTGCGCGGGGG
>CAXTTN010000199.1:5164-11234 GCA_964247105.1 uncultured Pseudonocardia sp.
AGCGCGCGGCTGGGGTTCACCACGGCCTCCTCTCGGGATGCCGACCGGCCGATGTGGCGGTTCCACCACTCGACCTCGGATGTCTAGACTGCCTCAACGACAGTGCCCTGTGCAATTGCAAAACTACGGAACGTTGAAGAATCACCCACCCGCAGCAACACCGCGCATTCGGGGATCGGAGGGCGATGGCCACGCCGCACGGCCCCGTCGGATCCCGCAGGCGGCTGGGCGCCGAGCTGCGCCGCCTGCGCACCAATGCCGGCCTCACCCTCGACGAGGTGGCCGAGAAGATGACCTGCTCCACGTCGAAGATCTCCCGGTTGGAGACGGGCAAGGGCATCCCCAAGATCCCCGACGTGCGGGAGCTGATGCGGATCTACGGCGTCACGTCCGACACCGAGCAGGACATGCTCGTGCGGCTCGTTCACGACGGGCGCGAGCAGGGCTGGTGGGAGCCCTACACCGAGGGGGTGCCGTCCGAGCGGTACGTGCTGGACACGCCCGGTCGCTACGCCTCCATCGAGGCCGACGCGCGGATGGTGCGTGCGTTCGACATCACCGTGGTGCACGGGCTGTTGCAGACGGAGGACTACATGCGGTCGGTCATCTCACCGCTGCTGCCTCAGCACACGGCCCGCGCCATCGATCAGCTCGTCGGGCTGCGGCTGCGCCGCCAGGAGGCGCTGAACCGCACCGACCGCCCCCCGCTGCAGCTCGTCGCCGTGATCGACGAGTCGGTGCTCCGCCGGCCGGTCGGCGGAGCGGCGGTCATGGTCACCCAGCTCCGACGGCTGCTGACCGCAGCTCGGTCGCCCAGCGTCACCATCCGGGTTCTTCCGTTCGAGGTGGGGTTGCTTCGCGTGCACGTCGGGGCGTTCACCCTCCTGGAGATCCCGCCCGAGTCCGGGTCCGATGTCGTCTACATCGAAGGTCACGCCGGCGAGACCTTCCTGGACACGCCCGCCGATGTGGATCTCTACGAGGATGTATTCTCCGACGCACTCGACCGGTCGCTCACTCCCCACGCATCCGCCGAGCTCATCGGTCTCTACCTCGCGCAGTACGCTCCCCGGCAGCAAGAACAGGACTCGACGACGTGATCGAATTCAAGGTCAGCAGCTTCTGCGATTTCGGCAACTGCGTCGAGGTCGGCCAGTTGCCCGGCGGGGGCGTGGCCGTGCGCGACACCAAGGACCGCGACCACGCGCTCGTCTTCACCCCCGACGAGTGGACCGCGTTCGTCGCCGGCGTCAAGAACGGCGAGTTCGACCTCGCCTGAGGCGGTGATGTGGACATGACGCGCCCGTCGCAGGACCCAGGTGGGCGTGAGATCCCAGTCAGAGCTGGTGAAGGAAGATCGAACAGCTCTGGCTGCACTCTCATGAGGTCGTCGTAGTGCAACCGTGACACACGGGTCTGCCGGGACGGCACGCGCCGCCGCTAGCGTCGGCGGATCGTCGGCGAGCATGCCTGGGGGGTGCCAGTCGACACGCTCGCTGGGAGGGGACGATGCTGCTCGAGGTACGGGATCTGCGGGTCGTCTTCCACCGACGCGGGCAGCCGGACGCGGTGGCGGTCGACGGCATCTCCTTCGACGTGCCGGCCGGTCAGGTGGTCGGGCTCGTGGGGGAGTCGGGCAGCGGGCGCTCGGCCACCGCGATGGCGGTGATGCGCGGGCTGCCGGGCCGCGGCGTGGAGGTCAGCGGCCGGGTGGTGCTCGACGGTGTCGACCTGCTGGCGCTCCGCGACGCCGAGATGCGGGCCCGGCGCGGCCGTGACCTGTCGATGGTGCTGCCCCACCCGCGCCCGGCGCTGAACCCGATCGTGCCGCTCGGGCCGCAGCTGGTCGGGACGCTGCGTCGCCATCGCGGGCTGGGGCGCGCCCCGGCCCGCCGCGCCGCCGTGGAGCTGCTCGACCGCGTGGGCATCCCCGACCCGCGCGCCTACCCGCACCAGCTGAAGGGCAGCGCGCGCAGCCGGGCCCTGATCGCCGTCGCCGCGGCGGGCCGGCCCCGGCTGCTCGTGGCGGACGAGCCCACCGCGGCGCTCGACGTCACGGAGCAGGCGCAGATCCTGGCGCTGCTGCGCGAGCTGGTGCGCGAGACCGGGGCCGGGCTGCTCATGACCACCCACGACTTCGGCGTGGTCGCCGGCACCTGCGAGACGGTGAACGTGCTGTACGGGGGCCGGATCGTGGAACGCGCGCAGCGGCACCGCCTGTTCGGCACGCCGCGGCACCCCTACACGTACGGGCTGCTGGGCGCGATCCCGCGCCTGGACGGCCCGCCCGCCGTCGGCCTCGCCACGATCCAGGGCTCCGGTGCGGACCGCCTGCCGTGGGCGGAGGCGTGTGCGTTCGCCCCGCGCTGCGCCCGCGCCCTGCCGCGCTGCGGCGAGGTCAGCCCGGCCGTCGACGTCAGCGGGGGGCGGCTGCTCCGGTGCCACAACCCCGTACCCGCGAGTGCCGAGTGACGGCCGGGGACATCCCGAGGCTCGACGTCCGCGACCTGGTGGTGGGGGGCCGGCGGCGGCTGCGCGGCCGCGCGGTGGCCGTCGACGGGGTGTCGCTGCAGATCGCGGCCGGTGAGACGTACGGCGTGGTCGGCGAGTCGGGGAGCGGGGCGTCGGCGCTGGCGGAAGCGGTCGCCCGCCCCGCCGCGGGCCGGGTGCTGGTGGACGGCGTCGACCTGGACCCCGCCGCGCGCAGCGGCCGGGTGCGGCTGTTCCGGCCCGCGACCGGCCGTCCCGAGCGGCGGACGGCCCGCGCGGTGATCGGGGCGCACGCGGTGGGCCGGGTGGAGGATCTCGCCGACGCCGTCGAGCTGCCGGCGGCCGCGCTCCGCACGCCCGTCCACGAGCTCGCCGACGGGCACCGCAGGCGCGTCGACCTGGCCCGGGCCCTGTGCACCGGGGCCGACGTCCTGGTGGCCGACGACCCCGTCGCCGGCCTGGACGTCACGGTGGCCGCCCAGCTGCTGGACCTGCTGACCCGCCTGAGGGTGCAGCGGCAGCTCACCTACCTGGTCGTCGCGCGCGACCTCGGGGTCGTCCGGCACCTCAGCGACCGCGTCGGCGTCCTCTACCTCGGCCGCATCGTGGAGGAGGCGCCGGCGCGCGCGCTGTACCGCACCCCGTGGCACCCGTACACGCGCGCGCTGCTCTCCGCGTTCCCCGTGCCCGACCCGGAGGTGGAGGACCGGCGCGAGCGGATCCTGCTCCTCGACGCCTCGCCCGACCCCCCGGACGGTGGCTGCGCCTTCCAGCCGCGCTGCCCGTGGCGGCGCCCGGGCCGCTGCGTCGACGAGCGCCCGCAGCTGAGGGAGCCGGCCGGGGTGGCGCCCGGCCACCGCGTCGCCTGCCACCACGCCGAGAGCCTGGACTGAGCCGCGAATCACCCTCCGGCGAGGTATCCGACCGTTCTCGCGGGGCTCCGGCCCGAATTCCGGGAAGGCGCGCCATGGTCACGCACGGTTGGGTTAGGGTCACACCTCCGCGGTTGCCGCGGGAACCGCAGCAACAGGGAAGGCCGAGTGGACCCGAACGACGTGGCGGCGACCGTGCGCCGGGCGGCCATGGGGGACCAGTCGGCGTGGGATGCGCTCGTCGAGCACTTCAGCCCGATGTTGTGGGGCCTGGTGTCGGGTTTCCGGTTGGGCCGGGCGGACACCGGCGAGGTGGTCCAGACGACGTGGCTGCGGCTGGTGGAGCACCTGGACCGGATCAAGCAGCCGGAGGCCGTGGGCGGCTGGCTGGCCACCACGGCGCGTCACGAGGCACTGCGGATGCTGCGGCTGCGCGGCCGCGAACTGCCCACCGACGACGACGGCAGGCTCGACCGCGACCGGCTGCGCGAGCCGCCCGCCGGTCCCGAGGAGCAGGCGCTCACCGAGGACCGCAACCGGCGCATGTGGGCCGCGTTCGAACGGCTGCCGGACAACTGCCGCACCCTCCTGCGGCTGCTGGTGGTCGACACTCCTCCCTACGCCGAGGTGGCGGCCACGCTGGAGATGCCGATCGGCAGCATCGGCCCGACCCGGGCACGATGTCTGGAACGGCTGCGCCGGCTGCTGGAGGGAGGGCCCTGAGGTGAGTGGCCCTGAGAAGGGTGGAACCGTGGACGGCGACGACGCGTTGCTCGCCGATCTCGGCGAGGCCCTGCGCCGGTACGACGAACCTCCTGCAGACGTCGTCGCGGCCGCCAAGGCGCTCCTCACCTGGAGGACCGTCGACACGGAGCTCGCGTCCCTGACGTTCGACTCGCTGCTCGACGACGAGCCGGTCGCGGTCCGGGCCACCACCGCCGCCCCGATCCGGATGCTGACCTTCGAGACCGACGGGCTGGCCGTCGAGGTGGAGGTCGAGCAGCGGCGGCTGGCCGGGCAGCTCGTCCCGGCCCAGGCCGCCACGATCGAGCTGGTCACGCCCCGCCGCACGGTCCGGGCCACGGCCGACGGCCTGGGCCGGTTCGTCCTGGCCCTGCCGGCCGAGCCGAGCAGGGCGACGCTGCGGGTCACGGTCGGCCCCGAGCGGGTGGTGTCCGCCGTCGCGGTCCTCTGACCGGGTGTATCAACGGGCTCCGCCGCGACTCCGAACGAGTGGCGACGGCGAACGACCCGCGAGGAGCATCATGAGTCAGCCCGACCACCCGACCGAACCCGCCCACCAGCTCGTGATCGACACCCGGGACCTCCGGGCGGTCCGCGGCGAGCTCGACGACCTGCGGATCGGCGTCGGCGACCTCGACGGCATGCCGGAGATCCCGGCCCTGCACGTCGCGATGATCACCCTGTCCGGTGTGGACAAGGTCGGTGCCGCGCCGGACGCCGGGCCGGTCCGCGACCGCATGGCCGCGCAGGTTACCGGGCACCCGGATCCGCCCACCGACCTCGACGTGCTGATGGCCCTGTTGCGGGAGCGCTTCGCGACGAGGTACGGCCGCGCGCTGCGCATGGGGCGCAACCGCGACATGGAGGTCGTGGGTGGCCTGCCGCACTGGGCCGCGGCGTCGAACCTCCCCGTGGAGGTCGACGAGCCGGTCGTGCTCCGGCCCGCGGGCTCCGTCCCGGGCCCGGGGCTCCGGGTGGGCGTGCTCGACACGGCGATGTTCGACAGCCCCGTGCTGAAGGGCCGCTACACGGCCGACGACTTCGTGCCCGACGAGGAGCCGCGGCCCACCTGGGCCGGGCACGCCACGTTCGTCGTCGGCCGGATCCTGCTGCGGGCCCCCGGCGCCGACGTGCTGGTGCGCAAGGTGCTCGGCGGCGACCACGGCACGGCGACGGCGTGGGAGCTCGCCGAGGCCATGGCCTCGTTCCTGGGCACCGGCACCGACGTGCTGAACCTGTCGCTGGGCTGCTTCACCGTCGACGACGAGCCGCCGTTCCTGCTGGTGCGGGCCACGGAGGCACTGCTCTCGGAGATGGTCGTCGTGGCCGCCGCGGGCAACCACGGCGTGAAGTCGTACCCGCTCGTCGAGCGCGACGTCGACGGCACGCCGACCTTCCGTCCCGACCCGCTCGAGCCGTACTCGCCCATGTGGCCGGCCGCCATCCCCGGCGTCGTCGCGGTCGGTGCGGCGACGCTCGCCGAGGAGGACGGCGGCCACGTCATGGAGCCGGTCGACTTCACCCCGCGCAACGTGCCGTGGATCGGGCTGTGGGCGCCGGGCGTCGACGTCGTGAGCACCTACCTGACCGGGAAGGTCACCACGACGACGTGGGAGTACGAGGACGCCGACTGGGGCGATCCGCAGCTCGTGCGCGCCGAGCACAACTGGACGTTCACCGGCACCGCGATGTGGACCGGGACGTCGATGGCCTCCGGCGACGTCACCGGCGAGATCGCCGCGGTCGCGCAGGAGGAGAACATCGGCGCCCGGGCGGCGCTGAAGAAGATCACGGAGCGGAAGGGCGGCCGCACCGGCCCGTACACCGTCCGGCCCTGGATCTAGTGCCTCGTCGAGGAAGGTTGGTGCGGGCGCGTGGGCCGCTGAGTTCCGTGCCGGACCTTTCTCGACGGGGCACTAGTAGTACTTTGTTAGGTGTGTCGCTACCGGTGATCCGGCCTGTCG
>CAXTTN010000200.1:0-3775 GCA_964247105.1 uncultured Pseudonocardia sp.
TGCCGATCCTGGAGACCGCGCTGCGACGCGCGATCGAGCTGAGCGAGCGGCCGAACGTCCGTATCCAGATTGCGCCGTTCGCCGGAGGTGGGCATCCTGCCGCGGGCGGCGGGTTCACGATCCTGCGGTTCGCCGCTCCGGACCTGCCCGACATCGTCTACCTCGAGCAGCTGGCCAGCGCGTTGTACCTGGACAAGCGGGCGGACGTCGACCACTATGCCGTGGTGATGGACCGGCTCTGCGCCCAGATCGACCCGCCCGAGCGCACCGCCGCCATCCTGGATGGCATTCGAGGTGAGCTCTGAGTCCCACGCCCTGGCTGCCACCGCAGGTCGACACCCGGGTGCCGCACTCGGCCCGGGTCTACGACTACTGGCTCGGCGGCAAGGACAACTACGCTCCGGACCGCGCGCTGGCGGAGAAGATCCTCACGGCGATCCCGCGGCAGCGTCGCCATGTCCGGGCCAACCGGGCCTTCCTGGTCCGCGCCGTCACCCACCTGGTCCGCGACGCCGGGATCCGGCAGATCATCGACGTCGGCTCGGGCCTGCCCACCAGCCCGAACGTGCACGAGGTGGCGCACGCGATCGCGCCCGGTACACGCGTCGTCTACGTCGACAACGACCCCATCGTGCTGGCCCACGCCCGCGCCCTGCTGCCGACGACGGCCGCACCCGGGACGGTGGGCGTCGTCTACGGCGACCTGCGCAAGCCCGGCGACATCCTCACCCACCCCGACCTGCAGCGGATGATCGATCCCGACGCTCCGACGGCGGTGCTGCTGCTCGCGATGCTGATGTCCCTCACCGAGGGTGACGAACCGGCCTCCGTCGTGGAGCAGCTGATGCAGCCGCTGGCGAGCGGGAGCCACCTGGCCGCCACCCACACCACGGCCGACTTCGACCCGGACGCGATGGCCGAGCACGTGGCAGCGGCCGAGTCGGCCGGGATGCGGTTCGTGCCCCGCGGCCGGGCCGCCGTCGAGGACTTCTTCACCGGGCTCGAGCTGGTGGATCCGGGCGTCGTGCCGGTGCTGAGCTGGCGCCCGGACGGGCCGCTAGCCGATCCGCACAGCGTCTACGTCTACGCCGGTGTCGCGCGCAAACCCTGACGACGGCCGTCAGGAGGGCCGTCAGCAGGGCGAGCGGCAGGCCGTCCTGCTGCCTCACCGCCATGATGCTCCGGAGTCGCTTCGCCGGCGACGACGCGCGGGTGCAGGACGTCGCCGCCCGGCTGGTCCAGCTCCCCGACGAGGAGCGTATCTCCCTGATCCTCGCGGCCGGAAGCCTCGACGAGCTCCAGCCGCTCACTCGGCATGGATCCAGCAGACACGTCCTAGACCTGGGGGGTGATGGCGCCCAGCGGTTTCGACGCCCGGACGGCCCGCGCCAGATCGGTCAGCGCCGCGCCGTGGGCGGCCGTCAACGCTGCGTTTTCCTCGTTCAGGGTGCTGCGGTCGAGGTAGGCGCCGTGGTCGAAGTACAGGCCGGGGGAGAGCACCTGCACCGCGAAGAAACCGGCCAGCACGTTGCGCAGGTCGTTGGTGGCGAGGAAGTGGTGGCCGCTCGCGCCGGTGATCACCGTGGCGGCCACCTTGCCCTGCAACGGTGCGGTCTTCTCACCCCACCGGCCGCGCTCGGTGCGTTCCAGCAGGTCCTTGAGCAGGGCGCTGTACGTGGCGCGGTAGACGGGGCTGCCGAACACCACGGCGTCGGCGTCCTCGATCGCGGCCACGACGTCGGGAACGGGCGTGGTGGAGAGCTCGACCAGCGACGTGGCCGACCCGGCCTCGGCCACGCCGGCCAGTACGCCCGCGACGGCGGTGCTGGTGCGCCCGCCTGCGTCCGGGCCGCCGGCCACCCCGATGATCTTCATGGACGCTCCTCGGGATCGGCCGTGACCCCGTAGCGGCCCCGGTAGTACAGCAGCGGCAGCCGCGACGCGTCGGCGCCGAGGTCCTGGACGTGCCCGACGGCGATCGTGTGGTCGCCGCCGTCGTGTTCGGCCCACAGCGTGCAGTCCACCCAGGCGCTCACGCCGCTGAGTACCGGGGAGCCCGACGTCGGGGCCGGGCGCCACTCGACGCCGTCGAACTTGTCGGTGCCCGACCGCGCGAACCCCGCACTCACGTCCTGGTGATCGGCGGCGAGCACGTTGATGCAGAACGCGCCGACGTCGCGGATGCGGGGCCACGTGGTGGAGGTGCGGGCCGGGGAGAAGTTCACCAGCGGCGGGTCGAGCGAGAGCGACGCGAACGACTGACAGGTGAAGCCGATCGGCCCGTCCGGGGCGACCGAGGTGATCACGACGATGCCGGAGACGAAGTGCCCCAGTACCTCCCTCATCACCGCGGGTGACACGGGACCGGGCGGCGCGCTGCCAGTCATGCACCGACCCTAGGCGACGGCGGTGCCGTCCGGAGGGGTGGCGCGCGCCACACCCGTATATCAGCTCGCGTACGCCCGCAGGCGATCGGCCCGCTCGCCGATGCGCAGCTTGCTCATGACCTCGCGCTCGATCTGGCGGACCCGCTCGCGGGAGAGCCCGAAGCGGCGGCCGATCTGGTCGAGCGTGCGCGGCTGCCCGTCGTCGAGGCCGTAGCGCATCCGGATCACGTGCTGCTCGCGGTCCTCCAGCGTGCCGAGCACGCGCCGCAGGTCGTCGTGCAGCAGGTGCGAGATGACCGTGGTCTCCGCGTCGGTGGCCTCGCCGTCCTCGATGAAATCGCCGAGCGGGGCCTCCTCCTCGGAGCCGACCGGCATGTCCAGCGACACCGGGTCGCGGGCGTGGTCGAGGAGGTCGGCGATCTTCTCCTCCGGGATGCCGGACTCCGCCGCCAGCTCCTCGTGGGTGGCGTCGCGACCCAGCTTCTGGTGCAGGTCGCGCTTGATCCGCGCCAGCTTGTTGACCTGCTCCACGAGGTGGACGGGCAGGCGGATCGTGCGGGCCTGATCGGCCATGCCGCGCGTGATGGCCTGCCGGATCCACCAGGTGGCGTAGGTGGAGAACTTGAAGCCCTTGGTGTAGTCGAACTTCTCGACCGCGCGGATCAGCCCCAGGTTGCCCTCCTGGATCAGGTCGAGCAGCGGCATGCCGCGGCCGGTGTAGCGCTTCGCCAGCGACACGACGAGCCGGAGGTTGGCCTCGAGCAGGTGGTTGCGGGCGCGGCGGCCGTCACGGACGATCCAGCGCAGGTCGGCGGCAAGGGAATCCGACACGGCCTGGCGATCCGGCCCGACGCCGTCGGCGGCGAGCGTGTCGAGCTTGTGCTGGGCGAAGACGCCGGCCTCGATCCGCCGGGCGAGCTCCACCTCCTGTGCCGCCGTGAGCAGCGCCGTCTTGCCGATGCCGTTGAGGTAGACCCGTACCAGATCGGCCGCCGGGCTCTGTGCGTCGAGATCCTCGGCGGTCATCTCGGGACGTCCGGACGGCTGGAGGGTGGCCTCCACCGGGTCGGAGTCGGTACGCTGGCTCGGGATGCGGGTGGTCGTCGCTGATGTCATGTCGTTCCTCCCCTGCGCGACCCGGACAGTGGGTCTCTGACACCCTCCGTCGGGTACTCATGTGGTGAACGCCTTTTCGCCGTGGATCGTTCCCGGCCCCGGGCGCGGTCTCAGCGACCCCTCAGCCGTGGCGTCGAGGGCTCGGTCTTGCCCGCGCCCGGCCGGCTTGCGATCATCATCGCTCGACGGATCGCATGAGCTGTTGGGTCGGGACCACGGCGCCGCTGTGCCGCGCCACGTCTCGATCCTCAGGAGGTCCGGTGCGCGTTCCG